>NZ_JASMRM010000016.1:0-67946 GCF_041431305.1 Cloacibacterium sp. Arc13
TTTTAATCCTAAAATAATTTGTCGTTTGTTCATTCTTTTACACTTTTTTGTGTAAAGCTATTTTAGGACAAGACAGACCGCCCCGATGATAGAACCGCCCAAAAGCAAATACCCACCGAACGCAACAACAGTTGCAGGAAGTGCAACCGGAGCTGCCACAAGAACACCGCCAACTGCTGATAAAGCCAATCCAAGATTTCTAACAATTCTGAACCATTTTGGCGTTGGTTCCTGAATTCTGCTAACTAGGTTAAGATTTCTCTGTTTCATGATCCTGATTTTTTAATTGGTTAAACTCTAATTTGGAAACTCTCTGTTCCAGAAAATCCACTTTCTGATTGAGAAGGTCATAACTGTTTTTAAACTCTGTCTTGATAAGTAAAGCCATGGTCTTGACTTCTGAAATGTCCTTTTCCATGCTCTTGAAATCGCTGTGTAATTGGCGAATAAAATACGCCACAATCGCAAGGAGAACGGAAGAAAGAGAACCGAACAAAACATTGAGCGTGATTTCTGTTTGCATAATAATAGGCTTTTAGAATTGAAAAATATTTTTAATCTCAATCTGATTATCTTTTCCTGTAGCGGCTTCATAGAGTTTTTTGTAAACCTGCTTGTAAGCATCCACGCTCTGCAGAACCTGAAAATCGCCGTCCTTTTTGATGTAGGAAAGTCCGACAAGTGGACAACCTGCAGTCTGTTCAATCGTGTTTCCGATATGAATGTATACGGAACTAAATGTTGGAAGCTCGGCAATCTCAATCATGCCTTTGTGGATTGGTCCATATTTAGGGAAATACGTTTTGTTCATTCCGCCCCAAGTATTTAAACGCAGTTTGAAAATACCTTCGGGAATGGCTGTTTTATGCATGATTTTCTTATCGCGTATTTTATCTTCCAAGAGAAAGCATTGGAAAATGCCGTCAATATAGAGATGGGAAAGAGTGCTTTCCTTGCCTTGTGCTACTCTGATGATTTTTGTTTTCATAACTGATTAGGTATTTGTGAATTAAATAATTGAAATAAAAAGGGCTTCCCGATTTGGGAAGCCCTTTGAAGATTTTATCCTAAAATACTTCCTCTATTTTGAGACAGTTTCCGCTCGCAAACGGATAATAATTTCCGTTAACTTCCTGAAAGAACTCAATGCCGATACACTGAACCACCGAAACTTTATTGTCCAACACAGGAGCTCCCGGAAGTGTTGCTGTAATGGTTGAACCTGCATAAGCCGCATTCAAAGGAATGTATGGAGAATAAGCGATGTTAGTCAACTCGTTATTCACCATATCGTCAGGCTCATAACTTCCTGTGGTCGGGTTGTAGGAAAAATCAGAAAGAACCGCCAAAGCATTAATCAGTCTGAAATGGGTTGCACCTGAAGGAGCAGAGATTAGATCAGCAGGATTAAAAGCAGCCACGATGAAATCTGAAGAAGTTCTCGCAGCGTCCGGCTCAATGTCATACGGAGCATTGAAGATGCCTGAGATTGAAAGGTTTTTGTTAAATTCAAATCCAAGCAGATAATTCTTCTGTGTGGAAACTTCAACCTTTCTGTAACCTCTCGCTTCGGTTCCGTCCTCAAGGTTGATTTTCTTCATGATCGAAGTCAATCTTCCAGTTACCTGTGGATCCGTAAATTTTCCCATAAGAGCGGAAAGCGCCGTTCTTAACGATTTGCCGACTTTGGCGCATCCGCCAAATTCGTTCATATTTTCGCGCGTTCTTTCGAACTCAGGGGCGTTGTTCACCTGTTCAGCAGTTGGACCGCCGACCATACCTGCGAAGAAGCCTTCCTGACCTTTGATTTTGAAGTGTCTCACGTCGCCAATCGTTCCGACGTATTTCATAAGACCTTTTTGTCTTGCCATTGTTTTAAATTTTAAAAATTAGAAAAGAGAGAAAAACACTGTTGTCTAGACAGATACAAATTTCATTTATTAACTTTGAAAAAACAATAGTTAAAATACTGTAAATCAATGAAATACAACGAAATTAGTGCAAACCTTAACGAAATGGAAGACAGCACAACAGGAAATCCGTCCGCAAAATATTTTCAGATTAAAAACATCCATGTCCAACCGTTTTGGATTGTGGAAGAAGTTTTGGACGGCGACAGTCTAAAAATAAAACAGGAATTCACACAGGAAAGGCGTGAAATAAGACTTTACGGTTTGGATGCACCGGAAGTTCATTTTTCCAGAAAGATGCGGGAGGATGAAGCGAAAAGCGGTATTCCTGCCAGTTTACTGCTTCAGTATGGATTACAAAGTTTAGATTATGTTTTGAGTGTTTGTCCACCCGGCACACGGATCACAGTTTTAACAGAACTGGATAACCGCACAGATTTTTGGCTGAGAGATTTGGCGTATATCATTCTGCCTTCCGGCGAATGTCTGAATGAATTATTGCTTGTAAACGGTTGGGCAAAAGCAGCAAATTCATATTTTTGCACTCATTTACCTTATTTTCAGTATATTTGTTTCCAAGCCCAAAAGCAAAAGAAAGGTATTTACAGTTTTATAGAACATTTTTAATTTGTTGTACTTATGTTGTACTTTACCGCCAATAAATTAACTATAAAGCCCTATTTAAAGCACCTTGCAAACGAATTACATTTATTTGAGTGTTGGCAGAAATTTTATAAAAACCCGTCATAAAAAGAAAACTCGGGAATTCTTACAATAGTCGGAATAGCCGAAACAGCGACTTTAAAATGTCTGAAAGTAAGCATTTTAACATCTAAAGTTTTTATGAAAAACACAAATTTATTTCTTGTAGCATTTACTTGCTCTACACTTATCTCCTGTGGTTCTTGGGTGAGAATTGGAGATTTAACTTCTATCAGTAACAGAAATTTGGATGATAGTAAAAAATATGTCCTCTTGAATCGAGAAGTCGAAGGAATTGCAGACGCAGATACAGATGCGTTGGAAAATGCTATTGACAACTTGACCAAAAAATATGAAGGTGAATTTATTCGGAATGCGAAAATTTTTGTTCGTGACAACGGTAAAAAAGTAAAAGTTGTAGGTGATGTTTGGGGAATTCAAAATGCAATGGTTTCTGTGAATACTTCTGCCAATGCAGAAATTAAACTTGAAGTTGGTGACTCTGTGGTTTTTAAAAGAAAAGGAGATATTATTGACGGAAAAATTATTGGAATTAACTCAAATGTCTTGATTGTAGAATATGGGAAAGGCAAAAAGACTGAACTAAAATTTGATGAAGTAACAAAAACTAACAAATAAATTAACAAAAAATGAAAAAAATATTCTTATTAACAACCATTACTTTATTTTTTCTATCTTGTAGTAGAGATGAAAACTCTTCTTCCTCTTCATCTTCAACAACAAATACTCAAACAACTACTACTTCTATAAAAATGAATGTAGTTAACGCTCAAAATGTTCCGCAATCAAACGTCATTGTTATGATGTTTAAAAGCAAAGTAACAAGTTCGGCAAATCTTCCAGCCATAGAAAAACAAGTAACTTCTGACAGCAATGGTTTAGCAAATTTTGATTTATCAACATATATTACAAGCGACATTCCAACAACTTACTATTTTGAAGCGTTCAGACAGCAAGGAAATAATTTGGTTTGGGTAAGCACAATTCATCCTGAAATTTCAATCAAAAAAAATACACAAGTAACTACAAGTATTATAGTGAATTAAAAAAAACTTCTGCCAACATAGTATTGCCAAAAAAGCGGGGTTGAAGGAATTCTTTGAGCGTTTAGTGAAAATAGTCGCAAAAATTTTCCCCTTTTCCAAAGAAAATTTGTAAGTTTGAAAAAGGGAAAAATTTTTGCTTCGGGAAGTGTTTCTTTTGAAATCTCGGTTATAAAAAGCCCGCTTCTTCGGCAATACTTTTCCCGTTAGCTGCAATGTTAAAAAAACGCCGTGATAGAACTAAACAAAAAAGAAAGATTAAGTCAAATAATTGAACTTGCTTGGGAAATAATTTTTCAGAAAATAATTTCAAAAAAATTAACCATTAATAAAGAATCTAGTCTTCAACTACATTTATCAAAGACAATTTTTGATTTGGGAAATTTATACTGTATTTTTCCAAACGAAGATTTTGAAATAGAAATGGAAACAAAATATGAAAAGAAAAGTATTGATATTGTTTGCATTTTGCGTGACAACACTGAAGAAGTAAAATGCGCAATCGAATTAAAATGTTTTATGAAAAATAGTAATAGAGCAAAAGATATTGACTGTTATGATGCTTTGATTGATATCGAAAGACTTCAAAATTTCGATGGATTTGATTTGACAAAATTTATTTGTTTGACTGACCACAAATATTATGCAGAAACAGTCCAAAAAGGGAAAGCAAAATCAGTTTCAATAATGAATGGAACCAAATATCTTGCCGAGACAGAAATTGTTCCAGGTTGGAAAGACGAATGGAAAATTAAAAGAGATAAATCAATTATTTTTAAACGTGACATTGAATTTAATTGGACGAATAAAGAAAATTGGTATTTCTTGCTAATGAATATCTAAAAAACACTGCAGCTAACATAGTATTGGCAAAATGCGGGGTGAAGTGCAAAATTGAAAAGCAGAAAAAATAATCCGCTCATGCTTTTCAATTCTGCAATTTTTTGTAAGTTAGCAGTATTGAAAAAGCATTCGCTACGTTGGTGTTTCTTGAACTTTTCGTTCTTCGAAAGCCCGCACTTCGCCAATACTTTTTCCGTTGTGCGTCAGCTTAAAAGACAAGACCCCGATAATGGAAATACCACCTTAATATAAAAGAAGTGATTATGAAGGGTGGAACTTTTCAGGGACAACTTTCAGCATTTCAATAAAACAATCTTCCCATTGACTTGGAGATAGATTCACGATTTTTAAGTTCAAATTAATTCCAAATTTTTCGGAAATCTCATTAACCTGACTTTTTCTGAATATTAATTTTAAAGCCGTTCTGACAGGTAAATTAGGTTTTTGTAACAGAAAGGATAGAAAATTTAAATATTTGACTTTCTGATTAAAATCAATATGTAAAGGTTTTCGTTCAATTTTAAGAAAAGCAGACTTAACAGTTGGAGGAGGTATAAAACTATTAGGATTTATTTCGTAAACTATCTTCAAACTATAAAATGTATGATATAGGATAGTGTAAGGATTAAAGATTTTGTCTACAAATAACTTTTTAGCAGGTTCTAATTGCAGGAAAATTGAACCGCCCTGAAAACTTTCCATATTTTCAAACATCAATATTTTTAAAATTTCTGATGTTATACCAAATGGTATGTTAGAAACAACCTTAAACGAAAAATTAGGAATTTTATAATTCCTGAAATCACATCCAAAAACTTGAATGTTTTGAGTTTGTTTAAATTTGTGTTTTAGATGCGTTATTAACTCAAAATCATTCTCAATCGCAATGACTAATTTTGCCTTTTGTAGTAGATGTACAGTTAGAAATCCTTTTCCTGCACCAATATCTAAGACCGTATCGTTTTGATTAATTCTTGATTGTTTTATTGCATCTTCAATTAGCACTTTGTCAATTGTAAAGTGCTGACCTGTAAATCTTACAGGCAATTTATTTTTATTCATTATGACTTCTTACAGGTGGAATGCAAAATTAGTAACTTTGCTTCAATTTACAATAAGAAAATGAAATAAATAAAAGCCGAACGCACAACAAAGTGTATATGCCATAAGGGTTTCAGTGGGTATTCAAGCATTGTAGCCCGCTCAAACTTTCGTGTCGGTGGACAGGGAACTACTCCGCAATCCCTTACGGCACATACACTCGACCGTTATCTGCGATTATAAACCAAACCTGCATAAAAATGAAACAACTTTTGACATTCTTATTTTTTGTGACGACAATAAATCTTTTTGCACAAAATGTGCCTTACGAAAAACTAAATATTTATAAAACTAAATTTAACGATGCAATCCCCGTATTAAATGTTGCGACATTTCATTTTGGAGAAACCTCTGACGCATCTTCAACGAAATTCGATGAGAACAATAAAAAAAATCAAACTGAGGTAAGAAAGGTCGCGAAACTATTAGCGGAATTCAAACCAACAATTATTGTCATTGAAGATTTGTCCAAGAATGATAGTTTAAGAAATGCTGATTATTTGAATTATGTAAAAAATCCTGCTACAAAATATAAAAAACCTACTGAAATAGAATTACTCGCTTATGAAGTTGGAAGATTAAGTGAGGCAAAGAAAATTTACGGAATTGATTTCAAAGAAGGTTATAACTACTACATAGCAAATGAACTTACTAACGTGGTTGACAAAAATACCGCAAATAAATATTGGAAAATGCTCGATGAAAATGAAAAGGAAAATCCAGAAGAAGGCATCCCTTTTTATGAATTATTTAAACTAAATAATCACCCACAATATCTAGAAAGTTTAATCATAATGAATGCAGATGTTTTGACCTTTAGTTCAAGTAAAGGAAAATCCGAGGGTGCAGATGAAGCAGGAAAATTTTATCACCGAAATCTTGTAATGTTTTCAAATCTTAATCAAATACCGGTTACAAAGAACGATAGGATTTTTATTTTAATGGGCGGAACTCATACTGCACTCTTTATGGATTTTTTGAAAAGAAGTCCGAAATATATTGTAGAAAATACATTTGATTACCTAAAATAACCGCAGATAACATCGGTTTGGCAATATGGCGGGTTTAGTGCTTAATCGAAGATTTTTGCTTCCGTTGAAGTTCAGTGATTATAGAAAGTTTTAGTTTCCTTATCCGCCACATCGCCAATCCGAGAACCGTTATCTGCAAGCATATCCAAACCCATTTCATAGAAGGAATTTCACAAAAAAACTATCTAAGAATTTAAATTATAGTAATTTTATCTTAACAAAAAGTAATAACAAACAATGAAATATTTATATTTAGCATTAGCGATTGTTCTTGAAGTTTTAGGTTCAAGTTTTATGAAAGCATCTGACGGATTTTCAAAACTTTTACCCACGACAATAACAATAATAGCATATATTGCTTGCTTTTTCTTCCTTTCTCAAGCATTAAAATCAATACCTTTAGGAATTGCTTATGCGATTTGGGGAGGTTTAGGAATTGTCTTAACTGCATTGATTTCAGTAATTATCTTTAAACAATCTTTGGATTTACCAGCAATTATTGGAATTATTTTGATTGTTGCAGGTGTTTTTGTTATGAACTTTTTCTCTAAATCTTCAACACACTAAAAAATGCCTGCAGATAACATGGGTTTTGCAAGATGCGGGGTTGAAGTAAATCTCAGAAAATTTGTAGAAAATACCCGCAAACAACTTTTCCATTTTTTAGTTTTTTCGTAATTTTAAAAAATGGAAAAAGTTTTTGCTAGCGTTCGGTTATCCTCTCCACTTCCGGTTGCAGTAGCCCGCACCTCGCAAAGCCCTTTCCCGTTGTGTGCCATTTTAGGACGACCGTACTCCGACAGAAAAGTTGAGCAAAAATTTCAACTTGACTTAATCCCCTAACAAACAATTATTGTATCTTTGTAAAAATAAAGAAATCAATTTGACTTTGAATGAAAACAGTAGTAAAACAGAGTAGCAAAAATAAATTCGGACAATACTTTACACCAAAAGTAGTGGCGGATTTTATGCTTGGTTTGGCTGACATTTCCACTAATTCAAAAATTTTAGAACCCTCTTGTGGCGAAGGTGTTTTTTTAGAAATCCTGCAACAGAAAGGCTATAAAAATCTAACAGCTTACGAAATTGACCAAGACTTGGCGACAGAATTTTCTTGTGTTCGCTACGAAAGTTTTGTGTCTGCAAATATTGACGACAAGTTTGATTTAATCATCGGAAATCCGCCTTACATACGTTGGAAAAATTTGGAAGACGAGCTAAAACAGGAGCTTTCACTCAATCCGATTTGGAATAAATATTTTAATTCGCTTTGCGATTATCTTTATATTTTCATTCTCAAATCTATTGAACTTTTGAATGAAAACGGACAACTAATTTTTATTTGCCCAGAGTATTGGATGAATACAACTCATTCCGTTACGCTTCGCAATTATATGGTGCAACACGGCTATTTTGAAGAAATTTATCATTTCAACGAAACACCGATTTTTGACAAAGTAACGGTTTCAATCGTTATTTTTAAGTTTGTAAAAAGCAAAGGAAAATCAGACAAAATTAAGGTTGCAAAATTTTACGCTAATCAAAAACTGACTTCCGAAACGCTTGAAAATCTGAAAAATCAAATTCCGTTTAAAGACGCAGAATATTTGCAAGTTTCACAATTTAAGACCAATGAACGTTGGTTGTTGCAAAGTGATGAAGTTCGGAAAGAATTACAGATATTAGAAACCGTTTGCCAAAAACACGCTCCGACATCTTTACTTAGTTTTTTTGACGAAGGAAAAACGGAGTTTCACACGATTGGCGAAATTTGCGACATCGGCAACGGGCTTGTTAGTGGGCTTGATAAAGCATTTCAAGTAAACGGACACGAACTAAATAGTGCCGAAAAATCAGCAACTATTAACGTAGTTAAAGCCAAAGATTTGACACCGTTTTTTGCTGAAAGCATCACGAAATACATTTTTATCAATGAGAATTTAGAAGAAACCGAATTTCAAAAAACATATCCTAATTTTTATTTGCACTTTCAGAAATACAAAACAGATTTAGAAAAACGCTATCAATACAATCGCAAAATCAATTATTGGGAGTGGGTTTTTCTACGAAATTTCAATTTGTTTAGCAAAGCCGACAAACGAATTTTTGTACCTTGCAAAGAAAGAATTTCCAATAAAAATTATTTCCGTTTTGCACTCGTTGAAAGTGGCACTTTCCCCACGCAAGACGTTACTGCAATTTTCAAAAAGTCCGAAACCAAAGAAAGTATTGAATACATTTTGGCTTATCTCAATCAACCGATAATTTTTGATTGGCTGAAATGCAACGGTATTGTAAAAGGAAATATTGTTGAGTTTTCGGAAAAACCGATTGCAAGTATTCCATTCAGAAAAATTGATTGGAACAACGAAGATGAAGTTTCATTACACAATTCTATTACCGATATTACTCAACAATTTTTGACTAACAAAGACGAAAAGTTGTTTTCAAAAATCAATCCATTGTTTAACCAACTTTTTGAAATTAAATGAACGTAAATTACACCAAGTTAGCAAAGAATTTAAAAGGGACTTCCGTTCCGAAACCACTTTCGGGAACATTATCGGGACACGCAGCAGGAGAACCGTTTGACAAACACGTTTACGCTGAAATCAAAAAACAATTCCCGAAAAATACGTTTCGTCAATACGAATATTTGAACGATTTGTTTAGCAAAAATCCGAACGTAATCGGGTTTCAAGCAAGACAGGCATTGTTCAATTCGCCAACCGTTTTGTTTTTGCTAAGTCGTGGAAAAAATGCAACAGACAAATGGAGTATTGAGAATCCGTTTGACGAAAAACAAAACGACACAGCCGACATTTTAGTAGTTAAAGACGATTTTTACGAAATCATTGACATTAAAACTCGTAATGTTTCAAAATCGGCACAACCGCCAAACATTATTTCTGCATTTAAGTTAGCACAAGTTTGTGCTAAAATGCTTGATAATAAAGAATTTGACGATTTTACAATCAACTATTTTGAAATTGATTGGCTGTTGGACAACGATAAATTAGTTTGCCACGACACACATTTTGCTTGTTTGTTCAAAGCACAACCGAGCGACTTATACATTAATTGGGCAGCAGCTATGCAAATTCAGTTTCACGTTCGGGACTTAGACCAATCATTTAACGGAACTATGGAAAGTTGGGCGAAATCTTACTTGAAACATTTCGTAACACAAGCCAAAAAACGTGCAGACGATATGATTACGAAATTTGTAAAACCGTTTGAAAAATATATCAAATAAAAACGGCACACAACAAGGGTTTGGCGATAGTGGCAGAAAACGGCTTCGATTGAACATTTCTGCAAAATTGAAAGTTAGTACATCTATCAAACTTTCGTGCTAAAAGTGCCACCATCGCCAAGCCCCGAACCGTTAGCAGAAATTTTGTAACAAAATACAGTTATAAATTGTCTTTAAAGGAGAAAACTAAAAAATGGAAAATTTAACTTTAACTAAATTTCGTAGGAAATTTTTATTCACATCTTTCCTATTTATATTTGCAACTCATAAAATTTATGCGCAAAATTTAACAGAAAAGCAATTCGTTGAAGATTTAGAATTTCTTAAAACCGAATTACCTCAAAGACATAAAAATTTGTTTGCAAAAATCTCTGAAAAAGAATTCAATCTAAAAATTTTAGAAATCGAAAGTAAAAGCAAAAATCTAAATGAAGAAACTTTTGAAATTGAACTTTACAAATTAATCAAAGAAATTGGTGACGAACACACTAGAATAGAACCAAAATATCCAACAATTTTTCCCATACATTTTGATTTCTTTAAAGAAGGCATTTTTGTGACAGAAACTGATTCTATCAATTCAAGTTTGCTTTTCAAAAAACTTAACGGAATCGAAAAAATTTCGGTAAAAAACGTAATCAAAAAATATAAAACAATTATTAAAGATGATAATAAATCTTACTTTGTAAATTACTTTCTAAACTTTGTGAATAATCCGAAAATATTAAAAGGCTTGAATATTACACAATCAGATTCAAGTGCTAAATTCGTCTTAGACAAACAGGAAATAATACTTTCAGCAGAAAATAAAAGAACTTCTTCTAACACTTTAAATTCTCATCTTTTAAGATTCAAAACCAAGGACAATTATTGGTATGAATTTTTAGAGAACAATAAAATATTATACTTTAATTATCAGGATTGTTCCGAACAAAACGGAAAACTGTTTGAAACTTTTAACAAAGAATTATTCAATATCATTGAAACTCAAAAGCCTGAAAAACTTATTATAGATTTACGAAATAACAGTGGCGGAAATTCAGCAATATTAAAACCATTTTTAGAAAAATTAAGAACAAGCTACATTAACAAAAAAGGTTCTCTATACGTTTTAATTGGCAAGAAAACTTTTTCTTCTTCTTTAATGAATGCTATTGATTTGAAAAGAAATTACAACTCAATTCTAATAGGAGAGTCAACAAGCGGAAATGTTAATCATTATGGAGAAACAAGAGGCTTTTATCTTCCAAATTCAAAGATAATTGTTGGTTATTCAACGAAATTTTGGGAAAATTGGAAAGGTTATTTTGGTCCGCTAATTCCAGATATTCCAATAAAATATTCAATTGAAAATTATAAAAATAACATAGACGAAGCAATTGAATATGTAAAATTCGAGAAATAAAAAACTTCTGCTAACACGGGTAACTGTTGCACAACTCCTTTTTTTAGAAAATAGTTTTCAAAAACATAAAATTTTGACCTCGTTTAAGTACTTTTAAGCGAGGTTTATTTTTTAGTTAACGGTCAAAATGCTTAAAATTGGGGTGCTTAAAATTGAGTTATTGATGCTTGGGAAGACTGATTTACAAAAGCAAAGTTCTTCCCTTGTTTTAAGGCAATAACTTGGGCTAAAACACTTGGTTTTATTCTTCTTTCCTTGCATGAATAAATTTATAAAATATCCTATTGAAATACTAATTTTTATATATTTGAGTTGTGCAACATGCACATCGGTTTCCAAAAAACGGCAATAAATCATGCATAGAACCATTTTCAAATTCACTTCTCTATAAAAAACAAAAACCTCTCAAAATTTGAGAGGTTTCCATTTTATAAATTTGTTAAAATTATCTGTTTTCCATAGGAACGTAATCACGTTTTGGAGCACCTTGATACACTTGTCTTGGTCTACCAATTGGGTCACCGTGAAGACGCATTTCTTTCCATTGAGAAATCCATCCTGGTAAACGTCCTAATGCGAACATTACTGTAAACATTTCTGTAGGAATTCCTAATGCTCTGTAGATAATACCAGAGTAGAAATCTACGTTTGGATATAGTTTTCTTTCTACGAAGTAATCATCTTCTAGTGCTACTCTTTCTAGTTGCATTGCAATGTCTAGAGCTTTGTCGTGAACTCCTAGTTTGTTTAAGATATCGTCTGCAGCTTTTTTGATGATTTTAGCTCTTGGGTCAAAGTTTTTATAAACTCTATGCCCGAATCCCATTAATCTGAAGCTGTCTTCTTTATCTTTTGCCTTTTCTACATATTTAGCAACATCTCCACCGTCTTTTTCAATCATTTCTAACATTTCGATTACTGCTTGGTTTGCACCACCATGAAGTGGTCCCCATAATGCAGAAACTCCCGCAGAAATAGATGCAAATAAACCTGTGTGAGCAGAACCTACCATTCTTACTGTAGAAGTAGAACAGTTTTGTTCGTGGTCTGCGTGTAGAATTAATAATTTATCTAGCGCAGCTACCACTACTGGATCAATTTCGAACTCTTCGTATGGTTTTCTGAAAGTCATTTTGTAGAAATTCTCTACATAATTTAGACTGTTATCTCCGTGGTTAAGCGGGAAACCATTGGTTTTTCTGTAAGTCCAAGCACAAAGATGAGCGAATTTAGCCAATAATAATTCTGCAGCATGGTCCATTTCTTCTTTAGATTTTACGTCTACAGCTTTTGGGTTAAATGCTGTAAGAGCAGAAGTAAGAGCAGAAAGTACACCCATTGGATGCGCAGAACGAGGGAAAGCATCAAGAATTTTTTTCATTTCTTCGGCTACGAAGTTGTAATTCTTAATGTTATTCTCGAATTGAGTAAACTGAGAAGCGTTTGGTAATTCACCGTGAAGCAATAAGTACATTACTTCAGAAAAATTAGATTTCTCAGCAATTTGCTCAATAGGATAACCTCTGTAGAAAAGTTCTCCCAAATCACCATCTAAGTAAGTAATATCACTTAAAGTGGCTCCTGTATTTTTATAGCCTAGGTCTAAAGTAATAAGTCCGGTTTGATCTCTCAATTTAGAAATATCAATACCTCTATCACCAATTGTGCTTTCTACGATAGGATACTCATAAGAATTTCCGTCGTAATTGAGTATAACTTTATTATCTGACATGTTTTAGAATATATTTTCAGTAAAAATACAAAAAAAAGAATTTTACCGAAAACTTTCTATTATGCAAACCTATTTATTTTTACTATATCTGTAATAAACTTGCTAAATTGATATAGTTGCTGTTTTTAAAAATAAAATTACTATGAAGAATCCACAAAAAAACCTCCTGAAGTAGGAGGTTTTTCAGATTTATGTAAATAAATTATCTTTTAATTTTAAAAGCATCTAATCCTGGGAAAATTGCATTTTCTCCTAGAGCTTCCTCGATTCTTAATAATTGGTTATACTTCGCCATTCTATCAGAACGAGAAGCAGAACCTGTTTTAATCTGACCACAGTTGCAAGCTACCGCTAAATCTGCAATTGTAGCATCTTCAGTTTCACCAGATCTGTGAGACATTACAGAAGTATACTTATTATGCTGAGCCATTTGTACCGCTGCTAAAGTTTCAGATAATGAACCGATTTGGTTTACTTTAACCAAGATAGAATTAGCAATATTTTCTTTAACACCTCTAGAAAGTCTTTCTACGTTTGTTACAAATAAATCGTCTCCTACTAATTGTACTCTATCACCGATTTTATCAGTTAACATTTTCCAACCTTCCCAGTCATTTTCTTGCATACCATCTTCAATAGAGATAATTGGATATTTGTTTACCAATTCTGCTAAGTAAGAAACTTGTTCGCTGCTTGTAAATTGTGCAGAATCTGGAGTTTGGAATTTTCTATAATCGTAGATTCCATCTTTGTAGAATTCTGAAGAAGCACAGTCTAAGGCAATCATTACATCATCACCTGGTTTGTAACCTGCTTTTTCGATTGCTTTAAGTAATGTATCTAAAGCGTCTTCAGTTCCTTTGAAAGTTGGCGCAAAACCACCTTCGTCCCCTACAGCAGTAGATAAACCTCTGTCATGAAGAATAGATTTAAGATTATGGAAAATTTCAGTCCCTTTTCTCAAAGCGTGAGAGAAAGAATCTGCTTTTACTGGCATAATCATAAATTCTTGGAATGCAATTGGCGCATCTGAGTGAGAACCACCATTGATTACATTCATCATCGGAACGGGAAGTGTATTAGAATTTACACCACCAATATATTTGTAAAGAGGCTGTCTTAATTCAGCAGCAGCAGCTTTAGCAGCAGCTAAAGAAACTCCTAAAATAGCATTAGCACCTAAGTTTCCTTTGTTGTTTGTACCATCTAAGTCAATCATAATTTGATCGATAAGATTTTGGTCAAAAACTGGAAGTCCTACTAATTCTGGAGCGATTACTTCTTTTACATTTTCTACGGCCTTCAATACGCCTTTCCCCATATATTCTGAACCTCCATCGCGCAATTCTACTGCTTCGTGTTCTCCGGTAGAAGCACCAGAAGGAACAGCTGCACGTCCCATTGCACCGCTTTCGGTAAATACATCAACTTCTACAGTTGGATTTCCTCTAGAATCCAAAATTTGTCTTGCTTCAATAAATGAAATGTAACTCATATTATTCTATTTTAAAGTTTCTATTGTAGGGCTAATCTTTCAAAAAAAATGAAGACCAGCTCTTTTCTTATTTTTTGCATTGCAAATTTACGCATAATTTAGCAATGTAAGTTTATGATTTTTGTAGGGTATTTTTTGTATTTTTAAAACATAAAATCCTTCAAATTTTATTTAAAGATACTTATTAATTTTTAAAAAATTGCAATGAAAAAATCTTTTAACTATATCTTAATATTAGGCATCATCGGCGTTATCAGCTGTGATAATAAAAACAAAACAGTAATAGAAAAGGAAGTAAAAGTAATCAAAATAATAGATGCTAATGGAGTAAGCAAAACAGATTCTATAATTTTAGAAAATACCAATTTAGAGGGCAAGATTACCAAAACCGAAAATAAAATTGAAAAAAAGGAGTACGTTTATCATGCTTTTGACGGTACGGAAGCGAGTGTAACTTTTACTACGGGAATTAAGGAAGGTAACTTCATCCTTATCGAAAGAAACAAACTCAAGATAGAATTACCCGAGATCGAAAGTGATATTTATGAAAAAGATGGTATAAAGGCAATATCTAAAGGCGATTTACTAACCATTACCCAAAACGGACAAATTTTCGAGTTAAGTCGTAAAAAATAAGCATAAAAAAACCATTCAGAAATCTGAATGGTTTTTTATTTATAGAAATTCTGAGAATTATTCTTCAGTTTTTTCTTCTGTAGCTTCAGCTTTTGGCTCTTCTACTACAGCAGTTTCTTCTACCACTGGAGCAGCTACTACAGCAGCTTCTTTCTTAGTAGATCTTCTGCTTCTTCTAGTTGCTTTTTTCTCTTCTGCATTAGGATTGTAAAGTTCATTGAAATCTACAAGCTCTATTAATGCAGTGTCTGCAGCATCACCAGGTCTGAAACCAGTCTTGATGATTCTAGTATAACCACCATTTCTGGTAGCAATTTTAGGAGCTACAGTTCTGAAAAGTTCTGCAACTGCTTCTTTACTTTGTAAGTAAGAGAAAGCAATTCTTCTGTTGTGCGTAGTATCTTCTTTAGCTTTAGTTAAGATAGGTTCTACGTATACTCTTAAAGCTTTAGCTTTAGCAACAGTAGTATTTATTCTTTTATGTTCAATTAGTGAGCATGCCATGTTAGAAAGCAAAGCGCTTCTGTGAGAGGCTGTTCTACCTAAGTGATTGAATTTTTTTCCGTGTCTCATTGTTAAGGATTATTTATCAGCGTCTAACTTATATTTTGCAACATCAAACCCGAAGTTTAGTCCTTTTGAGTGAACAAGTTCTTCAAGTTCTGTCAATGATTTCTTACCGAAATTTCTGAATTTCATCAAATCAGACTTACTATAAGAAACTAATTCACCTAGAGTTTCTACTTCAGCTGCTTTTAGACAGTTAAGAGCTCTCACAGAAAGATCCATATCTGCTAATTTAGACTTAAGTAATTGTCTTGTGTGAAGGGTTTCTTCATCGTATTGGATTGATGCTTTTACAGCTTCAGTTTCTAGAGTAATTCTCTCATCAGAGAATAACATGAAATGATAAATTAATATCTTAGAAGCTTCAGTTAAAGCATTTTGAGGGGTGATAGAACCATCCGTCTCAATGTCTAATACTAGTTTTTCGTAGTCTGTTTTTTGCTCTACACGATAGTTTTCAATGCTATATTGAACTTTCTTAATAGGAGTAAAGATAGAGTCAATTGCAATCGTTCCTATAGGTGCATTGTTAGATTTGTTTTGTTCTGAAGGAACATAACCTCTTCCTTTGTCGATGTTGAAATTCATTTCGAAAGACACCTCTTTTGTCAAGTTGCAGATTACTAAGTCTGGATTAAGTACCTCGAAGTTATTCATCGAGCTAGCAAAATCACCTGCAGTGATTACTTCTTTACCAGAAATTTTCACACTTACTTGTTCTGCTGATGCGTTTTCTACTTTTGCTTTAAGTCTTAATTGCTTAAGGTTAAGGATGATTTCCGTAACATCTTCTATTACACCTGGAATTGTTGAAAATTCGTGCTCTACTCCTTCTATTTTGATAGATGTGATAGCATATCCTTCTAGAGAAGAAAGTAAAACTCTTCTCAAAGCATTACCGATAGTAAGTCCGAATCCTGGCTCTAATGGTCTAAATTCGAATTGACCTTTGAAATCCGTAGAATTAAGTAGAATTACTTTGTCGGGTTTTATGAATTGTAAAATTGCCATAATATTGGGTTGAGCAAAAATTTGATTAAAATTATTTAGAGTATAATTCGACGATTAGCTGTTCTTTGATATCTTCAGGGATCTGAATTCTTTCAGGAGCTGAGATAAAAGTACCTTCTTTCTTTTCGTCGTTAAATTGTAACCATTCATAAGATGATTTAGAAGCTAATGAATCAGCAATTACTTCTAGAGATTTAGATTTTTCTCTAATAGCGATTACGTCACCTGCTTTTAATAAATATGAAGGGATGTTTACAATTTCTCCGTTTACTGTTACGTGTCTGTGAGAAACTAACTGTCTAGCACCAGCTCTGGTTTTAGAAAAACCTAATCTGTATACTACGTTATCTAATCTAGATTCACATAATTGTAAAAGAACCTCACCTGTAACGCCTTTGCTTCTGTGCGCTTTATCGAAAAGGTTAGCAAATTGTCTTTCTAAGATACCGTAAGTATATTTAGCTTTTTGTTTTTCAGCTAACTGTACAGCATATTCAGATTTTTTAGCACCTCTTCTTTTGTTAGGTCCGTGTTGTCCTGGTGGTTGATTTTTTCTTTTTTCGAAACTTTTATCGTCTCCGTAAATTGCAGCACCAAATTTACGTGCAATTTTAGTTTTTGGTCCAATATATCTTGCCATAGGTTAAATTTCTAAAAATTAAACTCTTCTTCTTTTAGGTGGTCTACATCCATTGTGTGGCATAGGAGTCACGTCAATGATTTCTGAAACTTCAATTCCTGAATTGTGAATAGATCTGATTGCAGATTCTCTACCTGCACCTGGACCTTTCACAAACACCTTTACTCTTCTTAAACCAGCTTCATAAGCTACTGAAGAGCAATTTTCTGCAGCCATTTGAGCTGCGAATGGAGTATTCTTTTTAGAACCTCTGAATCCCATTTTACCGGCAGAAGACCAAGAAATTACTTCTCCGTTTTTGTTTGTCAAAGAAATAATAATATTATTGAAAGAAGCTTGGATATGTGCTTCACCAATAGCTTCTACTTTTACTTTTCTTTTTTTAACTACTTTAGTTTGTTTTGCCATAATTCTAATCTAAAGATTATTTACTTGCTTTTTTCTTGTTAGCAACTGTTTTTCTCTTTCCTTTACGGGTTCTAGAATTGTTTTTCGTTCTTTGGCCTCTTAAAGGTAATCCCAGTCTGTGACGTATTCCTCGTTGGCAACCTATGTCCATCAATCTCTTGATGTTCAATTGCACTTCAGAACGTAATTCACCTTCTACTTTAATGTTTTCAGTGATGTAATTTCTGATTGCAGCCAATTCATCGTCATTCCATTCGTTGACTTTCTTGTCTTCGCTGATACCGGCATTTTTAAGGATTTCAGAAGCTGTGCTTCTACCAATTCCGTAAATGTAAGTTAAACCGATAACGCCTCTTTTGTTTTTTGGTAAATCAATACCTGAAATTCTCGCCATAATTTAATTTTAGCCTTGTCTTTGTTTAAATTTTGGGTTCTTCTTGTTAATAATGTACAATCTGCCTTTTCTTCTTACGATTTTGCAATCTGCACTTCTTTTTTTAATTGATGCTCTAACTTTCATTAGTATTTAATTTAATATCTAAATGTTATTCTTCCTTTTGATAAATCATAAGGAGAGAGTTCTAATTTTACCTTATCTCCTGGTAAAAGTTTTATGTAATGCATTCTCATTTTCCCTGAAATATGAGCGATGAGAACATGCCCATTTTCCAGTTCCACACGGAACATGGCGTTAGATAGTGCTTCCACTATAACGCCATCTTGTTCTATATGTTTTTGTTTTGCCATAGATGTTTTTTATAAGTTTGATGTTCTAGATAATTTAGATTGCATCAATCCATCATAGTGATGGTTCAACAAATACGTATTGATTTGCTGAACTGTATCTAAAATTACTCCTACCATGATCAATAAAGAAGTTCCTCCGAAAAAATGGGAGAATCCTTCAGTCTGAACAAAGCCTCCATGCACTAAAGCTGGAAGGATTGCAAAGATAGATAAAAAAAACGCACCTGGCAAGGTTATTTTAGATAAAATATCATCTAAGTAATTTGCAGTCTCTTGTCCTGGTCTTACTTTCGGTATTAAACCTCCATTTCTCTTTAAGTCATCTGCCATTTGATTCACTGGAATAGTGATGGCTGTGTAGAAATAAGAGAAGATGATAATTAAAATTACTAATAATACATTATACTGCCAGCTGAATGGATTTTTGAATCCTGCTAAGAAAGTATTGGTATCATCGAATTTAGTTAACAAACCAGGAACAAACATTAATGCTTGTGCGAAAATTAGTGGCATAACTCCAGATGCATTTACTTTTAGAGGAATCCATTGTCTTGCTCCTTGTAATAAATTTCTGTTTGCACCACCTGTTGCGTGAGCTCTACTTACATACTGAATAGGAATTTTTCTTACCGCAACTGAAAGTACAATTGCTAATAAGATTACTACCAACCAGAATAAAACTTCGATTAGGATCATAATGCTTCCTAAACCTCCGTTTCCTGTTTGAGTAGTAAATTCTTGTAAAAATGCAGTTGGTAAACCAGCTAGAATCCCTACCATGATTAAGATAGAAATCCCGTTACCAATGCCTTTATCTGTAATTTTTTCTCCTAACCACATTGCAAAGATAGAACCTGCAACTAATATCACTACACTTGGAACATAAAATGCAATAGATTGCGGATCAATATAATACGCAGATCTAAACTGTTCGTAAGGTAAAAAAACCTGTGTAATAGTACCTAGGTAAAATGGTGCTTGTACGAGACAAACACCTATTGTTAACCATCTTGTAATTTGATTTAAGGTTTTTCTACCACTTTCACCATCTTTCTGAAGTTTCTGTAAATAAGGAATTGCCATTCCCATAAGCTGCACAATAATAGATGCAGAAATGTACGGCATGATTCCTAAAGCCATGATTGAAGCATGACTGAAAGCTCCTCCAGTAAATGATGATAATAGACCTAATAGACCTGCAGCTTGTTTACCGCCACCTTGTTTCTGAAAATGATCTAATAAATTTCCTACTTCTGCCATGTTAATAGCTGGTAGAGAAATATAAGAAGCAAATCTATATACTAGAATCAAAGAAAGAGTGACAATAATCTTGTCCCTCAATTCTTGTAAACTCCAGATGTTTTTAAGTGTTTGAATAAAACCTTTCATTTGTTTTTATTAAAGAGTGATCGCTTTACCTCCTGCTTTAGAGATTGCCTCTTCAGCAGATTTAGTGAATTTGTTAGCAGAAATAGAAACAGAAGATTTAAGTTCTCCTCTACCCATAATTTTCACTAATTCATTTTTAGAAGATAAACCATTTTCCACCAATACTTCTTTAGTAACTTCAGAAAGATTTTTAGCGTCTACTAATGCTTGAATAGTATCAAGATTAATAGCTCTGTATTCTTTTCTGTTAATGTTATTAAATCCGAATTTTGGTAATCTTCTTTGTAAAGGCATCTGACCACCTTCAAAACCTATTTTCTGTGAGTAACCAGCTCTTGATTTTTGACCTTTGTGACCTTTTGTAGATGTACCACCTTTGCCACTACCTTGTCCTCTACCTACTCTTTTTGAATTATGAGTAGCTCCAGATGCTGGTTGAATATTATTTAAATTCATTTTGTTAAAATTTAATTAGTTTTCCTGTACTTCTACTAAATGTCTCACTGCTGCTACCATACCTAAGATAGATGGAGTAGCTTCGTGTTCTACAACTTGGTTTAATTTTTTAAGACCAAGAGCTACTAAAGTATCTTTTTGTACTTTAGGTCTTTTGATAGCACTTCTTACTTGTTTGATTTTAATTGTTGCCATGATATAAAAAATTAACCGTTAAACACTTTAGTTAAAGAAATTCCTCTCATTCTTGCAATTTCTTCTGGTCTTCTGATATCTAACAATGCTTTGAAAGTTGCCTTTACCACATTGTGAGGGTTAGAAGAACCTTTAGATTTTGAAAGTACATCATGTACTCCTGCAGATTCTAGTACCGCTCTTACCGCACCACCTGCGATTAATCCTGTACCGTGAGAAGCTGGTCTTAAGAAGATATCAGCACCACCGTATCTAGCAGAAGTTTGGTGAGGGATTGTATGATTCATTACAGGAACTTTCACTAAATTTTTCTTAGCATCTTCTACTGCTTTAGCAATAGCAGAAGCAACTTCTTTAGATTTACCTAAACCGAAACCGATTACACCGTCTTCATTACCTACTACTACGATTGCAGAAAATCCGAAAGCTCTACCTCCTTTGGTTACTTTAGTTACTCTGTTTACGGCAACTAGACGATCTTTAAGCTCTAGACCACCTGGTTTTACTCTTTCTATATTATCTAATCCTAACATAATTTTTTAATTTTTAAAATTTCAAACCACCTTCTCTAGCACCGTCTGCAAGAGCTTTTACTCTACCGTGATATACGAAACCGTTTCTATCAAAAACTACTTTTTCAAATCCAGCAGCTAAAGCTTTTTCAGCAATTTTCTTACCTACTGCAGTTGCAACTTCAGTTTTAGTTCCATAAGCATCTACTCCTTTCTCTCTAGAAGAAGCAGCTACTAAAGTTTTACCTTCTTTATCGTCAATTAATTGAGCGTAGATTTCTTTGTTACTCTTGTAAACAGAAAGTCTTGGCGCTGAAGAAGTTCCAGAGATTTTGCCTCTTACTCTTCTTTTAATTCTATCTCTTTTTTGTACTTTTGTTAATGCCATTGTCTTAATTTTTAAGCAGATTTACCAGCTTTACGTCTAATTATTTCACCAACGAATTTCACACCTTTACCTTTGTATGGTTCTGGTTTTCTAAATGAGCGAATTTTAGCAGCCACCATTCCCAATAATTGTTTGTCATAAGATGACAAAGTGATGATTGGGTTTTTACCTTTTTCTGTTAAAGTATCGATTGTAATTTCACTTGGAAGTTCTAATACGATACCGTGAGAGAAACCTAGAGCTAATTCTAGTTTTTGACCAGAGTGAGATGCTCTATAACCTACCCCTACTAATTCTAATTTTTTTGTGAAACCTTCAGAGGTTCCCACCACCATATTATTGATTAACGCTCTATAAAGACCGTGTAATGCTTTATGATTTTTAGCTTCAGATGGTCTGCTTACAGTGATTTTACCATCTTCTTGCTCAAGAGTAATTCCGCCTGTAATTTCTTGAGAAAGTTCTCCTTTAGGACCTTTCACAGTTACTACATTATCGTTTACAGTAACTGTAACACCTGCAGGAATTTCTATAATTGATTTACCAATTCTTGACATTTCTTCCTAATTTTTACAATTAATAAACATAGCAGATTACTTCGCCACCTACTTTTTCTTCTCTGGCTTTCTTATCAGTCATTACTCCCTTAGAAGTAGAGATGATAGCTACACCTAAACCGTTTAATACTCTTGGTAATTCTTCTGTACCAGCGTATTTTCTCAAACCTGGTCTAGAAGCTCTTTGGATAGACTTAATAGCCGGTTTGTTAGTTTGCTTATCATATTTCAAAGCGATTTTGATAGTCCCTTGAACAGCGTTATCTTCAAACTTGTAGTTTAAGATGTAACCTTGATCAAATAAGATTTTCGTAATCTCCTTTTTGATTTTTGATGCAGGAATTTCCACCACTTTGTGGCCTGCGCTTTGTGCGTTCCTTACTCTAGTTAGGAAATCTGAAATTGGATCTGTTACCATTTTTTTATTTTAAATTATTATTGGTGAATGATATTCAGTATTGCAGATGGCTTTTAATTTTGAGGCTAAAAGCCATAAGCAACTTAAATATCTTGATTAAAAACTAATTGTTACCAACTTGCTTTTTTAACTCCCGGGATAAGACCATTGTTAGCCATTTCTCTGAAAGTAACTCTCGAAATACCGAAAGTTCTCATGTAACCTCTTGGTCTTCCTGTTAATTTACATCTGTTGTGTAATCTTACAGGTGAAGCGTTTTTAGGTAATTTCTGAAGTGCTTCATAATCACCTGCTTCTTTTAGGGCAGCTCTTTTAGCAGCATATTTAGCAACTAGTGCTTCTCTTTTGCGCTCACGCGCTTTCATTGATTCTTTTGCCATTTCTTAGTTCTTTTTAAACGGTAAACCGAAATGAGTTAATAATGCTTTTGCTTCTTTGTCAGTTTTAGCAGTAGTAACGAAAGTGATGTCCATCCCTTGGATTTTTTTCACTTTGTCGATCACGATTTCTGGGAAGATAATTTGCTCAGTAATCCCTAAGTTGTAATTACCTCTACCATCGAAACCATCGGCTTTGATACCGTTAAAATCTCTAATTCTTGGTAAAGCAGATGACGTAAGTCTATCTAAAAATTCGTACATTTTTTCTGCTCTAAGCGTTACTCTTGCACCAACTGGCATACCTTTTCTTAATTTGAAAGCTGCCTCGTCTTTTTTAGATAAAGTTCCTACTGCTTTTTGACCAGTGATAGCTGTAAGTTCTTCTACTGCATAGTCTACGATTTTTTTGTCTGCAGTTGCAGCACCTAAACCTTGAGACACAACAATTTTTTCTAATTTAGGTACTTGCATGATAGATTTGTACCCAAATTCTTCCATCATTGCTGGAACAATTTTTTCTGTATATAATTTTTTGGGTCTTGCTACGTATTCCATAATTAGATTTCTTTACCTGTTGTTTTAGCAATTCTTACTTTTTTATCACCTTCTACTTTATACGCTACTTTTGTAGCTTTTCCGTTTGCATCTACTAGAGATACGTTAGAAATATTGATAGATGCTTCTTTTTCTACGATTCCGCCTTGAGGATTAGATGCAGATGGTTTTACGTGTTTTTTAACAACGTTTACACCTGCTACGATAACTCTAGCATCAGCGTTTTCTTTCTTAATCACTTCTAGAACTTCACCTTTACTACCTTTGTTTTTACCAGTAGTAACGATTACGTTATCTCCTCTTTTTATTTTAACTTTTGCCATTTTTTTTAAAATTTTTAAAATTATAATACTTCAGGAGCTAATGAAATGATTTTCATATATTCTTTGTCTCTCAATTCACGAGCAACTGGTCCGAAAACACGAGTTCCTCTCATTTCTCCAGCAGCGTTTAGAAGAACGCAAGCGTTGTCATCAAATTTGATGTATGAACCATCTTTTCTTCTAACTGCTTTTTTAGTTCTTACGATAACTGCTTTAGATACTTGTCCTTTTTTTGCATTTCCTGATGGAGTAGAATCTTTGATAGTAACTACGATTTTATCACCTACAGAAGCATATCTTCTTCTAGTTCCACCTAGAACTCTGATTACTAGTACTTCTTTTGCACCAGTGTTATCAGCAACTTTTAATCTTGATTCGGTTTGTAACATTACTTAGCTCTTTCAATTATACTTACTAATCTCCATCTTTTATTTTTACTCAAAGGTCTAGTTTCTTGGATTAAAACTTTATCCCCTTCGTTGCACTCATTGTTTTCATCGTGAGCGGTATATTTTTTCGTTTTTAATACGAATTTACCGTACATTGGATGTTTCATTCTCATCGTTTCACTAACTACAATGGTTTTTTCCATTTTATTGCTAGAAACGATTCCGATTCTTTCTTTTCTTAAATTTCTTTCCATGATAAAATGAAATTATTGTTTGTTAGTTAACTCAGTTTCAAGTCTTGCGATTGTTCTTCTTAAATCTCTGATTTGAATAGGATTTTCAATCGGGCTAATTCTGTGCGCTAATTTCATTTTAGTGTAATCAGCTTTAAGAGCAGCTAATTGATTTTTAATATCTCCTGCGCTTAGATTTTTGATGTCAGCTTTTTTCATTTTTCAAAGATTATTGAGGTTGAACAAAATCGTTAGCTACTACAAATTTGGTAACTATTGGAAGTTTCTGAGCTGCAAGTCTTAACGCCTCTTTAGCTATTTCATAAGGAACTCCACCTACTTCAAACATAATTTTACCAGGTTTTACTACAGCTACCCAATATTCTACAGCACCTTTACCTTTACCCATCCTTACTTCGGCTGGTTTTTTAGTAATAGGCTTATCTGGGAATATTTTAATCCATAGTTGACCTTCTCTTTTCATATATCTTGTAGCAGCGATACGCGCAGCTTCAATTTGTCTTGCAGTGATCCAAGCACCGTCTATAGCTTTAATTCCGAAAGTTCCATACGCTAATTGAGATCCTCTTTGCGCATTTCCCTTCATTTTCATTTTATGAACACGACGGAATTTCGTTCTTTTTGGTTGTAACATGTTTTCTAATTTAGATTTTAGATTTCAGATTTTAGATTTTAGATTTTAAAAAAGTAACGGTAATTTAAAACTTAAAATTTCAATCTAAAATTTTAATTATTTTCTGTCTCTTTTTTTACCAGCTGGTGCTTTTTTCTGTTGACCAACAAGTGGAGATAATTCTCTCTTGCCGTACACTTCACCTTTCATGATCCAAACTTTCACTCCTAGCTTACCGTACTGAGTAAGTGCTTCACCAATGTGATAATCGATATCTGCTCTGAAAGTAGACAATGGGATTCTTCCTTCTTTGAAAGATTCGCTTCTTGCCATTTCAGCTCCGTTTAATCTACCAGAGATTTGAACTTTGATACCTTCTGCACCCATTCTCATAGTGCTGGTCATAGCCATTTTAACAGCTCTTCTGTAAGAGATTCTGTTTTCAATCTGTTTTGCAATACTTTCTGCAACTAGAATTGCGTCTAGTTCTGGTCTTTTGATTTCGAAGATATTGATTTGGATGTCTTTATCAGTAATCTTTTTCAATTCTTCTTTTAGTTTATCAACTTCTTGACCACCTTTACCGATGATAAGACCTGGTCTTGCAGTAGTGATTGTTACTGTTACTAATTTTAGGGTTCTCTCGATGTAGATTCTAGAGATACCACCTTTAGATAATCTAGCTTCAAGGTATCTTCTGATTTTGTAGTCTTCTGCGATTCTGTCTCCATAATCGTTTCCACCAAACCAGTTAGAATCCCATCCTCTGATGATTCCTAATCTATTACCAATTGGATTTGTCTTCTGTCCCATACCTTTGATTATTGATTATCTTGTTTGTTACCTAATACTAATGTTACGTGATTAGATCTTTTTCTAATTCTGTAACCTCTACCTTGTGGTGCAGGTCTTAATCTCTTAAGTTGTCTTGCACTATCCACATAAATTTCTTTTACAAAAAGATTAGCAGCTTCTATGTCAGCACCTTCGTTTTTAGTTTGCCAGTTAGCAATAGCCGAAAGTAAAAGTTTTTCTAACTTGTTAGAAGCATCTTTTTTAGAATATTTAAGGATATATAGGGCTTTATCTACGTTTTCTCCACGGATGATATCAGCAACGAGTCTCATTTTTCTTGGAGAAGACGGACAATTGTTTAATGAAGCTTTTACAACGTCTTTGTTAGCTTCTTTTCTTGCGATTGCGCTATCTTGTTTTCTTGATCCCATGATTATCTGCTACCTTTATTTTTGTTACCAGAGTGTCCTCTGAAAGATCTCGTTGGAGAAAATTCGCCTAACTTATGTCCTACCATGTTTTCAGTTACATAAACTGGGATAAAAGATTTCCCGTTGTGTACTGCGATAGTTTGACCTACCATGTCTGGAGAAATCATTGATGCTCTAGACCATGTTTTGATAACTGTCTTCTTATTTTGTTCTATGTTTGCCTGAACCTTCTTTTCTAAATGATGTGCGATGAAAGGTCCTTTCTTAAGTGATCTTGCCATAATTATTTTCTTTTAGATACGATGTAACGGTTAGACACTTTGTTTTTCTTCCTAGTCTTGTAACCTTTAGCTGGTTTACCGTTTCTAGATCTTGGGTGACCGCCAGAAGATCTACCTTCACCACCTCCCATTGGGTGATCTACAGGGTTCATAGCTACAGCTCTTGTTCTTGGTCTCTTACCTAACCATCTGCTTCTACCTGCTTTACCAGAAACGGTAAGTTGGTGATCTGAGTTAGATACTGAGCCAATCATAGCCATACATTCTACTAAAATCATTCTAGATTCTCCTGAAGGCAATTTAATGATTGCATATTTACCATCTCTAGAAGTTAATTGCGCAGAAGAACCTGCACTTCTAGCAAGGATTGCACCTTGTCCTGGTCTTAGTTCGATGCAAGAGATCACAGTACCTAATGGTATGTTTTTCAATTTCATTGCATTTCCTACTTCAGGTTCTACATTATCTCCAGAAACTACAGTTTGACCTACTTTAATACCGTTTGGAGCAACGATGTACCTCTTTTCTCCATCAGTGTATTCTACTAAAGCGATAAACGCAGTTCTGTTTGGATCGTACTCCACAGATAAAACAGTAGCAGCTACATCAAACTTATTTCTTTTGAAATCGATGATTCTGTACTTTTTCTTGTGTCCACCTCCGGTATAACGCATGGTCATTTTACCAGTGTTATTTCTACCTCCTTTTTTAGAAAGTCCTACAGTTAGAGACTTCTCAGGTTTGTTGGTAGTAATTTCTTCAAAATTGTTTACAATTCTGAATCTCTGTCCTGGGGTGATAGGTTTTAATTTTCTAACAGACATTACTATTAATTATATAAAATTATTAATTTGTTGCAAAAATATCAATGGTTTCGCCTTCTACAAGTTGAACCAAAGCTTTCTTCAATTTATTGGTTTTACCAACTTGAAGTCCTTTTTTAGTGTATTTCGCAGAAACTTTCGGAGCATAAATCATAGTTCTTACGTCTTCTACCTTTACACTATAAGCAGCTTCTACAGCTTGTTTGATTTGGATTTTATTAGCTTTAGTATCTACTAAAAACGTATAAACTCCGCTCAATTCTGATTGGCTGTTTGCTTTTTCTGAAATGATTGGTTTAATGATAACTGACATGACTTATTTTCTTAAATTTTCTTGAAATTTTTCTACAGCACCTTCGAAGAATACTACTTCACCAGCATTAACTAAGTCATAAGAAGAAATCTCATTATAAGTTAAAACTTTTACTTTCGGTAAGTTTCTTGAAGATAAATATACGTTCTTGTTTGTTTCAGCAAGCACGAATAATGCTTTTTTGCCTTCCAAACCTAATGCATTAAATACATTGATGAAATCTTTAGTTTTAGGAGCAGCAAATGTTACTTCTTCTAATACTTTAATAGAGTTTTCTCTCATTTTTTGAGAAAGAACAGATTTCTTAGCTAATCTTTTTAATGCTTTATTTAATTTGAATCTGTAATCTCTTGGCTTAGGACCGAATACTCTACCCCCACCTTTGAAAGTTGGAGATTTAATATCACCATATCTAGCCGAACCAGATCCTTTTTGTTTTTTAAGTTTTCTAGTAGAAGCAGTAATTTCGCTTCTTTCTTTAGACTTATGAGTTCCTTGTCTTTGAGCAGCAAGGTATTGTTTCACTTCTAAGTAAACCGCGTGCTGATTTGGCTCAATTCCGAAGATAGCTTCGTCTAGTTGCACTTTTCTTCCGGTTTCTTTTCCTGATGTATTTAATACTACTAGTTCCATTTCTTGATAATTACATAAGAATTTTTAGCTCCCGGAACAGCACCTTTTACTACTAAAAGATTTTGTTCTGTATCTACTTTTAACACTTGAAGGTTTTGAACAGTCACCTGTTTTCCTCCCATTCTACCAGCCATTCTAAGTCCTTTGAAAACTCTAGAAGGGTCAGAACCCGCACCGATTGAACCCGGAGCTCTTAATCTGTTGTGCTGACCGTGGGTAGCTTGCATTACACCACCAAAGTTATGTCTTTTAACAACCCCTTGGAAACCTTTACCTTTAGAAGTACCTGTTACGTCTACATATTCACCTTCGTTGAACATGTCCACGATTATTTGATCTCCTACTTTCACTTCGTGCTCGAATTCATTTCTGAATTCCACGATTTTCGCCTTTGGCGTAGAACCAGCCTTTTTGAAATGACCAGCTAACGCTTTAGATACGTTCTTCTCACTCTTGTCATCGAAACCTAGTTGCACCGCTTTGTAACCGTCAACTTCTTCGGTTCTGACCTGTAAAACCGCGCATGGACCAGCTTGAATAACTGTACAAGGGATGTTTTTCCCTTCTTCGTTAAACAAAGATGTCATACCGATTTTTTTACCAATAATACCTGACATTATTAATATATTATACTTAAATTGTTTATTATAACTCCCTATTCTAGAGGAATTTAGTAATATCTACGTCTGAAATAGGCATACTTCTTCCCTAAAATGAGTGTGCAAATGTAAGAATATTTTTTGAACTGACAAACAGTAAGTTAAAATTATTTTCTTTTTTAATCCATTCATGTTCAGCCACTCGTGAAACCATAAACTGATATTTATTCTATTATAAAAATTAACTAAAATATGATGTTTGTAATTAGGAAACGGAAGTCCTTTTAATGCTTATATTTTTGCTATAAATTTAAAATAGCTGTCAAATCGCATGTTTTTCATTGATTAAAACCCTTTCATAACCGTCTTGAAAGCCGTATTTTTGCAAAATAAATTTAATCCTTTCTAAAAATGAATCATTCAGTATACGTAATTACCTCTTCTGCACAAAGCGGAAAATCTATTGTAAGTCTCGGATTAATGCAAATGCTGAAACGCACCACTCCTAATGTGGCGTTTTTTAAGCCTCTTATCGAAAACAAAAATGTAGTAGACAATCATATAGATACTATTTTATCTCACTTTAATGTTAACATGAATTATGAGGATGCTTACTCATATTCTAGAAGTGAGTTTACCGAACATCAAAATCAAGGAAAAATCAATGAGGTTTATGATACCATCATCGAGAAATATAAAAATTTAGAAAATGAATTTGATTTTGTATTGGTAGAAGGAAGTGATTTTACAGAAGAAGGTTCTGTTTTCGAAATAGATTTTAATGGTTCTATTGCCAAGAATTTAGGAATCCCAGTTTTATTAGTAGTAAAAGACAGTTTCGAAACCGTTCCTGAATTGGTAAACAATGTGATTGCAGAAGTCAATTCATTTTTAGAAAAAGACGTTAATATAATAGGAGTAATTGTTAATCGTTGCGAAAAGGAACAAAGCGAAGTACAAAAACTCATCAAAAAAGAAATTAAAAAAGGGATTTTCGTAGCCGTAATTCCAAACAATCCAGAATTAGGAAAACCATCTATCCACGAAATCATCAATCATATTAGAGGTCATGTTTTATTCGGGAAAGAAAAACTAGACAACATTGCGAAAACTACAGTTATTGGAGCAATGCAATTAGCGAATTTCTTGCCTAGAATTACACCAGACAGCCTTTGTATTATGCCAGGAGACAGAAGTGACCTGATTGTAGGAACTTCTTTGGCGAATATTTCACCGAAATACCCTAATATTTCAGGTATTGTATTAACAGGTGGTTTCACGCCAGAAAGATCTATTATCAAATTAATGCTCGACAATCAAAAACCTATTCCGATTATCACCACTAATCTCGGAACCTTTGAAGCTGCATCTGTAATTTCTAGAATTAAACCGAAAATTTACGCCGTAAATAAATCAAAAATAAAATTAAGTATTGACTTGTTTGAAAGTTCTGTAGACGTAGAAGAACTCAATACCAAAATAAACTCTGTAAAAACAGAAAGTCTCACCCCGAGAATGTTCCAATACAATCTCTTGAGCAATGCTAAAAAAATTCAAAAGCACATTGTTTTACCAGAGGGCAATGACGATAGAATTCTAACCGCTGCATCTCAAATTGCAGAAGACAAAGTGGCAAAAATTACCATTTTAGGCGACCCAGAAAAAGTAAAATCTAGAGTAGCGCAACTCGGATTAAACTGGGACGAAAGTAGAATTTCTATCGTAGACCCTCACAATAGTGAATTTTACGAAGACTACGCCAATACTTTATATGAATTAAGAAAATCAAAAGGTTTAGAATTGACGTCGGCACAAGATTTAATGCTAGATGCTTCTTACTTTGGCACCATGATGGTACACAAAGGTCATGCAGACGGAATGGTTTCTGGCGCGGTAAATACAACAGCTCACACCATTAAACCAGCTTTACAATTCGTAAAAACAAAACCTGGTTTCAAAACCGTTTCTTCAGTATTTTTCATGCTGTTAGATGACAGAGTTTTGGTTTACGGAGATTGTGCCATTGTACCCAATCCGAATCCTGAACAATTAGCGGAAATCGCGATTTCTTCTGCCGATTCTGCCAAAACATTTGGTATAGAAACACCTAAAGTAGCGATGCTTTCTTATTCTTCTGGAACATCTGGAAGCGGTGAAGAAGTAGAAAAAGTGAGAAAAGCTACAGAAATTGTAAAATCTCTACGCCCTGATATTTTAGTAGAAGGACCTATTCAATATGACGCTGCGGTAGACCCAATCGTTGGTAAAAGCAAATTGCCAAACTCACCAGTTGCTGGACAAGCCAATGTTCTTATTTTCCCAGATTTAAATACTGGGAACAATACTTATAAAGCGGTTCAAAGAGAAACTGGCGCATTAGCAGTTGGCCCAATGTTACAAGGTTTAAACAAACCAATTAACGATTTAAGTCGTGGTGCTACCATTGAAGATATTTACAACACCGTAATTATTACAGCGATACAATCTACTAACAATTAAACCTCATATTTAGACAGCTCGTCTTAGCAGCCCGACTTGAGTGGAGCTCTTTTTATTTTTTTGAATGGAAAAAGCTTTGGCAAAAATAAAAAAGCGGGAACGGAAGGCGGAAAAGCTGCCCAAATTAAAAATTTTAAAAAATTATTACATGAATATATTAGTTATTAATGCAGGAAGCTCATCTCTGAAATATCAAATCATCAATATTCTTTCTCAAAAAGTTTTGGCTAAAGGTTTAGCAGAACGAATCGGAATTGAAGGGGGTAGAATCAAACATCAATATGCAACGAATGAAGGTTTTGGCGAATATATTTTAGAAGAAAATCTACCAGAACATGCTACAGCTTTCGAGGCGATTACGGGTTTATTAACTCATCCAGATTTTGGAGTTATCGAAAATCCTGAAAGCATCAAAGCGATTGGTCACAGAGTAGTTCACGGTGGTGAAAAATTCACAAAAACGCAAATCATCACTCCAGAAGTGAAAGAAGCGATAAAAACATTAATTCCATTGGCTCCACTTCATAATCCGGCAAACTTAATTGGGATAGAAGCTTCTGAAAAATTCTTTCCAAATGCAGTTCAGGTAGCAGTTTTTGATACAGCGTTTTTCGCTACACTTCCTGAACACGCTTACCGATATGCTATTCCTAAAAAATTCTATACAGATAATAGCATTAGAGTTTATGGTTTCCATGGAACAAGCCACAAATTTGTATACAATGAAGCCAAAAAAATTCTGAAAAATGACCATTTAAAAGCCATTACCATTCACTTAGGAAACGGCGCAAGTATGGCTGCAGTAAATGAAAACGGAGAAAGTATAGATACGACTTTAGGTTTCGGGCCACTTTGTGGATTGGTGATGGGAACCAGAAGTGGCGATATAGATCCTTCTGTGATTTTTTACATGGTAGAAGAATTAGGCTTTTCTTTACAAGAGGTGAAAAACATTTTGAATAAAGAAAGTGGAATGCTTGGTTTAGGTGGAAGCAGCGATGCAAGAGACATCAACGAAAAATGTGAACAAGGCGATGCTGATGCTAAATTAACCTTAGAACTTTACACGCATAGAATTAAAAAATACATCGGTTCTTATTTTGCTTCACTCAATGGAATTGACACCATTATTTTCACGGCTGGTTTAGGAGAAAATGATGCGGTGGTAAGAAGTTGGTCTTGTAAAAATTTAGAAGCGCTTGGAATAAAACTAGACGAAGAAGCGAATGTGAAATTTAATCACACCAAAGTTCCTGTAGAAATTCAAGCTCCAGAAAGCAAGGTGAAAATTCTGATTATTCCTACCAATGAAGAACTGGAAATCGCTCAACAAACGTATGAATTGATAAAGTAAAATAGGCAAAAAAGTGAATATAAAAAATCAGACTATAATGTCTGATTTTTTTTTTAATATTACATTTCATTATCAATTTCTTTATGAATTTTTTCATTTCTTAATTTATGTTCATGATTATCTTCTGCGGCATCTATGGAATGTGATAGATGAATATTGTTATCTTGCTCTGCCAATTCTGATAATTTTTCGTAATATTTATGAAGTTTATCTAATTCTTTTTCTGTTAAATCTTCTATATCAACTATTCTGTTACTGGCTTTTTCGTGTGCTGCTATAAGTTCATTTAGTTTTATCTGAATGGCTTTTGAATCTTTATTCTGAGCTTTTTGAATCAAAAAAACCATCAAAAAAGTCACAATGGTAGTTCCAGTATTGATTACCATTTGCCAAGTTTCTGAAAATTTAAAGATTGGTCCAGTAAAAGCCCAAATTAAAACCAATAAAGAGGCACCTATAAAAGCTCCAGCACTACCAGTAAAAGCAGTTGCCCAATCTGCAAACTGATCAAAAAGATTTTTATTATTATTCATAATATTTTTTTTACAAATTTTACAAAAAATAAGGATATGACTTTTTAAATATTAAATTTTTAATTTATAAAATTATTATATAAAAAAAACTCCCAAACAAAATTGTTTGGGAGGTTATTATCATAGCACGCTTCGACTTCGCTCAGCGCACGGAAACAAATTTTGATATTTTTAAGAGAAAACTTCTGTCTTCAGACTTCCATCTTCTAACTTAATTATCACACTTTGATTTCTACGTCTACACCTGAAGGTAACTCTAATTTCATTAGAGCATCTACAGTTTTAGAAGAAGAAGAGTAAATATCCATCAATCTCTTGTGAGCAGAAAGTTGGAACTGTTCTCTTGCTTTCTTGTTTACGTGTGGTGATCTAAGAACTGTAAAGATTCTTTTGTGAGTTGGCAATGGAATAGGTCCGTTTACCACAGCACCAGTAGCTTTTACAGTTTTCACGATTTTCTCAGCAGACTTATCTACTAAATTGTAATCGTAAGACTTAAGTTTTATTCTGATTCTTTGTGACATTTTCTAATTTTTTAAAGATTAACCTCTTGCTTTAGCAATTACTTCTTCTGCAATATTTGTTGGAGCTGGTTCGTATCTCTCGAACTCCATAGAAGAAGTAGCTCTACCAGAAGATAAAGTTCTAAGCGAAGTAACATAACCAAACATTTCAGATAGTGGAACGAAAGCTTTAATCACTTTAGCGTTATTTCTATCATCCATACCGTTTACAGTACCTCTTCTTCTGTTAAGGTCTCCTACGATATCTCCCATATATTCTTCAGGTGTAACTACCTCAAGTTTCATAATAGGCTCCATAATTACCGCTTTAGCAGCTTTACCAGAAGCTTTGAAACCCATTTTAGCAGCTAATTCGAAAGATAATTGGTCAGAGTCTACTGCGTGGAAAGATCCATCTTTAAGGGTTACTTTCATAGATTCTACTTCGAAACCAGCTAATGGACCGTTTTTCATAGATTCTTTGAAACCTTTTTCAACTGAAGGGATAAATTCTCTAGGAATGTTACCACCCTTAATTTCGTTGATGAATTCTAAACCAGTTTTACCTTCGTCTGCAGGACCAATTTCGAATACGATATCTGCGAACTTACCTCTACCACCTGATTGTTTTTTGTAAACTTCTCTATGGTTAGCAACTTGTGTAAGAGCTTCTTTGTATTCTACTTGTGGTTGACCTTGGTTAACCTCTACTTTAAATTCTCTTCTCATACGGTCAACGATGATATCAAGGTGAAGTTCTCCCATCCCTGAAATAATAGTTTGACCTGAAGCTTCATCAGTTTTCACAGTAAATGTAGGATCTTCTTCTGCTAATTTAGCAAGAGCGTTACCCATTTTATCTTGGTCTGCTTTAGTTTTAGGTTCTACAGCGATACCGATTACTGGATCTGGGAAAATCATAGATTCAAGAACGATTGGTGCTTTTTCATCAGAAAGAGTATCTCCCGTTTTGATATCTTTGAAACCTACTGCTGCACCGATATCTCCAGCTTCAATATATTCTACTGGGTTTTGCTTGTTAGCGTGCATTTGGTAGATTCTAGAAATTCTTTCCTTATTTCCAGATCTTGTATTTAGAACATAAGAACCAGCATCTAGTCTTCCTGAATAAGCTCTAAAGAATGCTAATCTACCTACGAATGGGTCTGTAGCAATTTTGAAAGCTAATGCAGCGAAAGGCTCTTTTACGTCTGGTTTTCTAATGATTTCAGCATCAGTTTTAGGGTCAGTTCCTTTGATATCATCCTTATCTAGTGGAGAAGGAAGATATTTACAAACTGCATCTAGCATGAACTGAACTCCTTTATTTTTGAATGAAGAACCACAAGTCATAGGAATGATAGATAAATCAATAGTTGCAGCTCTAAGTGCAGCATTGATTTCTTCTTCAGTAATAGAATCTGGATCTTCAAAGAATTTTTCCATTAGAGTTTCATCGTAATCAGCTACTGCTTCTACTAATTTTTCTCTATATTCCATTACCTCATCTTTCATATCTTCAGGAATTGGAACTACATCAAAAGTTGCTCCTTGTCCTGCTTCATCCCAGATGATAGCTCTGTTCTTAATTAAGTCTACTACACCTTTGAAATCTTCTTCAGCACCGATTGGTAAAACGATTGGAACTGCATTAGAACCTAACATTTCTTTAACTTGTTTTACAACGTTTAAGAAATCAGCTCCTTGTCTGTCCATTTTGTTTACAAATCCCATTCTCGCAACTTTGTAGTTATCAGCCAATCTCCAGTTGGTTTCTGACTGAGGCTCTACTCCGTCTACTGCTGAGAATAAGAACACAAGACCATCTAATACTCTAAGAGATCTGTTTACTTCTACCGTGAAGTCTACGTGTCCTGGGGTATCAATGATATTGAAGTGGTAAGGTTTAGTTTCAGGAAGTGTTTTCCCTTGATCTGTTGGGAAATTCCAGCTACATGTAGTAGCAGCAGAAGTAATGGTAATACCTCTTTCTGCTTCTTGTTCCATCCAGTCCATTGTAGCAGCACCTTCGTGTACTTCTCCAATTTTGTGAGTTTTACCTGTATAGAAAAGAATACGCTCTGTAGTGGTAGTTTTACCGGCATCAATGTGCGCAGCAATCCCAATATTTCTTGTGTATTTAAGATCTCTACTCATTTCTTAATTAAAATTTAAAGTGAGAGAAAGCTTTGTTAGCTTCTGCCATTTTGTGAGTATCAGTTTTCTTCTTGAAAGCAGCACCTTCTTCTCTAGAAGCAGCGATAACTTCTGCAGCTAATTTCTGAGCCATAGACTTATCATTTCTAGCAGTAGCATACTTAATTAACCATTTCATCGCCATAGAAATTTTTCTATCAGCTCTGATTGGCATAGGAATTTGGAAGTTTGCACCACCAATTCTTCTTGATCTTACTTCTACGTGAGGCATTACGTTAGTTAATGCATCTTTCCAGATTTCAAGAGAAGATTTTTCGTTATCTCCTTTTTTAGCTTCTACGATATCTAATGCATCATAGAAAATTCTGAAAGCGATAGATTTTTTACCATCTACCATTAGATTATTTACAAATCTTGTTACCAATTGATCATTAAACTTTGGATCTGGTAACAACGGTCTCTTTTTTGCTTTTGTTTTTCTCATTGTTCTTGTTCCTTATTTAATGATTACTTTTTCTTACCTTTTGCAGGAGCAGCAGCCTGTCCTGGTTTTGGTCTCTTGGCACCGTATTTAGAACGTCTTTGCGTTCTTCCGTTTACTCCGGCAGTGTCTAAAGCACCACGAACAATGTGATATCTAACTCCCGGTAAATCTTTTACTCTTCCGCCACGTACTAATACTATCGAGTGCTCTTGGAGGTTGTGTCCTTCTCCCGGGATGTAGGCGTTAACTTCTTTTCCGTTTGAAAGTCTCACTCTCGCAACTTTTCTAAGTGCTGAGTTAGGTTTCTTAGGAGTAGTTGTATATACTCTCGTACATACGCCTCTTCTTTGTGGACATGAATCCAAAGCAGCCGATTTGCTCTTCTTAGCAAGTGTGGCTCTTCCTTTTCTAACTAATTGTTGAATAGTAGGCATTTGATTGCTTTATATTATTTTTTATTTTAGGGTGCAAAATTATGAATTATTTTTAAACTGACAAGCATTGATTATGAATTATTTGTAATATTTTTCAAAAAAATCACATCTGACTTCTTTATCTATTGCATCACATTATACACATGCATTATCATTTTGATTTTTTTTCTTTTAAATTATTAAAAGATTCTACATTATTTATTTAAACAATTATTGATATCCAGAGAGATCTTTCAGAAATCACAGATAAAGCAAGAGACGAATAAACCAATGCACAAAAGAGTGGCTACATTACCCAACAAGAGAAATAAATATAGGTACTCATTATTATTTAGGTGAATTATTACTTTTCAAATACCTATGAAGAAATATTATATGAGAATACTCATTTTATTATAAATCATAAAAAATAATTTCAAAATTTTTACATTTGTTGAAAACCTTGTCACAAATGAAAAATTTACTTTATTTATTCATTGCCTCAATTGTAGTGAGCTCTTGTATCTCTTATCAAAAAGGTCAAGATGGAAAACCGGGAGCATCAGGTAAAAATGCTGATGAAATAGTAACCACTCAGGAAAAAAATAAAAAATTAGCAGATTCTCTCGGCGCAGATGAACGTGGCATGAAAACTTATATGCTCGTGATTCTGAAAACCGGCCCAAAAGATGCTGAAATTACAGATAAAATACAGCGCTCCGAACTTTTCAAAGGACATTTTTCTAATATGGAAGCCATGGAAAAAGCAGGAAAACTGAAATTAGCAGGTCCTTTTGCTACGAAAAACGACCTTCAATATCGTGGGATTTTCTTAATCGATGCTAAAACCGAAGAAGAGGTAAAAACTTTGCTTCAAGGAGATCCAACTATTAAAAACGGAATTTTCGATGTAGAAATTCTTCCTTGGTACGGTTCTGCAGCAATACCAATGCATCTGAAATATCATAAAATGATTTCTAAAGAATAATCATGAAAACTCCCAAAACCTACGAAGAATATTGCTTAGATTACCCTGAAGAAACTCAAGAAATTTTAGAAAATCTGAAAAATTTCATTCAAAATCTTCTTCCAGAAAGTGAACTCTGTATAAATTACGGAATTCCAACTTTTAAAATGAAAGGTAAAAACGCGATTCATTTTGGTGGTTTCAAAAATCATATTGGTTTGTATCCTGGTTCAGAAGCCATAGAAATCTTCGCTGAAAAATTAAAGAAATACAAAACGTCTAAAGGTACCGTTCAGTTTCCTTTGCAAGAAGATTTGCCTTTTGACTTAATTCAAGAAATTGTAGAATTTAGAAAAGAGAAATTTTAGTTTTCCACAAGATAATCATTATAACTTTTTCTTTTTGTAATTTTGAAAAATGGAAATCTTATACATTATTCTCGCATTTATTTTCGGTGCTATCTTAGCGTATTTTATATTGAAGTCTTCTTCGGTTTCTAGAAAAAGTTATGAAGAATTGCAACAAAACTTCATCAAAAAAGATGCAGACTTTTCTAATGCTGAATCTAAAATTTTAGAAATCCTTGAGCAATTAAAAGAAGAGAAAAATACAAATGCTTCTCAAGCTGAAATATTGAATCAACTTCAAAATGAATTGGCAAAAATTTCTGCTGAAAACAAAGCTCAAAATCAAAAAATAGCTGAACAAGCTGAACTCAATCAAAAGCAAAACGCAGAAATCAAAGATTTACAATTAGAAAAAAATAATCTAATCGCTATAAAATCTGAACTTTCGGCACAAAATGAGAATTTGCAGAAACTTCTGGATACTCAAAAAGAAGAAATTGTAAAAATTCAGGAAGAAGCAAAACTGCAATTTGAGAATTTAGCGAATAAAATTTTAGAAGAGAAGACCACAAAGTTCACCGAACAAAATCAAAAGAACCTAAAAACAATTCTGGAGCCGTTCCAAGAAAAAATTTCGGAACTGAAAAATCGTGTAAACGAAGCTTACGAAAAAGAAAATAAAGAGCGTTTCTCTCTTGCCGAAAAAGTAAAAGAATTGGCAGAACTGAACCAGCAAATCTCTGAAGATGCCAAAAAATTAACCAGAGCTTTAAAAGGTGAAGCAAAGACACAAGGGAACTGGGGCGAAATGATTTTGGAGAGTATTTTAGAAAAATCTGGCTTGGTAAAAGGTAGAGAATATTTCTTAGAACATCAATTAACGGATGAAAACAACAAAGCGCTTTACTCTGAATTTTCAGGTAAAAAAATGCGTCCAGATGCTGTTGTAAAATATCCAGACGAAAGAAACGTCATCATCGATTCTAAAGTTTCGCTCACCGCTTTCACAGAATTGGTAGACGAAACAGATGCAGAAGTTTATGCAATGAAACTCAACCAACATTTGAGTTCAATTAAAAATCACATTAATCAGTTATCACAAAAAGCGTACGACGATTACGGAAAATCTCTGGATTTTGTAATGATGTTCATTCCAAGCGAGCCTGCATACATCGCAGCTATGCAAGCTGACCAAAACCTTTGGAATTTTGCTTATGAAAGAAGAATTTTATTACTAAATCCAAGTAATTTAATTACATCACTCAAACTCATTGCAGACCTTTGGAAACGCGAATACCAAAGTAGAAATGCTATGGAAATTGCAGAACGTGGAGCAAAACTGTATGACAAATTTGTAGGATTCGTAGAAAATCTAGAGAAAATTGGCAAAAATATAGACAATGCCAAAAACTCTTATACAGATGCTTACAAACAACTTTCTACAGGAAATGACAATTTGATTATTCAAACCCAAAAATTAAGAACTTTAGGGATTAAAAATAAAAAACATTTACCGAATAGTTTAACTGAAGAAATGGGAAACCAAATTGATTTCTCTGAAGAATAAAATTCAATTTATAAAAATTTACTTTGCGCACTTTGCGTTTCAAAAATATGATTATCGAAAGCTTACAAAACGAAAAAATAAAAAATCTCAACAGATTAATTACAGACAATAGGTTTCGTAAGAAATCTGGAGTTTTTGTGGTAGAAGGGAAACAAGAAAACGAACGCGCATTGCAATTCGGGTTCGAAAATTTGGAATTTTTTATTTGCGAATCTATTTTTGGAATCAATCATCCCGATGGTAAAATACATTTTGTTTCCAGTCAAGTATATGAAAAACTAGCTTACAGAGGAACTTCGGAAGGAATTATCGGCATTTACAAAACCAAAGAATTTGATTTAAAAAATTATCAACCAAAAGACAATGCTTCAGTTATTGTAGTAGAATCTGTAGAAAAACCAGGAAATCTAGGCGCAATTTTGAGAAGTTGTGAAGCTTTTGGAATAGATGCATTAATTGTTACCGATTCTAGAGTAGATTTTTACAACCCAAATGTTTTACGAAGCAGCGTAGGTTGTTTTTTTGGGATGAATGTATTTTCTGCAACCAATGAAGAAACTTTGGCGTTTTTACAAAAAAATCGTTTCAAAATATACACTACTTTTATGGATGAAACCGCCGAAGATTTATACAAGAAAAACTTCAATGAAAAATCTGCATTATTTTTCGGAACGGAACATTCTGGTTTAAGTGATTTTTGGCTTCATAAAGGTGAAAACATTCTCATCCCGATGTCTGGAACTATAGACTCACTTAATCTAAGTAATGCAGTGGCTATTTCCTGCTACGAAATACTGAGACAAAAACTCACCAAATAAAAAAAACCGCCTCGTTTTCACGAGGCGGTTCTGTTTGTAATTAATTTCTTAATTATTTTTTCACAGCTTCTTCTACTTTAGCTGCTCCTTCTTTCACTTCTTTAGCTGCATCTTTAGCAACGTCTTCTACTTTTTCAGCAGCTGAATCTACTACAGCAGCAGCAGAGTCTACAGTTACCGCAGCTGAATCTACCATTGCATTTGCAGCTGAATCTACTGTTTCAGTTGTTTCTTTTTTGTTACAAGCAACTAATGCTAAAGCAGCTACAGCTGCTACGAATAATGATTTTTTCATAATAATAAATTTAATTTAAGGGTTTAAAAAATTTGTTTGTTTCATTTTGTTGATACAAATGTAAAACTACTTCGAAAATTAAATTTGAAAATTCATTGTAAATATCTTTGTAAAGAGATTTTACAAAAAAAATAAAATTGATAATCAGAAAATTAAATATTTTTAAGCCTATTTCTATTCAACTTCACTAACTTATAAATACAAAAAAATCATCTAAAAAAAATTAGATGACTAACTATTTAATTTTACATTTGCAATAATAAAAAAAACGCTCCTCTAAGAGGAACGTTTTAGTTTTTCTGTTGAGAAAAAATTATTTTTTAACTTCTTCTACTTTAGCAGCAGCTGAATCAACAACAGCAGCAGCAGAATCTACAGTAGCAGCAGCAGAGTCAACAGTAGCAGCAGCAGAGTCAACAACAGCAGCAGCAGAATCTACATTCTCAGTAGCTTCAGTAGTTTCAGATTTTTTACAAGCAACAACAGCTAATGCAGCGATAGCAGCTACGAATAATGATTTTTTCATAATAAATTAATTTAATTAAATTGTTTAAAAATTGTTTTGTTCACTTTTAACACAGCAAAGATAGGGTCATAGAAAAAATTTGTTTTAGAAAATTAATTGTAATATATTTGTAAAATAGTTTTACAAAAAACTAATACTGATAATCAAACACTTAAATAATCTTATAAGATTTTGGCAGATTTAGATTTATTGCATTTCGAGCAATTAAAAGCAGAAGTTCAGGCGGAATATCTTAAAAATCACCATCCTTCCTACGATGAAATTTCGAAGTGGAAAGGAATTGATATTATTTATTTTCAAGAAGATTTACGAAAAAAAGCAAAGGGAAATATTAGCGAAAAGTCTTTCTATACTTATTTCAAGACGGTTCCTTCTAGCAAATTACCCAGAATAGACATGCTTAATTTATTGGCCATCTATGCAGGATATCAATCTTGGTATGATTTTAAGAAAAATCATCTTTTTGCTAATGAAATTATTTCCGAACATGAAAAACCATCAGAAATTCTTATTGCAGATGAAGAAAAATTAGAAATTTCTACTGAAAAACAAGCAGAAACAGTTTTTTCAACACCTGAAAAAGTTATTCCAACTATTGAAAAAACTACCACAACAGAAATTCAACCATCTCTTGAGGAAACAAAAACAAGCGTTCCAACATCTTCATCATCACAAAGGATTTTCAAAAATCCTTTGATAAGCCTTATCAAACAATATTTTTGGCTCATTTCTTCTGTAGTATTAATGACTATGGTCTTGATTTTAGTTTTTTGGCAAAGAATTTTTGCAACAGATTATAAATTCACATTTATAGATGCTGATAGAAATACAAAAATAAAGGACATCATAGAAATAAGAGTTTTAAAAGAAAATGAAACTCCAATAAGATATATTATCAATTCTGGCAAAGATATTGAAGATGATGAATTAGGTGTTTTTAGATTTCCAACTCAAAGTAAGACTTTGGCTATGGAAGTGAATTCACCTTTTTACAGAAAAGACACTATTTATAGAAATCTAGATCCTGCAAGAACTAATGAGACGATAGAACTAGAGCCAGATGTTTATGCACAAGCTTTGTACTATTATTCTACCAATGATATCAGCAAAAAAAGAGAAGAATTAGATAAAATTATCAGCAACAATGCATTAATTTATCAAGTTTTCGATAATGAAACGTATGGTGTAGAAACCTTAGACAAACAAAAATATATAGGACTTGTCACGACACCAACTACTTCATTGAAAAATTTTAAAATGATAGAGACTAAAGTGAGTCCAGAAACTAAAAAAATAATCCTTATTAAATTTAAAATACAACCTGATGAAATCACTAAATAAAAATGTAATCTTTACTTTATTTCTAGCATTAATGACAATTATTGCTTGTAAAAAAGAGCAAACAATAAGTGATATAGATGTATTAAGAAACGGTAATAATGAAGATGTATATTCTACCACAAAACTAGACAGTGCACAAGCTATAGCAAGTATCACTCAGCAAAAACTACAAGAATTATACGATATTTCTGCGCTGTATTCTTCTGGAAATAAAAATACAGCAATTGACTCACTTAATTATGAGCAAATTCAAGGCTATTTTGTAAAAAAAGATTCGGCGAATGTAATGGGGTTATTAAAAGAACTGGATAGTCTAAAAGTAAAACTGGTTAAAGTAAAAAACCTTAGCATCAATACTGAAATCAATGGAAAAGACACCTTAGATTATGCTAATTACACAGTAGAATATAAAGATAGAGACCAAAGAATGATTGGCGAATTCAATAAAAAATCTCAATATAAACTCTTGAAATCACCTGTGAATTTCAAAAAAGAATTCAAATTTTATTTTGTAGAAATAGATGTACAACCAAAAGACAGCACTTCTGTAGGCGTAACCAAATAATCCAATTTTACATCGTGTAAAGAAACATCATCAATAGAATTAGTCGGCGAGAAGTAATTCACGCCGATTTTTTTTGCATCAAGATTAATTCCTGCAAAAAATTGGTCGTAAAAGCCTTTTCCATAGCCTATTCTATTTCCTAATGCATCACAATACAGTAATGGTGTAATTACATAATGAAAAGCATCAGATTCATTTTCATTAGATTCTGGCTCTAGAATCCCCCAAGAATTTTGCAAAAAAACAGTGTCTGGCTTAATCTGAATAGAAATAATCTTATTCCCAACCATTTTTGGAACAAAAACCTGAATATTTCTTTCAAAAAAATAATTGATAAAGATTTTAGTATTGATTTCGTTCAATTTTTCAATTGGAAAAAAAATATGAACTCTCTGATTTTCAATTACATTAAATTGTAAAACGAAATTTTCAAATATTTTCTGAGATAATGACAAGACCTCATCTTTCGACAAGGTCTTTCTCAAATCCATATATTTTTTACGTAAATCTTTTTTAAACATTTTAGATTTCCTTTACCGATATAATTTTCACTGGACAAGCTTTTGCTGCTTTTTCACATGGTTCATACGCATCAGGAATCGGTGTTTTAAGCGTAAAGAAACCTTTCTTATCAGCAGATTTCAATAAAACAGATTTCCCGTCTTTCTTAGACATACGAAAATATTCTGGCGCAAACTCCGCACAGTAATTACAGCCAATGCATTTATCTCTTTGTAGTGTAATAATTACCATTATAACTTAATTAGTGTGAGTAAGCTCCTTCATCTACATTATTCTGTTGTGTACCAGGCTCTTCTACTTTTACAATTTTGTATAATTTATCAGATGGGCGAACTCTAAATTCTGTTTTAAAAGTAACCACATCAAATTTCGAAGCTTTAGTAGCCCCTTCTTTACCATCTACCATCATATGTTCAATTACCATTTCTTGAGAACCAGTAGTAGGACCTTGAATCAGAACTCTATCTCCTATATTTAAATCATAGGCTTCAATTAAAAATTCTGCAATATTTGATTTTGGATAGAAATGCCTTCCTTTACCAATGTAAATTTTCTTTTGCGTAGCGCTACTTCCAGAGTTTGGTGACCATTCTCCTAATTCTTGACCAAGATAATAACCACTCCAGAAACCTCTGTTGTAAACCGTTTCTAGCTGCTTCATCCAACCTTCTACTTTCTCTGCAGAAAAAGTTCCATCAGCAATGCTATCAATGGCTTCTCTGTAACATTTAGTCACCGTTGCTACATATTCTGGCGCTCTTCCTCTTCCTTCGATTTTTAAAACTTTTACACCAGCATCTACAATTTGGTCTAAAAATCCTATCGTACAAAGATCTTTAGGAGACATCATGTATTCATTATCTAATTCTATTTCGAAGCCAGATTCTTGGTCAATAACTGTATATTTTTTTCTACAATTTTGCTTACAAGCTCCTCTGTTTGCTGAAGAATTATTAGAATGAAGACTCAAATAACATTTCCCAGAAACAGCCATACAAAGTGCACCATGACCGAAAATTTCTATTTCTACTAAATTTCCAGAAGGTCCTTTGATTTGCTCTTTTTCAATTTGATAACAGATTTTTTTGATTTGAGTAATAGAAAGTTCTCTACTCATCACCATCGTATCTGCAAAAAGTGCATAAAACTTAACCGTTTCAATATTGGTGATATTAATTTGAGTAGAAATATGAACTTCCATGCCTATTTGTCTTGCATAAGCAATTACAGCCTGATCCATTGCAATTACCGCAGTAAGATCTGCTTCTTTTGCTTTGTCAAGTAAAGTTTTGATGATGGATAAATCGTGGTCGTAAATAATGGTATTAAGAGTAAGATAAGTTCTCACTCCTTTTTCTTTACATCTTCTAGAAATTTCTGGTAAATCTAAAATCGTAAAGTTCATAGAAGCTCTAGCTCTCATGTTGAGCTGCTCTACACCGAAATATATTGAATCTGCACCATTATCTAATGCTGCTTGTAAAGAAGTAAAATCTCCTGCTGGAGCCATTAATTCTATTCTTCCGCTTTTTGTCATTCTAAAATGTAAAATTTTTGCAAAGATATGTTTTTTAGAATTATTCTAAAAAGCTTATAATAGATAGATTCGATTTATACTAATATCTTATTTTTTTCTTACTCAAAACATAAAATAAGACTATAAAAAATAGAACTATAAAAAATAAAGTAGTCCACATGATTACTAAAATTAATGATTTTGCTAATAATCAAATTTACTTCAACCTATCTTTGGATTCAATACGTAAATTGTATGATATTCAATAACAATTCTAAAATTTTCTTAAACTCGTTAAACTTTGTTAAAAGTGTAACACTAATAATTTAGTGAACACTAATTTTGCATTAAATTTGTTATACATAAACTATAAAAGAAGAATTAACAATGAAGAACAGTTTAAAACAATTATTACCTTTTGCTGTTGTAGGTATATTATCTGGTGCCACAACTTTTGGTGCAATAGAATATTTCAAAACGAATGAAAATAACAGCGATTTTTCTTATTTCCATACTGCAAATGATAATGTAAAATTCGCAGGAATAAATTCCGCAAACGTGGGCGATGACTTTGTAAAAGCTGCAAAAACGACAGTTCCTGCAGTGGTCACCATTAAAAATTATCAATCCAGAAGTTCAAGTTCAAACAGAATGTCAGAACAAGACTTATTTGAACAATTTTTCGGAAATCCTTTTGGAAATCAAAGACAAAACCAAAAACAACAGCAGCCTCCTAAAGATGTCCCTTCTGGATTAGGAAGTGGTGTGATTATTTCACCAGACGGTTACATTATTTCTAATAACCACGTAGTTGCAGGTGCCAATAAATTAGAAGTTATTCTAAGCAACAAAAAAAGTTATGTAGCTAATCTTATTGGAACAGACCCAAGTACAGACATCGCTCTTCTAAAAATTGAAGAAAAAGGTTTGCCTTATCTTAATTTTGCCAATTCAGATTTAGTAGAAGTAGGACAATGGGTTTTAGCAGTAGGAAATCCTCTGGGTTTAAATTCTACCGTTACAGCAGGTATCGTTTCAGCTAAAGGAAGAAGCATAGACTTGCTAAGTCAACAATCTAGAACTCCTATTGAAAGTTTCATTCAAACTGATGCGGCGATTAATCCAGGAAATTCTGGTGGTGCTTTGGTTAATGTAAACGGAGACTTAATCGGCATCAACTCTGCCATTTCTTCTAATACAGGTTATTATGAAGGCTATGGCTTTGCTGTTCCTGCTAACTTAGCTAAAAAAGTAGTTGAAGACATTAAAAAATTCGGCTTGGTACAAAGAGGATTCTTAGGAGTTGTAAGTTTAGATCTTTCTGACGACAGACAAGTTGCCGCTTATAATCAAAGTCAAAAAGCCAACATCAAAGCAAGTAGCGGAATTATGATTACTGAAATCACCGAAAATAGCGGTGCTGAAGATGCTGGATTAAGAAAAGGAGATATTATCAAAAAAATAGATAATTCTACCATAGAAACTTTCGCGGATTTATCGGCAGCAATTGGTAGCAAAAGACCTGGAGATAAAGTTATGGTAACTTATATTAGAAATGGTAAATCTTATACTGAAACTGTAACGCTTAAAGACCAAAAAGGAGGAACTTCATTCCGAAGCAAAGCAGATTTATCTGTTACGGAAAAAATTGGTGGTGAATTTGATGAATTGAGCGATCGCTATAAAGTAAGTTTTGGAATAGATAGTGGGGTGATTGCAAGAAATATTGTAGAAGGTGGTGAATTAGAAAAAATAGGGATTTATGACAATTACATTATTATAGAAGTCAATGGAAAACCTGTAAATTCACAGAAAGATGTAGAAAAAATTCTTAATACTTACAAAGGTGCAGTCTCTATAAAATTTATGGATGAGTACGGAAGAATTTACCAAAAAGGATTTAAAATGCCTTAATCAAGTTTTATAAATTCCAAAGAAAAAGCCTTTCAAAAAATTTTGAAAGGCTTTTTTTATTTAGATTTAGGAAATTCTTTCCTTTTATTTCGTTCGTAAATTACTTCTACTATTTTTCCTCCTAACCATGCAAAAGGAAAATATACAATGAAGATTAAAATTTTATAAAATGTAGGATGATAAGGGAAAACAATAATGTCTAACATGGCTATAAATAGCAAAATGAAGCCAATAAGAATCGCATAAGCTACTTTAGCATACTTTACAATAATTGCCGTAATAACTCCGCCAATTGTTGCTCCAAAACCTGAAGAAAGAAGTAAAGTCCAGAAAAAACCTGGCTTATTTTCTACACTTTTCAACAATTCCCACCAATGTTCAAACGGAAAAAAACCTTCATAATTCACCCATGATGAATTAATTTTTACACCCAGCGAAATAATGACTCCTGCCATCGCCAAGCCACATAAAACGCCCAATGTATTTCTTAAAAAATTCATGTCTTAGAACTGATGTGCAATCATAGAGATTTCTACACTCACATTTTTTGGCAAACAAGAAACCTCTACTGTTTCTCTTGCTGGATAATCCCCTCCTTCGAAATAAGATGCATAGATTTCATTCATCACTGCGAAATCATCCATACTTTTTAAGAAAATAGTAGATTTTACTACATTCCCGAATCCCATTCCTGCTTCTTCTAAAATGGCTTTTAGATTTTTCATCACTTGGTGTGTTTCTATTTCTATTCCATCCAATAAATTCCCAGTAGACGGATCAATAGGAATTTGACCAGAAATATAGAGAACGCCATTAACAAGGTTAGCTTGTGAATACGGACCAATTGCAGCGGGTGCATTGTTAGTAGAAACTATCTTCTTCATATTTTTGTAAAATTATCATGCAAAGATAAAATTTCTGAACAAATAAAAAATAGTGTTCAGAGATTCCTTCGTTTTTTAGAAAGTACTGCCACTTTGTTGGAAACTTCTTTCCTTGTATTTTACGGCGTCTTTTAAAATATTTGCTTTTATGCTGATAAAGAAATCATATACTTTATATTGACCAAAAGGCACCCAATTAAAGGTAAAAGAGAAACTTCTTTGGTCTCTAGAAAACCCTAATCTGGTGTACGCTAAACTTTTTGAAACAAAATCATAATGCGTGTTCCCGCTTAAACTCCAATAAGGTGTAAGTTTCACGCTACCATCTAAACCTAGTGAAGCTACACTTTTCCCAAATCTGGTATTGTTTTTAGAATAACCATAATTGGCATTAAGATTCAAAGTCCAAGGTTGATTAAATCGGGAGTAATTATCTTGGTCAAAATAATAGACTTCGTTTCGTATTTCTCCTTTGGTTTTATACTTAGTCGCTAAATCTTCTTTTTTTCCAAAAGTTTCATTGTTCAGAGGGAAAGAAAAATTCATGCTGAAACTCTGGATATTAAAATGTCCAAAATTCTCAGTTCTAATACCGTTTTCTTGACCTGGAATAAATACAATTTGATAAGGATCTATCGAAACATTAGAATTTACACTTAATTTATTTTGGAAGAAAGAAGTCTGTGTACTAATCGAAATCAATGACCATTTGTATTTATCCGCAGCAAAATTATAACCTCCAGAAATATTTAAACTTTCAAAAATTTTAACTTTTTTGGTTCCTGTAGAATCGGTTTTACTTCTCACCTTCATCTCTAAGTTGTTATTGATATTGAAACCAATAGACTGTGTTAAACCTTGATTAGGTGAGCCAAACATCCCTCCTTCGAAAATAGAATAAGTGGTTAAAACGCCTCTTTCGTCATAATAACTTTTGAAATATCCAAACTTTGGATCTCCAAAATCTGGAGAATACGTAAACCCAATACTCGGAGTTACCATGTGTCTGATGGCTTGAATTTTAGATTTTTCGCCAAATTTCAACATTCCATACAAAACGGTTTGCAAACTTGCAGATGTAGAAAACGTAGAATAACCCGTCAAATTTTTATTCAAATTCCTTTCTAAAGTATTGGTAACTGGATTGTAGTTTTTACTAATCGTTTTAGTAGTTGCTACGTTATCAATATTAGCGCCTAATGAAAACGTAAAAAACTTAGCAACAGTCGTGTTCGTAGCGAGCGCAATGTTATTTTTAGCACCAGTTTGCATATTATCCCACATAGTTTTGGTAAATAAATCACCACTTTTCACTCCAGAAACATAATTACTGAATTGCAATCCTGTATTCACGGTAATGTTTTCTAACATCCCCGTTCTAATTCCTGTTTTTGGTTTAAATAAATAAAACTGATTGGTAGAAACATTCAACTGTGGCAATCTAATATCGGTAAGTCCCGTAGTAAAGTTTTGCGAATAACTACCTGTTCCCGTGATAGTTATCGGTAAATTCAAAAATCTTTTGGTAAAGCTCACCGTAGAGTTTTGTTGTGCATTTAGAGCGCTTTGGTTAAAAATATGGGAGTTATTAACCGTGTTATTGTAGAATTTGTTACTCGTAATATTTACAGATGCCGAAAAATTAAAAAACGGATTGGCTTTAGTATCTTGAGTATGTGTCCATGCAATATTATAAACACTACTTTTGGTATAATTTTCTAGACCTTTTATTCCTCTGATGGTAGTTCCTATTTCTCCTCGGAAAGAACCATTGTACTTATAATTTTTTCGATAACTAACTTCTGGTCTGAAGTTCCAACTTCCCTTGGTATAATAATCAAAGTAGGTCTTCACATCAAAATGTTCACCAATTGGCAAATAATACCCCAAACTATTCAAGAAAAATCCTACATCTTGTCTTTCCCCAAAACTCGGAATAAGAATCCCTGCCATTCTTTTTTCAGAAAACGGAAGAATCGCAAATGGTAAAATAAGCGGTGTAGGAACTTGCTCTATATACATCTGTATAGGCCCCGTAATTAATTTAGAATTCTCTTTTCCCTTTACCAATTTAATATCTGGCGCGAGTAAATAATAATCTGCTATGGTATCTTTTTTCTTAAGGAAATATTCGTCTGTAGTATATTTTCCTCTCTTGAGATAAAAAACAGAATCGTTTACTTTTTTGGTTTTTTCCGCTACTATTACACCTTCACTTTCTTCTGTTCTAGCATTGTAAGCAATGGCTTGTTTGGTTTTATAATTGTAGTTAAAACTTTCGTATTCATATTTTTTACCACCTTGAGTTGCAATTGCTGGTTCTAGCATTTTGCCGGTAGAATCTATTTTTCCTCTTGCGTAAATCAGTCCTTTGTCCCAATCTATTTGGATATAATCTGCATTAATCTTCATATCTTGATATGAAACTTCTGCATTTTGATTGAGATAAGACATTTTTTTCGGAACTTCGTTTCTAATATTATCCGCTTTAGAACGTACAATATCATCTATTTGTTCTTTTTCTATTTTTACGGTATCTGTTTTAGAAACAGCAGTTACCTTATCACTATTTTTAGGCGCATTTTCTAGCTTATTTTGTGCTAAAAAATTGTTAAAAATTAGGATAATTAAAATTTGTAAGGTATTTTTGAGACCGTTTTTAATCAATGGAGTGTATAATTTCAGGCTCCAAAATTAATAATTTTTAAAAAATGAAGACGCATAAACACGCATTTAATATAATTTTAACAGTATTATTTTTAATTTTCGCTCAATTAGGCGCACAAAAGAAGTTTGTTATTGTATTAGATGCCGGTCACGGCGGTTCTGATGTGGGAGCAACTAGAAAATACGAAAACATAGGATTAGTACAAGAAAAAGACGTTACACTAGGCATCGTATTGAAGCTAGGCAGAATGCTCGAAAAAAATAAAGATTATAAAATCATCTACACCAGAAAAATAGACGAATATCCTTCTCTAGCAGATAGAACAGACCTTGCCAATAGAAGTCATGCCGATTTATTTATCTCTGTACATTGTAATGCAAGCACCAAATCTACACCTTACGGAACCGAAACTTATGTACAGGGTCCAGACCAAAACAAAACCAATTTAGAAGTTGCCAAAAGAGAAAATGACGTAATTTTCTTAGATGATAAAGACCGCGAAAGATTCGCTTCTTACGATCCAACTTCCCCAGAATCTTTAATTGCATTAAGAATTCAGCAAAGTAAATATCTGGAAAGCAGTTTGATTTTCGGAGGTTATGTAGAAGAAAATTTCGTGAAAAAAGATAAAAGATATTCCAGAGGAGTGATGCAAAAAAACCTTCACGTACTACGTCTAAATGCGATGCCCTCTGTTTTAATAGAAACGGGATTCATCAGTAATGCTGAAGAAGCGGCATATTTAGCTTCTGACAAAGGTCAAGATGAAATTGCAGAATCTATTTACGACGCCATTACCAGCTATAAAAAACGCATCGATAGAAATCAGAAAAAAATAGTAGAAGAACCGAAAGAACTTCCTCTGAAAAATGATTTCAGAATTCTTTTGATGAGCACTCCAAACAAATATGCTGTGGGAGATCCTGCTCTCAAAGGACTTAATTACATCTTAACCATCAAAGAAAATGGTTTGTACAAATATTACTACAGCGTAACTAATTTTGCTTCTATTAAAGAGAACAACCTTAAAACCGCTAAAGATGCTGGATTTAGAAATGCTACTGCTGTAAGTTTTATTCCTAACCAAGACATGAACACTGGCTACTATAGATTAGAAGTCTACACCGGAAAAGATAAATTACCTAGCTCTTCCCCAATATTAAGACTATTAAAAGACGTAGAAAGAGTAAAAGCTAATGGCATATTTTACTACACTTATGGCAATGTAAAATCTCTAGAAGCGGCCACTAAACTTCAAAAAGACCTTGAAGAAAAGGGTATTACCAATACTACAATAGAAAAAGTTTATAAATAATCAAGAAAATTTTGCGAGTTCTAAAAAAGTTCTTATTTTTGCACGCACAAAAAAAGAATGGCCTATTCGTCTAGTGGTTAGGACTCAAGATTTTCATTCTTGCAACAGGGGTTCGATTCCCCTATAGGCTACAAATTTTAAAAAAAATTAAAAAATAATTTGCAAATTAAAAAATAGTTTTTATCTTTGCACCCACATTTCAGAAACAATTATGGCAAATCATAAATCAGCACTTAAGAGAATCAGACAATCTGAGAAAAGAAGATTGAGAAACAGATACTATCACAAAACTGCTAGAACAGCTGTGAAAGTATTAAGAAATGAAGAAAACAAAGCAGCTGCTTCAGAGCAATTGCCGAAAGTAATCTCTTTATTAGACAAATTAGTAAAGAAGAATATTATTCACAAAAACAAAGCTGCTAACTTAAAAAGCAAGTTAACTAAACACGTTAACAAGTTAGCTTAAGAATAAATTTCTGGCCCGTTCGTCTATCGGTTAGGACTCAAGATTTTCATTCTTGCAAGAGGGGTTCGATTCCCCTACGGGCTACCAAAATCCTCAGAAAATTTCTGAGGATTTTTTTGTTTTAAAAATTTCATACCTTTGAGAATATGAAAATTCTAATATTAAACGGAGCCAATCTCAATCTTCTAGGAACTCGTGAGCCAGACATCTACGGAAGTACTTCAATGGATGATGTTTTAACGCATTTACAATCTGAGTATTCTCAACATACAATTGAATATTTCCAGTCTAATTTTGAAGGGGAAATCATCGGGAAAATTCAAGAAAATGATTTTGATGCGCTTATCATTAATCCTGGTGCTTTCACTCATTATTCCTATGCCATCGCAGATGCGCTTAAAAACCTTAGGAAACCCAAAATAGAGGTTCACATTAGCAATATTTATCAACGTGAAGAATTCAGGCAGAAATCAGTTACCGCAGCTTATACAGATGCTGTTCTCTCTGGCTTTGGTACAGAAGGTTACAGATTAGCAATTATTCATTTAATTTCTACAATACAATAAAAAAATCCTCAGCGTAAACTGAGGATTTTAAATTTAGGTATTTCTCTTATTTTTATAATTGAGGACCTGCCGCAACTAATCTTTTACCTTCTTCTGTATCACAATATTGTTCGAAGTTTTTAATATATCTAGCTCCTAAATCTCTAGCTTTTGCTTCCCATTCGCTAGCATCAGCATAAGTGTTTCTTGGATCTAGAATTCCTTCAGTTACATTTGGTAAAGAAGTAGGAATTTCTAAATTCATAATTGGAACTACAGTTTTAGGTGCAGATTCTATTGAACCATCAATGATTGAGTCAATAATTGCTCTAGTATCTTTAAGAGAAATTCTCTTTCCAGTACCATTCCAACCTGTATTTACTAAATAAGCTTTCGCTCCGTGTTCTTTCATTTTACCAATTAATGTTTTAGAATACATTGTTGGGTGTAATGTAAGGAAAGCTTCACCGAAAGCTGGAGAGAATGAAGGCTCTGGAGAAGTAATTCCTCTCTCTGTTCCTGCTAATTTAGAGGTATATCCACATAAGAAGTGATATTGCGCTTGATCTTCATTTAAAATTGATACTGGAGGCAATACACCGAAAGCATCTGCTGATAAATAAACGATTTTTTTAGCGTGACCAGCTTTAGAAGGAAGTACAATTTTATTAATATGGTAGATTGGGTAAGAAACTCTAGTGTTTTCTGTGATAGAATTATCTTTATAGTCTATTTCGCCATATTCATTTACCACTACGTTTTCTAATAAAGCATCTCTCTTAATCGCTCTGAAAATGTCTGGTTCTTTTTCTTCAGTAAGGTCAATTACTTTTGCGTAGCAACCACCTTCGTAGTTAAATACACCATTGTCATCCCAACCATGTTCATCATCACCAATTAAATATCTTTTTGGGTCTGCAGAAAGTGTAGTTTTACCTGTACCAGAAAGTCCGAAGAATAATGCTACATCACCTTCTTCTCCTACGTTTGCAGAGCAGTGCATAGAAGCCATTCCTCTTAATGGAAGATAGTAGTTCATCATGGCAAACATCCCTTTCTTCATCTCACCTCCATACCAAGTTCCTCCGATAATTTGGATTCTTTCTGTAAGGTTAAACATTACAAAGTTTTCAGAATTTAATCCTTGAGCTTGCCAATCTGGATTTACTGTTTTAGAACCATTCATCACGATGAAATCTGGAGTTCCGAAGTTTTCTAACTCATATAATGATGGTCTAATAAACATATTCGTTACAAAATGAGCTTGCCATGCTACTTCCATTACAAATCTTACTTTAAGTCTTGTATCTGGATTGGTACCACAGAACGCATCTACTACATATAATTTTTTAGAAGAAGAAAGCTGTTCTAAAACTAATTCTTTACAAGATTTAAAAATCTCTGGAGTTGTAGGGAAATTAACTTTTCCGTCCCAACAAATAGTATCTTTTGTTACATCATCTTTTACGATATATCTATCTTTAGGTGATCTACCTGTGAAAATACCCGTTTTTACAGCAACTGCGCCTGATTCTGTAAGAGCTCCCTTTTCAAAACCTTTATTTTTAGCAGACATTTCTGCTTTAAAAAGTTCTTCATAGGTTGGATTATACACTACTTCGTGATAACCTGTAATACCTAGATCATGTAGCTCTTGAATGATTTTAATGTTTTTCATAACTAAAATATTATTGTTCATATTTTTTTGTATTACAAAATTAGCAAAAGTATATAGTTTTATTAAATCTTAATTGATGATATTGGTCACTGAAATCCATCATGACCGACATTCTTAATTCATTAATTATCAAGCAATTAAATTTTTCCATTCTATGATATTTCTAAAATCGCGCTCAAAAAAGTAATTTTTGTAATCCCCAAATTTTGAAGCTAGAACGAAATCTCCGCCCCAAGCTCCCAAACTTTTAATGAAACTTGGGCAATCTTGAAAGTGTTTTTCTTTGGCAGTTTTCATTCCTAAAAATTCACTTAACTTACTCTCATGCAGCATCATAAGATTAGAAAACCCTTCCAAGGTTTCACATTGTAGTACTTTTTGAGTAATTTCTGAAAAGTCAGTTCTTAAATCTAAAGATTTTTTTTGAGACTGAAAAGCTCTTATTCCTTCTCTACTATCTTGCTTTTGGTTTAAATGAATGAAGATTAAATCATCAGTAAAACTAGGATTAAACTCTACTCTTTCTATTTTTCTAGGGTTATTTTGATAAAGAATGGCAGATTTTTCTTGAGCCACAGCTATATCATAACCACTTCCACCCAAAGAAAGTTCATTAAGAAGAAAAGCATCTATATGAGACCACTCTGCTAAATTATTCATTAATGTAGAACTACTCCCCAATCCATAATTCGCAGGGAACTGTAAATTAGTAGTAATTTTATAAGTAGAATCGCTATGAAATTTTTCTGTAGAAAGTTTCTGTACATTTTGAAGCACTTTAAGAATAAATGCTGCGCTTTCAAGAAGGTTGGTTTGTAGAATTTCCCAATTTTTATAATCTATTTGGATAGAGAGCCAAGGTTTGTTCTCATGCAAAGCTTCCCAAAAAACCATGGAAGCACCATCTTTTTCTTCTTCTGAATAAAAATCTTGGCCCAATCGAGTAGGTACTGCTAAAGCTAAAGCTCCATCTAAAACAAAGTATTCTGAAGTAATCAGTAATTTGCCTGGTGAAAATATGTGATTTTTCAAAGGATTTTATTTTTAACAAAAATAAAAAAGAAAAAGCCACAAAAAAATTTGTGGCTTACTTTATTTTAAATTGCAGATGCAACTGTTACTTCGGAGTTAATCTTCTTTATCAATCCTTGCAAAGTTTTTCCTGGCCCTACTTCTACAAAATTTGATGCGCCATCTTTAATCATGTTTTGTACAGACTGTGTCCATTTTACAGGTCCTGTTAACTGAGCAATCAAATTTTTCTTAATTTGATCTGGATCTGTAACAGCAGTCGTTGTAATATTCTGATAAACCGGAATGGTTGCTTTTCTAAATTTTGCATTTTCTATTGCCGCAGCCAATCTTTCTTGCGCTGGTTGCATTAAAGGTGAATGAAACGCACCATTTACTGGTAAAATTAATGCTCTTTTCGCACCAGCTTCTTTCATAGCGTTACACGCTTCTTCTACAGCTTTGGTCTCACCAGAAATTACCAATTGTCCTGGACAGTTGTAATTCGCTGGGACTACTACTCCACCAATTGACGCACAAATTTCTTCCACTTTAGCATCATCTAAACCTAGAATTGCTGCCATAGAAGATGGATTAATATCACATGCTTCTTGCATCGCCAAAGCTCTTTCTGAAACCAATTTAAGCCCGTCTTCAAAACTTAAAACTCCATTGGCAACTAATGCAGAAAACTCTCCTAAAGAGTGTCCTGCTACCATTTGAGCTCCTGTTCCGTCAATTGCTTTTACAGCAGCTACAGAATGAATAAATATTGCGGGTTGGGTAACTTTTGTTTTTTTAAGGTCTTCATCAGTTCCCTCGAACATGATTTTTAGTATATCAAAACCTAGAATTTCATTACTGAAATCCATTAAGTCTTTAATTTCTTTTCTACTATCGTAGAGTACTTTTCCCATTCCTACGAATTGAGAACCTTGCCCTGGAAATACAAGTGCTTTCATAATTTTTTTTCGATAAAATTTGAGTCTTATTCTTCTTTTGTTTAGTATTAGTTTTCGCTATTAAGGAACTAATCTCACTACTCTGTAACCCTGGTTCACGTATGCTCCGTTTTTGTTTCGTACAAATTCAAACTTGGTAGCCAATTGGGTTTGAGGTTTATTCATTTGCTTAAACAATTCTCCCTTGCTGTTTTCTCTGGTCAACATATCATTCACTACGTCAAAACCAATTACAGCATACTTAGAAGGAGCTTTGCAATATTTTTTCTTATAATCTGCGAGAACTTCTTTTTCGAAGTCACCGTCTGTGTTTATTTTTCTATCCATCAAATACACCAAGCTCGCATTGCTGAGTTCTGCAATATTTTTTTCAAAAGACGGATGATAATACATACTGAATGATTTCATTCCGCTGGTTTCTTTAGCCAAATCAATGATTCTTTTTGAAAAATCAGAACCTGCATTATCATTATCATTCGCCAAAATAGCAATCACTGGAGCGGTTTGACCAGTCATCATATTCGTATCTAACTGAATATCTGCCGAAGAATTTACTACGGTGATGTTAGCATTTTTCAACTGACCTTCTAATTGTTTCTTCATATAATTGGCATACGTCTTATCCGCATCTGACACAATATATATTTTTTGGTCAGAATAAGCCAGAGAAACTTCTTTTACAATTCTGTCTGCAAAAACACTTTGTTCTGTTTCGATAATTACTAAATTGCTATAATTTCTAAGCTCTGGAGAATTTGCAAACGGAGCTACCACAGGAATTTTTTGAGTTTTTACATAGTCTAAAACTTCTAAAACGTTTGACTTGAAAAACGGTCCTATGATTAAGTCTGTATTATTTTGATTAATTTGGGTAAGTGAATTTTTAAAACTTGCTTCACTTCCTGCATCTACTACTTTTACATCTAGTTTTTGACCAGCTTTAGCATTTCTTTCGATGGCTAATTTTGCACCCGTTAAGAAATCAGCAGCCATACTTCTGTATTTGCTGTCTCCATCATCAAAACCAAATGGCAACATTAAAACTACATTTAGTTCATCACCAGATTTTTTAATATAACCCGCTTCTAGCTTCTTCACTTTTAGAACCATTCCTGGTTTTAAACCTTCTGAAAGTTTAGGATTAAGTTCTAGCAATTGGTCTAGCGAAACATTAAATTTATTAAGAATTCCGAAAACAGTATCCCCATTCTGAACTGTGTACGTTTGGTATTCGTCTGCAACTACATTCTGGACTTCTGCTTTCTCGGTTTTCTTATCTTCTTGCCAAGTTACCGTTTCTTTAACCTTAGAATTTTGAGGTTTTTTCACATTAATGACTTCGCCGGGTTGCAATCCTTTTTCTTCTAAGCCAGGATTGATGGCAAATAATTCCTCTTGAGTAAGGTTAAAACTTTTGGTAATTCTGTAATAATTATCTTTTGGCTGAATTACATAAGTTCCTTCATCTGCTTTTGGCTTTTCTACTGCCTTTTCCACAGGTTTTTCTACTGGAACTTCTGTTTTTACGAATGCATTTTGATCTGCATATTTTTTGATATTTTCAGCAGGCAAAGTTACCTCGTCACCAATTTTCATATGCTGGTCTAAGTTAGGATTCAATTTTCTTAAATCCGCTTCAGAAATATGATATTGTTTGGTAATTCCGTAAATCGTTTGCTTGGGTTGAAGTACAATTTTGCCTAATTTTTGATTGGTAGTAGCCACCGCTTTTTCAGTAGTTTTTACAACTTCTGAGTTTTTCTTAGTGATGATTAAAACATCTCCAATCGCTAATTTACCCTCTTTGATTTGAGGATTTAGCTTCGTGAGTTCGTCTAGTGTTACGCCATATTTTTTAGAAATATTATATGGAGTATCACCTTTTGCTACAGTGTGTGTTTTCTGCGCAAAAGCTACAAAACCTATTAACGTATATATGAATACAAGATATTTTTTCATCCTTGTTATTTAAAATGCAAAATTAATGTTTTTCGGGCTAAAATTCGCTAACAATTAAGACAGAATTTAAAACCTCCATTTCTTGGTAACAATTTTCGAGCCATTTTTCGCCATTTTCTGCGAAAAAGACACTGAAATTGAGGCTTCTTTCTTGCCAATTATTAGCAGGGTGAATTTCTGAATACAAACGCTGAAGATAATCTATTTTATCTGCGTGAAGAATCTTTTCTGCACGTAACAATCTTTTCTTAAATTTCTGAAAAGACTTCAATTGTCTCGTTTCTTCTGCTTCTACCATATTCCTAAAGGTAACGGCAGTATGTGAAGCTTTATTTTTTAAAGTTTCGAAATTTTCTTTTAACAATTGCTCTCGGCTTTCTAAATCAGCATTCAATTCTGATTCTTTCAGCAATTTTTGATTTAAGAATTTCTGGAAATCCCCCAAAAAGTCTTTTAAGGCTACTCCAGATTTTTCTATTTTATCTAAAGTTTTCTTTCTAAGGAACAACATAGAGTTTCTGGGAACCAAAAGTGGAAATTCTACCCCAAATTTTTCAAAAACCTTTGGCATTTCTAACCAATACATGATTTCTGCATTTCCGCCAATATATGCAATATTGGGCAAAACTTTTTCTTGAAAAACTGGTCTTAACAAAGCATTGGGTGAAATTTTAGACCAATCTTCTGCCAATTCTTCTAAAGTAAACGTGAGATTTTTATCTACAATCTGAAATTGTTCTCCATCAAATTCTATTCTATTTCTGGTATCAGACAAGTAGAAAAGGTTAATTTCTCTAGGGTTTACTTGTACTTTTCCGTATTTCTCGGTTAGGAATTTTACATTTTCTTGAGAAAAATGATGTGTCGTGTGATTTAACAGTTCTTCTTTGAAGATATTTTGCATTTGATTTTTGAGCAAAACATCATCTCCATCTATCATTAAAAGTCCAAATTCTGCAAAAATTTCTTGAACCAAAATCTGAGTAGCTTCGGTAAAAGTTCTTCCTTTTTGATAAGCTTTTTTGGCAAGAAGAATAAGCTGTGTTCCGAAAACATCATCTTTAAATTCTTTTTCGAATTCTTCTAAAAAACTATTGTCTTCTATAATAATTCTGCCAACTGCACCACCAGAATTTCCTTTGACTTGATAAAATCCATTTGCAGTTTTAAAATGATTAATCTCCTCAAAATCATGGTCTTCTGTTGCTAACCAAAAGATAGGGACAAAATTTTTATCTGAATTTTGAGTTAAAAAATCAGCCGTTTTGATGGTTTGTAAAATTTTGTAAACAAAAAATACTGGCCCAGAAAACAAATTCAGTTGATGACCTGTGGTTACAGTAAAAGTATTTTCAGACAAGAGCAAATCTAAATTTTGTGATTGCTTAGCACTTAAATCTAAATGCTGATGTTGCGCTCTAAGAACGTCTACCAGTATTTTTCTTTGCTCTAGTGTATAGTTATGTGCTTTTTTTTCTGCTTGTAACAGTGCGTTATCTAAAGTAAACTGATATGCAGAAAACTGCGGAATTTCTTGTTGAAGAAAGTCCTTGATCAATTTCGGGATGGTTTCTAAATCTTGAAACGGAAATTTAAACTTCGGCATGAAGCAAATTTAGTGAAATAAATACCAAACAATTCCTAAATTCAATCGAAAATCATAAATAGGATAATTTGGAGCAGCGAATGATTTGTTTTTCATAAAAGTAGTGTTTACATGCTGCGCTTCTGCATAAATAAGCATTCTTTTTACCTTCATGTTAAAATAAGCATCTGCAATCGGTTGACCACCAATAGAAGCCGTATTTGCAGAAACTGCAAATTCATTGAGTACTGGAAAATATTCTCTAGAATTAAATTTCGAGAAATAATACACTTTTATTCCAGTTTGAATTTCTGCAGCATCTTTAAACGCTTTTGCTTGGTAATAAGCATTTAATCTCCCGATAAAACTTGGCATCGGGTAAAGATTCTTCTCAGACAAAGCCGATTGGAAAAGCAATTTGGTATTAAAATTAAGTTTCCAATAAGAAAAAGTAGCTTCGCCACCGATTTGAGAAATATTGAGCGATGATTCACTTTGTTTTGGCTGATAATCTGCGCCGATATAGGTGTAATTTTCTATTCTAAAATAATTAGCAAAAACTGAACTTTGGAACCACTTTAGATTGACTTTACCTCCGATTTCTAAAGTGCTTTCGTTTTTAGCGTCTAAGAAATTATAATTGAAATTTTGGTAAAAAGATGGATTGATTAAATAGTTGAAACTCGGTTTAGAGGTTTGTAAATTTACATGGGCATCTAAAATATAATCTTTAATCGGTTCTAACTTCAAATTGTTTTCTGAACGAAGGAAATTGCCAAAAGTACTTCCGTTAGAATATTCTAGATTAGATTTTAAATCTACCTTGTCCCATAATTTGATTTCTAAATTCCCCACTGCTCCAAATCTGTTTTCTTTATTGTCTAAAGGAATATTGACACCAACAATGGCTGGAAGTTCTTTGTCCGTTCCTAAATTAATCATTTGGTGACGAACTCCTGCTTCTAATTTGAAAGTAGGTTTATCAAAAAGCAAAGTAAATGTATTGCTTAAATTTTTAGAAAACTTATAAGCAGACGTTCCATAATCTTCTACAACATCTGAATTATAAAACGACTCAGAACCTTGTTGCTTGTACCAATATTTATTGGCTTGATGGAAAATAGTATGTCTTACTTTAAAAGGATATTTCTCTGAATTCACAAACTGAAATTCCTGAGAAAAATAATATCTTCTGTATGAAAATCTAGAATCCGTAGATGTAAGGTTTACAGCAAGATTCTGTCTATTATTAAAACGAGTGTCATCTCCCAAGAACAGACTTAAATCTTCTATTCCACCATTTTCTTCGTTGTTTACGTTCTGATGAATGTAATGCGTAAAAAAACGATAACGATTATTCTTAGAATTAAAACGAGAAGATAAAATGAAATTATTAGACGACGCCAATTCTCTTTGGTAAACACCTTGAGAACGCAATCCCATATATTCTAATGCTACGTTGAAATTTTTTCCTACGTTTTGAGTATAAGTAGTTTTCAAGGCTGCTCCTTGTTTCATAGCATTATGGTAAATGAAAGATGTAGTGGGCGTTTTTACATCATAATATTTAACATCATCAATTCCTAAAATAAAATGTGACTTTCGAGTAGGTAATAACGCTAAGTTTTGTTCTTTATTGACATGAAACATTAAATCTTGAAATCCAGAACCAATGTTGGCAAATTGGATTTTCCCAAAATTGTCTTGGTTATTGTATTGTGTAAATTGATAAGATTTGTCAATAGTAAAAACTGTATCAAAAATTTTCCTCTCAGAAAACTGAGTATAATGTTGATAGTCATTTATGGTTGGCTTAAAGATTTTCAAAGAATCTTTTCTTCCTTTGTCAACAATAATAGTATCTGATTGTGAAGTATTGGAAACTTTTGTATCAATTTTGTTAATTTGAGATCTTTGAGAAAAAAAACACGAAAAAGATAGTATTGATAAAAATAAAAAAATTCTCATAGTAATTATTTATAAAGACAAAAATAAAAAAAAATAGACTGCAATAGCAGTCTATTTTCAATATTAAATATATAAATATTATTTTCCTACGAAGGTTTCTGTTTGATTACCCCAACCTCCAACATTTGGAATATAATAATTAACATATAATGTTAATTGTCTTGTACAAGGGTTAAACTTAGATATTTTAGTAGCATCTGTTGATTGCTTACACCATATATAACCATTATTAGCAGAAGAAAAATAACCTGTATTCTGATCCGGAAAAGTTACCACAAATGTTTCAGGATTATAATTAAACACTAAATCTTTTCCTAGATCCCAGAAATCTTTAACTAACATTTGATTAGGACTTGTCCCTGCTACAATATCAAAGGAACCACCTGGATTATTCCACCATGAAGCAGTATTAGTAAATTCCCCATAAAAACCTGACACTGGACAAGTTAAAGAAACAGTCAATGTATATTCTTGATTAAACACAGCATTATCAATAGTAGTAGATTGAAGCTTAAATACTGCCGTTTTGGGAGTTTGAGTAGCTCCAGATTCAAGTAATTTAACTGTAAATTCTCCAGAAACTTCACCTTCATTAAGATCATCTATATTTTTTACATATACAAAATCTACTCCTTCTACTATGTTAGACTTCTGTGTATCTAAAACTAATTTTACTTGATTAGAACCTGTAACAGCTTTAACAGAACCATAAGAAATTTTAATTTCTTTAGATACAGCTCCCTTCATAATGATTTCAGAGGCAGCAGTTGCTTTATTAAAATGAACGTAAGGTTTACCATTATACTCTGGATTCTCATCTCTACAAGACCAAACAACAATGCTCATTATAAAGAGCAATGATAATAACTTAAATATTTTTTTCATGTTTTTTATTTTGGAATTAATAACCAGGGTTTTGAACTATATTTGGATTTCCTAATTTCTCTGATTGAGGTATTGGGAATGTAAATCTATGATCTTTGATATCTAAAGTTAGTGGCGTATTGCTAACAACATCATCTACTTTATTTCTATCAATACTTACACCAGCAGTTTCTCCTAATCTTCTTAAATCAACATATCTATGCCCTTCTAACGATAATTCCGCTCTTCTTTCTTTTAACACGTCCTTCAAAGCCTCTAATTTACTTGAATAAATAGGTAATGTAGCTGTACCAGAATAAGTTCTTGCATCTCTAATTTTCTTAATATAAGTTGCAGCACTTACTAATTGATCTTGAGCCGCTGCAGATTCAGCTAATATTAAATACATTTCAGACAGTCTAAAAAGTTTTATATCATTTCTTAGAGGTGTATTTCCTTTGCCTGGATATTTATCAATAACAAGAACATCCGTAGAAACATAATTAGCATCTGTAGCATAACTTGCGCTTACTACTGAAGTAGGATCTACAAATGCCCATCTTCTGATATCATTATTTTGATTAATAATGTTAAATAAATTTCTGCCTAAATCAAATAGCGGGCTTCCTGATAAATTTGTTGTATTAGTAGTCCAATTTGAAGCAATATTCCCCCAAGATCCTACTGAAGGTCTACTTAAGGCGAAAATTACTTCTCCTTGTATTGCATCATTCCACATTTGTCTGTATGGGGACGGAGTACTTGCACTATAAAATGAACTATTAAAAGTAGTAGTTCCTGGAGTACCGGTAATAGGAACAGCTGGCGTTAGTCCGTTTGGAAAATTATCAATAACCGCTTGAGCATATTGAGCTGCTAACTGATACTTACCTCTATAGGTATACATTCTAGCTCTAATTGCATTAATTAGATTCTTAGTAACATACTTATAATTGTTCCCTTCTTTAAGATTGTTGTATGCAAAATCAAGGTCACTCTCAATTAAGGAATATATTTCCACATTTTTGACTCTTGGCAATTGATCATTTGGTTTTGGTACAGAAGTGGTTAAAATTACGCCAAGTGCATTATCATCTTTCATATCCGTAGTAAAGTATGATTGCAATTGAAGATAAGCGTATGCTCTAAGTGCTTTAGCTTCTGCCAAAATAGAATTAAACTCTTGTTTTTCTGTGTCAGCAACTGTAATAGTTTGAGATGCTTCTATTAGTCTATTTACTCTATTGATTAAGCGGTAGTGATTTAGCCAAGTTCCTGAAACAAAAGCATTATCACTATTCAAAATATATCTATGCTCAGAAAAATACCATCCAGAATTACTTGGGGTAATACCTACCTCATCTGTAAAAACAGAACCTAATAAAATTTCATTGTTGGGATCTACAGAACCATATACAGTTCCATTTAAAAATGATCTAAGATCAGTAACTTTCTGAAAAGCTACTTCGTTATTTATTTCACCATCTTGAACAATATCAATGGCATCTCTACAAGAAAATATCGTAAGAGACGTAAGTAATACGTATAAATATAATTTAATTTTTTTCATTATTATTCAATTTAAAATTCAATATTAGTTCCTAAAGTTATTGTTCTCATATTAGGGTAAACAGAAAGGGAATAAGAGAAGTTTGGTTCTGGATCATAACCTTTCCATTTTGTCCATGTATAAAGGTTTTCTGATTGTACGAAAATCTTCATCCCTTTTACAAATGTATTTTTAAGTAAATCTTTAGGCACATTATATCCCAAAGAAACATTCTTTAGTCTAACAAAAGATGCATCCTTTAAAAACCTATCTGAGTAATCAGCATATGCTAGGTTATTAGCAGTTAATGATGGTTGAGAACCATTTGGATTTGTTGCAGACCAAGCATCTAACATATCCACAGACTGATTCCACTCTCCAATAGACACAGGGTCATAAAGCCATGCCATAGCATTGTCATATTTCCAAGCACCTTGTTGGAAAGTAAAATGTGTATCTAAATAAAACCCTTTATACTCAGAATTAAATCCAAATCCTCCTGTCCACTTTGGATACATGTTTTTACCTGTAGCTCTTTCATCTGCATCTTTATTTAAAATTTCAGTTGGTAAGCCATTTGCATCTAAAAATAACGCATTACCATTCGAAGGATTGACTCCAACATATGGCGCAAAATACCATTCATAAATTTGACCTCCTTCAACATTTCTAATTTCTCCACTAGTATCACTCTTAATTAAAGAAAGTATTTTACTTTTATTATAAGATGCATTTGCATAAAAACTTAACTTAGCGTTTTCATTTCTTATGACATGATATTTTAATAAAGCTTCAACACCTCTATTTTGTAATTTACCATTATTACCATTAATACCATACAGACCGTTTACGGCTGATAAGTTAATTGCATTATATAACTGATCAGTTACTTTGTTATAAACATCTACATTTCCCTCAACTTTTTTATTAAGTAATCTAAAGTCTAAACCAACGTTTAATTGAGATAACCTTTCCCATTTTACAATTGGGTTAGCAAATACACCTAAGCCTAATGCCCCTGCTATATTATCATAACCAGTACCTGTAACATATGTATCTCTAACTAAGTTAGTCCCTGCCAACATTGGATTACTACCTGCTGATACAGAAATAATATTTTGATTTCCAATAACCCCATAAGAAGCTCTCAATTTCAACATATCAAAAGTGGAACCAGACATGAAATCTTCTTTATCAATATTCCATCTTGTACCTACAGACCAAAACGTAGCCCATTTGTTGCTGTCAAGAAATCTATATGATCCATCTCTTCTAACAAGACCACTGATACCATACTTATTATCGTAATCATAATCTACCGTAGCAAAATAAGCTAAAGCTCCCGCTTTAATATTTCCAGCCGTAGCTGTAGGCACATAATAAACTATAGGAGCTCCTCCTGCAGTAGGATTATCATAATAAACAGGATCTACATATCCCGTGCCTGAACCGAAAACCCAGTTAAGAGGATTAAGACCAGATCTTCTTTGAGAAGTAGAGTTATAATGAACTTTTAAATAATCTAAGTAAACTCCAGCTGTTAAATTATGTTTTTCTGCAAATGTGGTTGAGTATACTAAACTTGTAATTGAATTAAAATTTAATTCGGTTGTTTTACTAAAATCTTCAATCCCTCCATAAGGCTTTTGATTAACGGAAGTTGCTGAATTCTTAGCAACGATTAAAGCTAAGTAAGACCAAGGAGCTCTTGCAAAATTTGTTTCTTGGTATTTATAATCAATACCTGATTTGTTACTAATAGTAAGATCTTTTGTTAATTTATAAGACATGTTTACGTTTGTAACAATACCAGTTTCATTTCTAAGATTTGGCAGAGTCCCTTTCACAATATCCTCTAAAACATAAATATTTTTCCCTCCACTAAAATCAGACCCAATTGCATCTAGTAAAGCTTGTCCATTTGAAAATTGCCCTGATTGCAAATAAGGAAGTCCTGCATTTGCCCCATGTAAAGGGTTTTGAATAGAGTTATTTCTAATATTTGTATTTGTTTCTTCATCTAGCTGATGTCTTTTAGAAAAAGATAGGGCAATCTGAGCTCCATAATTAAATCTATCATTAGCCGATTTACCATTAACATTATTTCTAAATGTAAATCTTTTAAAATCAGAAGTAGCTGGAACAATTCCTGTTTGTTCCATATAACCTACAGATGAATACATATTTACTTTCTCTCCACCAACTGTCATCGACAAATCGTGTCTTTGAGTAAATCCTGGATTAAAAAAAACTTTTCTCCAATTTGTATTAACTGAATAATTAGCTATTTCTGAATCAGTCATACCTGCACCTTCTCCTACCCCTGCCATTTTCTCTAATGTCAATGCTTCTTTAGCATTTAAAAGGTTATAACCAGTACTTGGCAATAGGCTTACCCCAGTAATTGCACTATAAGAAAATCTCATTGGCGCATTAAATTTACCTTTTTTAGTAGTAATCACCACCACTCCATTAGCCGCTCTATTACCATAAATAGCAGTCGCAGCAGCGTCTCTTAATACCGATGCGGTTTCGATATCACTATCATTGAGATTTCTAAACTGAGTTGCATTAGAAATCATACCATCAATTACATAAAGAGGTTCGGAACCAGCGCTAAGAGAGCCTACCCCTCTAATAATGACATCAATTTTTCCTGAGCCAGGCTGTCCAGAGGACGCATTAATCGTTATACCAGGTGCTTCACCTTGTAATGAATTTAAGAATGACGTTGTAGGTCTATTCTCAAATTTCTCTGAAGAAACTGTTGTCGAAGCAGTTACATCTTTTGATTTTGTAGCTGTCTTATTATAGCCCAAAATCACCACTTCTTCAATTTGTTTTTCCTTAGTTATACTGTCTTTTTTTGTCTTTTGTGCTAAAACAGCATCTGCTCCCATAAAAAAAAGGACACCTGCTGTTAACACTTTTAATTTTACATTCATATTAACAATATTTAATATTTTAATAAACAAAAGTGTTAATAAATTTTAACATATCCAAATTTCAATCACTTAATTTAGAATTTAGAACATATTTTATTTCCTTTTGAATTTTAATAAATTGCAAAATAAAAAATGAAATAAGTTTTTTTTAAAAAAAACACAAATAAGATAAATTTATTTTTATTATTTTTAACATATTATCATATCTTAGTTTATTTATTTAGAATAAGTATAAATAAGCAACGTTATACAGAAAAAACCACTCTTTAAAAGAGTGGTTTTTTTTATTATTTAAATGTCTAGTCCTGAAATAGCGATACACAAAAAAACATCGTTATGCAAGAACAACAAGAAATGCTTTATTTAAAGCGAA
>NZ_JASMRM010000017.1:0-67319 GCF_041431305.1 Cloacibacterium sp. Arc13
GTTTTTTTGTTGTACAACCTCAAAGATACTTTGAGTTACTTTAATTCCTTCTTATTTTTTTATTTAGGACGCTATTGTTTAAAATTCAATTTATTCTGACTCCCCAATTTGGATATAGCATAGGTGGTTCATAGATACTCCGTAGATAGCTCATGAAGAGTGCATGAAAAGTATATTTTAAATGCGAGTTACTTTCATGTAAAATTGAAACGGTTATTTTTCCGTTTAACAAATCATAAAAATCAATTTGGCTTTAGCCAAAACATAATAAAAAAGACTTTCATTATTGAAGGTCTTTTCTTAATTTTAGAAAAAATAAAAAGTGAAAAAGTTTGATGTAAAAAAAACTCTCGCCGTATTTTTAGTTTCTATAATGGCAGCATTATTGGCGGGAATTTATGGAATGATTCATGACCATATTTCATATTCTATTTCCAACGAATATTATACAAAATATAGATTTTTACAATATGGTCTTGTAAATGAGGATGGTGATAGAATTATACATCCAAGAGTCTTTGTATCATTAATTGCTTTTTTCTCAACATGGTGGCTTCCATTTATTTCAGGGGTGGTTTTTGGATTTTTTAATTTAATTCAAAGTTCTTGGAAGAAATTATTTCAAACTTCTTTTGTAGCAATTATGATTGCAGTTTTAATCACAATTATTTCTGAATTAATAGGATTATTTTTAGGCATTATATTTTTATCTAAACTTTCCAAATCTTTTTTTGTAGATTGGTGTTTCATTCCTGATAATTTACAACATTTTGAAAACTATATTGCGGTTGGGTCTATGGATATATTTAGTTTTATTGGTGGTATTATTGGATTGATACTTGGAATTTTTTATTCTTAAAAAAAGAAGAGCTAATAATTTCTTTAAATTTCATTAATTTCACATCGTAAAACTCACAGTTCACTGCAAAGCAAATTCACATTGACATTAGACACTTCCATAGAATTTTTAAAAGGAATTGGTACAGAACGTGCCAAACTGATTGCTAATGTCTTAGATATTAGAACGGTGGAAGATTTTTTGCATTTTTTTCCGATAAGATATTTAGATAAATCGAAAGTCTACAAAATTGCAGATATTAAGGAAGATAATGTAGAAATTCAACTGAAAGGTAGGATTACAGAATTGCAGGAAATTACTTATGCCAAAGGAAAAAAACGACTTTCGGGGAAATTTACAGACGGAACAGGAACACTAGATGTAGTTTGGTTTCAGTATTCTAATTGGATGAAAGAACAGATTCCCGTAAACCGAGAAATCTATATTTTTGGGAGAGTTCAGGAGTTTAACCATAGTTTTTCTATGCCGCATCCAGAAATTGAATTAGAAGATAAAAAATCGGCAGAAGAAAGACTCAGACCTATTTATCCAAGTTCAGAAAAATTGACGAAACGTGGACTAAACCAGAAATTTTTTCAAACGGTTCAAGCCAACATCATTTCGCAGATTCCTCAGTTGATAGAAGAAAATTTGCCAGTTTCCCTCATGAAATCTCTGAAACTCATGAGTCGTCAACAAGCGTATCTTAACATCCATTTTCCGCAAAATGCAGATTTTGCCAAACATGCAGACAGAAGATTGAAATTTGAAGAAGCGTTCTTTTTTCAGTTGGGTTACGGTCTCAAAAAAAATTACAACAAAAGTTTTACCATTGGGAATCCTTTTCCGATAGTAGGCGAAAATTTCAATAATTTCTACGAAAATTTCCTTCCTTTTGAATTGACCAATGCTCAAAAAAGAGTGCTGAAAGAAATCAGAAATGATTTGAAAAAGCCTATTCAGATGAACCGATTATTGCAAGGAGATGTAGGTTCTGGTAAAACGATGGTGGCACTTTTGGCGATGCTTTTAGCGATGGATAATGGTTTCCAAAGTTGTATGATGGCGCCTACAGAAATTTTGGCAACTCAACATTTTAATTCAATTGCAGATTTATTGAAGGAAACGGATGTTAAAGTAAGATTACTCACAGGCTCTACCAAAACCGCCGAAAGAAAAGTGATTCATGAAGAACTTTTAAACGGCGAACTTTCGATTTTAGTAGGAACTCACGCGGTTTTAGAAGACATTGTTCGGTTCAAAAATTTAGGATTGGCAATTATTGATGAACAGCATCGATTTGGAGTAGCACAACGTGCGAAACTTTGGGCTAAAAATAAAATTGCACCGCATATTTTGGTGATGACGGCAACTCCGATTCCTAGAACTCTAGCGATGAGTTATTATTCCGATTTAGATGTTTCGGTAATTGATGAAATGCCTGTTGGTAGAAAACCCATTATAACAGCTCATAGAAGAGAAAAAGATAGAAATTCTGTTTATGGTTTTGCCAAAGAAGAAATTGCCAAAGGCAGACAAGTGTATTTTGTATATCCATTAATTGAAGAATCTGAAACGCTAGATTATAAAAATTTGATGGAAGGCTTTGAGCATATTTCAGAAATTTTTCCGCTTCCAGATTATAATACAACCATGCTTCACGGGAAAATGAAACCCGATGAAAAAGATGCAGCCATGAATTATTTTGCCAAAGGAAAAGCAGATATTATGGTCGCAACTACCGTAATAGAAGTAGGCGTAAATGTTCCGAATGCTTCAGTAATGGTCATAGAAAGTGCCGAAAGATTTGGGCTTTCACAGTTGCACCAGCTTCGTGGTAGAGTAGGAAGAGGAGCAGAACAAAGCTATTGTATTCTGATGACGGGCGATAAACTTTCCGCAGAATCCAGAAAACGCATCAAAACCATGTGCGAAACCAATGACGGTTTTAAAATTTCTGAAGTCGACATGCAATTGCGCGGTCCTGGAGATATTCTGGGAACTCAACAAAGCGGAATGGTAGATTTTAAACGCCTAGATTTGGTAAATGATGGTAATATCATAAAAGCAGCAAAAGAAACTGTAGAACACTTACTAAAAATAGACGGAAATCTACAGCTTGCAGAGCATCAAAGCCTTAGAAATTACTATGTTAAGCAGTACAAAGGCAAAAATAAATGGGGGAAAATCTCTTAATTTTTACTTTTAATTTTTGCTGGAGGTGGTGATGTATATACTTCTACTGTTTGAGTGCCTTCTGCTTTTTTCACTTCTACCAAACCATTAATGTATTGATCTAATTCTTTTTTATATTGATCAAAATATTTTGAAAAAGAATAAGCTGTAATTGAGCAATAACCATTGTCTGTAACATATGCATATGTTTGATATTCAAAATCTAAACCTTTTGCATTTACTAAGTACCTAAGATAAAGCACTTTTAAGCCATTTACAGTTCTATATTCAGACTCTTTTAGTCTGAAATAATCTGCTCTGCTTTGGGTAGTTGTTACAAGTAATTCTTTTAGGTTTTTTAGTGTTCCAACTTCTACTGTTTCAGAAGTGAAAATTCCAAATAGATTTGAATTTAAATTATTAATAAATGCGTATTCTAAAACTGGTGTTTTAAAAGCGTCAGTAAATTTCCATATTTTAGGATTTACATAAACTCCTGCATTTACTTTTTTGCTTCGGTATAAAAATGTAGAGGTTTTATCTTTAGTAAATGGAGTTTCATTGGTAGTGATGGTTTCTAGAACTTTTGCGTCACTGTCGTTAGCAAATTTCCAAGTTCCATTATCAAATAGAACCACTTCTTTTCCTTCGTCAGTTACCGCTTTGATTTGAGCTTCCGCTTGATAGCTCAATAAAATCAGGGCAGTGATTATTAGTTTTTTCATAGGACTAATTTACAAAAAATCCTTTATTGAAGAACTATAAGAGTGTTTTTTTGAAAAAAAATGCCATGAATTTTGTCACGGCATTTTTAAAAATTGAGTTGAAATGTTTTAAAATTTTATCCTATCACCGAAACGCCAATTAATTTACCGATTCCGAAAGTGATTGCTGCTGCTAATAATCCGAAAATGACTTGTCTGAAACCAGAATACCAAATGCTCTTTCCTGTGAAAAGTGTAATGGCAGAACCGATTAAAAATAAACCAACGGAACTAGAGATAGCACTTGCAATAATTGCTGGAGTTCCTCCTAAAAAGAAAAACGGGAAAAGTGGTAAAATGGCTCCAATTGCAAATAATACAAAAGAAGAAATCGCTGCTTCCATGGCAGATCCTTTCAGTTCTTCAGTATTGATTCCTAATTCTTCTTTTACCAAAAACTGATGTGCAGAATTTTTGTCATTCATGAGTTCTGTTGCCATTTTTGCAGCTTGTTCCGCAGGAATTCCTTTCGCTCTGTAAATCAATTCTATTTCTTTTAATTCTCCTTCAGGGTTTACTTCTAGCTCATCCATTTCTAGAGACATTTGGTTTTCGTATAATTCTTTGGAACTCTGTACCGAAATCCATTCTCCTAATGCCATAGACAATGAACCTGCCAAAAGCCCAGCTAAACCTGCGAGCAGTACTTCTTTTTGTCCGCTACTTGCTCCTGCAACTCCCATAATTAATGAAAAGTTGGAAATTAAACCGTCATTTCCCCCTAAAACAGCTGCTCTAAGTGCGTTTCCGCCAACAGAACGATGTCTTTTTTCAAAACGAGAAAGTGCATTTCCACCGATTTTAGGATTATTTTGAAGAATATTTTCTAAAATTTTCACGTGGGCAGTATCCGAAATAGATGCTTGAGTTTTTGTATTAACTCTGGCTTTTCCGATGGAATGAGAAAGTGATTTTTCTGTGTCTAATAAAGTTCCTAAAACATAATCATAACCTAAAATTCCTCCAATTTTTTTTAAAATTTTTGCTCTGGTAGAAGGCTCTGGCATGTCTTTTTCCGTGAGTCCTACTTTCTGTAAAAATGCTACTGCGTGAGATTTTTCGATGGCAGACATTTGTGAGAAAATCTCTTTAACATTTTGGTCTTCTTCTTTCTCTGCTAATAAACCGTACAGAAAAGAAGCATCTACTTCGGTTTGGATGTTTTTTAAGTTCATTTTGAGATGGTTATTTAAAGGTTATAGCAAATGTAAGATTATGTGCTGATAAACCTTCACTTCTTTTATAAAAACTATATCTGAAATCTACACTTTTAAAAATCTTAGATTCTAAAGGTAAATAATGAAGATTTAACCCAATGTTTTGGCTATTAAAACTAGATAAATCATAGTCTGAAGAATAATATTTTTCGTCAGGATTGTGTTGTCCGTAAGGTTTAAAATAATCATTACTGGTCTGATGATGATATCTGTAAAAAGGACTTAATGAAACAAATGGCGAAATTTTTATCGGGATTTCTAATTGTGCAGTATGTGCTTTGATTCCCCAATCATCAAAGAAATATCGATAATAGGTTCTGAAAATAAATGTTTCGCCCAAGAAATAATTGAGCCTCATTCCTAAGGGGATTTTCATTCTTTGCATGGGCAATTTTTCGCTGGAGACAGTATTATTGGTAAAGTAAACTCTGTTATAAGGAATAGAAAGTAAACCATCTTGAAATGCAAAATCTGCCAACAATGAAACTTGTAACCTTGGATTGATAATTTGAGAATACGCAAAGTTTACACTATAAGAATTTTTATTCCAAAGTTTGTAATTATCATCGCCTCCTTCATGTTCGTCTTCGTCATCGTCAGCTTTTTTGTTGTTTACTCCTGCATTAACTGGTCTAAGTTCTACTGGTAAAATTTCTAATCTTTGGTCAAAAAATGCCATTGCTTTTACACTGAACTCAGCATTATTATCTTGAGACGATTTTACAAAAGAAAGTTCACCACCAATGGATTGATAGTCAAATTCTCTGGAATAGTAAGCTCCAATTCCATAAGTAGTATTTCGTTCTAAATTTTTAGCAAAATAATTAATAGAAGGATAAATTCTCCAACCTACAAATTTAGAAGAAGCACCAGTAACTCCGCTAGTTCCACTAGAAGCAGCAGTTTTGGCACTTATTTTTCCAGAATATATATTGGTAGGGGAACCATCTGGAACATTATTAATTAATTTGGTAGAAGCAGAAGTGTGATGGTCTACTGCTACAGCAACGTCTAGTCTATGTTCATATTTTTGACTGTTTTTAAGTAATCTTACCTGTATAGAATTAGAAATATTGGTCAAAGCTTCATCACCTTTTCCTCCACCAATGGAAGAGTGTTCACCTTCTTGAGTGTAATATCCTGATACAAAGTTAATTTCGTCAATTTTCAGTTTTCTCGCTTCGTAAAGTGAGTCTTTTTCTTGTGCTTTTGATTTTCCAAAGAAACCAAAAGTGATGGCTAGTAAAAGTACGGATAATATGCTTTTTTTCATCGTTAATGATTGTATAGATTCGTAATTTACTTAGTTGCAACCGCAACCGCCACCGTTTTTTCCACCATCTGCACCAGAAGCTGCTTCTCTGTATAAAAGAAAATTATTTTCTGTTTTTGCAGATTTTTTGGTAGAAAGTTGCATTTCACTATCGTTCACATAGTTTTTTTCGTATTCTTTTACAGAAACGCAGTTGTGCACCATTATCGAGACGAAGAATAGTGCAAAAAATACTTTAATAGAGTTCATTTTTATATGATTTTGATGTTTTCTGAGTAATAAATATTGTTATCATCATCTATGATGATGCATTCTATATCTTTCATTTGATTAATCAAAGAAAGTCCAGCTTTTATGCCCATAATCGAAATAGGTGTTGCGAAAGCATCAGAAATTTCTGCGTTTGGACTAATTACTGTTACGCTTTTAATTCCGTGAATAGGAAATCCTGTTTTTGGGTCTATGGTATGCGAATATTTTTTGCCATCTATCATCACGAATTTTTCATAATTTCCAGATGTTGCGATGGCTAAATCTGTTACTTCAAGGGTAGAAAATGGCATTCCCGAAAAATCAGGATGCGCAATTCCTATGGTCCAAGATTTTCCGTTTTCGGGGACTCCCCAACAAGATAAATCTCCTGAAGCATTGATAATTCCTGCTTTTACGCCAAGACTTTTTAGTAGGATTTTGGCTTTTTCTGCAGCATAGCCTTTTCCAATGCCTCCAAAACCAATTCTCATTCCTTTATTTTTGAGGAAAACAGTTTTGTACTCTGCATTGAGTTCTATATTTCTGTAATCAATTAAAGCGATGCTTTTTTGAGCCAAATCTTCATCTGGAAGCGATGTCATTTCGGTGTCAAAATTCCAAAAACGCTTATCAATAGAGCCGTAAGTAATATCAAAAGCACCTTGAGTAATTTCAGAAATTTTCTTAGACCTTGCGATAATTGAAAAAGTTTCATCACTCACTTTTACTGGTTTTATTCCTGCATTTTCATTGATGAGATTGGTTTCGCTGGTAGATTGATAAGTAGAGAGTAATGCTTCTATTCTAGAAATTTCTTCTACCGCTTTTTTTAGAAAAAAATCTGCTTCTGCATCTGTTTTGGCTTCTACAGTAATTTCAAACCGATTTCCCATCAAAAGTTGGGTCAGTTTTTTTTGCATATTATTTACCAGTAGATTGATTAATTTCTTGAATCATCGTATTTACAGTCGCATTATCAAAACCTTCCCAAGTTTTTAGAATTTTGCCATTAGCATTCAATAAGACCATTTTAGGAAAAACGCCTTGTTTATTGTAAATGTCTGCTAATTCTTTATTTCTTGTAATGATATTGGCACTTAATTTCCCTTTTTTTCTAGGGAAATCTGCTTCTACATAGACTAGTTTTTTAGAAATATACTCTTGGAAAATAGGGTCATCAATCACTTTTTTTTGCAACTTAATACATGGGATGCACCAATCTGAGCCTGAAAATTTGAGTAGAATACTTTTGTTTTCTTGTTGAGCAGCGTCTTTAATTTGCTGAAACTTACTAAATTTTTCTTGTGAAAAAACGAATAGGCTGAAGAGTAGTAATATGCTGAATATTACCTTTTTAGTTCTCATTTATTTAAATTTTTAATTGTAACGTTGTAAATTGTGTAATTATTATAAAAATGTTTTAGAAAATATTTATTCTTCTACATTTTTAAGTCCCATCAATAGATAATATGCTCCTTTCGTTACAAATTTCTTGTTTTTAGCCTTTTCGTCAAGGTTCAAAATTTCTGTTCTACCATTTTCCGAATTTCCTATGGTTACAAGAAACATTTTATAGGTTTTTGGTTGTACTTGTTCAAAAATATATTGTTTGCCTTCCCAAGTAACTACTGCATCGTCTGGAACAGTGTTACCGGTTTCAGTTTGGGTTTCTACTTCTGCATTCATGTAAGTTCCAGGAATTAAACTCTTATCATATTCTATAAAATGACAATGAATAATCACCGATTTGTCTGGCTGAAAATCTCTGCCAATTAAAATGATATTTGCGGCGTATTTTTTATCAGGATTTTGATTGGTATAAGCAAAAACTCTTTGGTTCAAAGCAATTTTATTCAAATCTTTTTCAAAAACCTTTAGTGCAAGATGAATATCATCCGTGTTTACTACGTCAAAAAGTCTTTCTGTAGGCGAAACATATTGTCCCATTTTCACATTTACACTAGAAATATAACCAGAAACTGGTGATGTAACGGCTACACTTCTTTTGATATTTCCAGCGTTCAAGTTATTTGGATTTATTCCAAGAGCTCTCAGTTTTTCGGCCATTCCTCTCATCAAAATATTTTGATTTTGAGCTTCAGTTTGGGCGAGTTGCATCGCTTTATCTGATGCGGCTTTGCTTTGATTTAATTCACTTTGTCTAGCATAATCTTTTTGTGCGTAACCTAAATTAGATTTTGCCAAAAGATAATCCTGCTGCAACTGAACAATCTGTGGATCTTCTAAAACAGCTAAGGTTTCGCCTTTGTCTACGTGCATTCCTGGCATATGACGAATAAAACGCACATAACCACCACTTGGTGCAGAAACGCTTGCTAAATTCTGTGGCGGAACATCTATCGCTCCATTTAATATAATTTTTGCTGAAATATCTTCGTATCCTAAATTTCCTGTTTCTATACCCGCATTTTTGATTTGGTTATCGTTGAGTGTAATTTGGTTTTCAGCGGCTACTACTTCAAATTCTTCTTTGGCAGTTTCTTCTTTTTTGCCACAAGAAAAGAGTAGAAGAGTTATCGTTATAATTGAAATTATTTTTTTCATTTTTGATTCATTTTTTGCTTAAAAAAATTAAAATTTTCATTTGATTAAGGATTATTCTCCTCCAATCATTTTAGAAACAATTCCTTTTTTGTTGGTCAATTCGGCAATGGTAATTCCTACAAAATGAAGGACGATGAATCCTGGCATCCAATAAATGGCTAGTTTGTGAATTTCTTCGGCTTTTTCTAGAATGTCTTCTCCGGCTAATTCAAATTTTAGCATCATACCTGTTGCAGCTTCTACCGCCACTAAAATGTAGAAAATAAAATAAATAGTTCCTTGGAATTTTTCTTTTCCAGAAGCCGTTTTAGAAAAAGGATTAGGGAATTTAATGCCTTTTACCAACATATAAATTATCCTTAAAACAAAAGCAAAAACCAATATATAAGCAAAGTTAACGTGCCACTCAAACATTGGATTGATAATGGATTTTGCAATAGCACGAACGCTTTCTTCTGGTAATGCTAAACCTTTAGCGGTAAGTTCGTTATTGATAGCAGCAGAAATGGTTTTTCTGCCCATCCAATACATTCTTAAAAATCCAGTGGCTAATAATACGAACATTGAAATTGCGATAACCCAATGTATAATTCTATGTGTTGCGGTAAATTTTTTCATCTTTTAATTAATTTTCGCTTTTCAGCGCGTTGATTTCTATAATAATGTCATTGAGTTCTTTTAATCGATCTGTGTATTTGTTTTCAATTTCAAATGCTTGATTTACTAAAAGAGTCCATTCTAAATAATTGATTTCTCCGTTATAATACTGGTTATTGGCGGTTTTTAAGATGCTTTCGCTGTTTGCCAAACCTGTTTTTTGATAGTAAGAAATCTCGTTCGTTAGTTTTTGATAAAGATTAAAGTTCTGTGTGTATTGATTTTTCAGTTTCAATGAACCCAGCTGATAATTATTTTCAGCGATTTGTTGGTTGATTTTCTGAGCTTCAATCACTGATTTTTGTGCTGAATTAAAAACAGGTAAACCTATTCCGACCATACCAGAGTGAAATCTTGCCGAACGCTCATAGAACTTATCATCTGCACCATTTCCGTACATAGACATATTGTTGTAACCAATGTTAAAACTTGGAGTAAGCTTAGATTTTTCAGCTAAAAGTTTAGCATTTTGAATGTTTTTTTCTTGCTCCAATTGTTTTAAAATAATTGGATTTCCAGAGAAATTTTCGCCAAGGTTATTTACGTCTAAAACAGTGTATTTTTCTTTATCATTTTGGTAAAAAGTTCCGTCATTGATGAGGAAATTAAATTTCTGCAAAGCTATTTCTCTGTCTTTTTCGAGTGCATTGAGTTGTAATTCTGCTTGACTTCTCAAGTTTTCGGCAGTCGCTTTTTCTAGAAGATTGCTTTCTCCTTTTTTCAGTCTGAGTTCTGCTCTTTTGTAATATTGAGAAAAGATGCTGTCTGCTTTTTTGAGCAGTTTTTTCTTCTCGTCTAGATATTTTAACTCATTGTAAATCAAAGAAATTTCTTTTTTGATTTGCCATTTATGAACATCCAATTGTAGCGTAGAATTTTTATATTCTTCTGCTAAAACTTTCTTCTGACTGTTGTAAAATTTTGGCAATCTAATCGTTTGAGAAACCGAAAATTTATTGTCAACATAAGCTGAATTCATTTGCCCGATTTCTCCTGAAATCATCAATGGGTCAATAACGGTAGCAGAACGTTGCATTTTTTCTTGGTATTGTACCTTTAATGTTCCGTCTTTGATGACTAAGTTATTGTTCAGGGCTTTATTGATGGCACTTTCTAGTGAAATAGGAGTTTGTGAAAATCCTATTCCAAAAATTAGAAAAGTGAATATTTTTAAAAATTTATCTTTCATTTTAAATTAATTTTAACGCAAAGAGCGCGAAGATTTTTTTTAATATGTTATAGAATAGTCTAAGAACGCAAAGGATCATCTAAATTTATTAATTTTCATCCTTCATCCTTCATCCTTCATCCTTCATTATAACTGATAACCATCTTCGTCATCACTCATTTCATGTAAATTTCTACGAGTGTCTGGGAAGTGTTTTTCGAACCAAATGTACATTACTGGCAATAGATAAAGTGTAAGGTAAGTGGCTAATAATAAACCACCAATTACAACTGTAGCGAGTGGTCTCTGAACTTCTGCACCTTCACCTGTAGAAATTGCCATTGGCAAAAATCCTAAAGATGCAACAAATGCAGTCATTAAAACGGGTCTTAATCTCGTTCTACCACCTATGATTACTGCAGTTTTTAAATCTGGTTGTATTGTTTTTTGGCGGTTAAATTCCGAAATAAGAACAATACCATTTAAAACCGCTACCCCAAATAATGCAATGAAACCAACTCCCGCAGAAATACTGAAATTCATATCTCTTAACCAAAGTGAGAGAATTCCTCCAATCGCGGAAAGCGGAATGGCAGAGAAGATGAGCAATCCGTATTTTACTGAATTAAATGCAAAATACAGCATCAGTAAAATTAATAATAAACTCACCGGAACGGCTATTGCTAAACGTGATTTCGCTTGTTGAAGATTTTCAAAAGTTCCACCATATTTTATGGAATAACCAGCAGGAAGTTTCAGTTGTTTTTCTACATTTTGTTGTAAATTTTCTACCGTAGACTGTATATCTCGGTTTCTTACATTAAAACCAACGATGATTCTTCGCTGAGCATTTTCACGCTGAATTTGGTTAATGCTTTCCTTTAATTCCACATTTGCAACTGTGCTGAGTGGAATTTCAATTCCAGAAGGAGTAGAGATGAGTAGATTATTGACATCGTCTACATTTTTTCTTTGGTTTCCATCTAAGCGAACGACCAAATCAAATTTCTTTTCTCCTTCGAATACAGAGCCTGTAGCTTGTCCTGCAAAAGCCGTATTAACGATATTATTTACATCACTTACATTAAGCCCAAACTGTGACATGGTTTCACGTTTGTAAGTAATCACAATCTGTGGCATTCCTGAAACAGGCTCTACATAAATGTTTTGTGCGCCTTCAATTTTTTTGGAAATTTGACCTAATTTTTCAGCATAAACTTTTAAGGTGTCAAGATTTTCTCCAAAAATTTTACAAACTACGTCTTGTCTTGCTCCTGTCATTAATTCGTTAAATCTCATTGCAACAGGATATTGGAAAGAGTAAGTCACGCCAATCATATTTTTCTTCAATTCGGCGGACATTTTTTCCGAAAGTTCATCATAAGTTGTTGCAGAAGTCCATTCAGCACGAGGTTTTAAGATGATCATCATATCACTCGCGTCAATTGGCATAGGATCGGTTGGGATTTCGGAGCTTCCTGTTTTCCCTACAATTTTTTCAATTTCTGGGAATTTTTTCATTAAAATCTGTGATGACTTTTGAACAGCATCTGTAGAAGTTTTCAGATTACTACCAGGTAAAACTCTTGTATCTACTGCAAAATCTCCTTCAGGAAGACTAGGAATAAATTCTCCTCCTAATCTGGTCATTATAAAGACTGCAAAGAAAAATACACCAACAATCCCGAAGAATATTAAATTAGGAATTTTTAAAACTCTTTCTAATGATTTATCGTAGTTTTTCTCAATTTTTTCAATCATTTTATCCGAAATGGTCTTTTTATTGTCAATTTTTTTAGACAAAACAAGAGAGCTCATCATCGGGATATAGGTTAAAGAAAGAATAAATGCTCCCAATAATGCAAAAATTACAGTTTGCGCCATCGGAATAAACATTTTGCCTTCTACACCTTCTAAAGTGAGAATCGGTAAATAAACGATAAGGATAATAATTTGTCCAAACACCGCAGAATTCATCATTTTGCTGGAAGAAGTATAGACTTCGTCATCCATCATGGTTTGAGAAATGCTTTGATTTTGATAAACTTTTAAATGTTGTAATCTATGCAAAACCGCTTCTACAATGATGACGGCACCATCTACAATTAATCCGAAATCTAATGCGCCTAAACTCATTAAATTCCCTGAAACTCCAAAAATATTCATCATAATGATGGCAAAAAGCATGGAGAGCGGAATAACAGAAGCTACCAAAAATCCAGCACGCAGATTTCCGAGGAATAATACCAATACGAAAACTACAATTAGTGCACCTTCTAAAAGGTTTTTCTCAACTGTTCCGATGGCATTATTTACCATTTTGGTTCGGTCTAAGAATGCATCTATTTTTACGCCTTCTGGTAAAGTTTTTTGGATTTCTTCTATTCTTGTTTTTACTTTTTTAATGACTTCGTTTGAGTTTTCTCCTTTCATCATCATCACCACAGCTCCTGCAACTTCTCCTTCTCCGTTGTAGGTCATTGCGCCGTATCTGATGGCTTTTCCGTATTGTACGGTTCCAATGTTTTTAATCAAAATTGGAGTTCCGTCTTCTAAATTTTTAACTACAGTGTTTTCAATATCTGTAATTTTTCCCATTAATCCTTCGGTTCTGATAAATAGAACACTCGGACCTTTTTCTATATAAGCGCCACCAGTATTTTGATTGTTCTTTTGTAATGCATCAAAAACTTCGGTCATGGTTACACCCATAGATTTCAGTTGAGAAGGATTTACAGCAACTTCATATTGTTTTAAATCTCCACCAAAACTCGCTACATCTGCAACTCCTTCCGTTCCTAGTAATTGTCTGCGAACAATCCAATCTTGAATAGTTCTGAGTTGCATCGCATTGTAACGGTGTTCATAACCTTTTTTCGGGCGAACTACATATTGATAAATTTCTCCTAAACCTGTAGAAATCGGAGCCATAGAAGGCGTTCCCAAGCTGGTAGGAATATCTTTAGAAACTTGCTGAAGCCTTTCTGCAACTTGTTGACGTGCCCAATGTAAATCTACTTCATCTTTAAAAACAATAGTAATTACAGAAAGTCCGAAACGCGAAAAACTACGCATTTGTTTAATTCCTGCAATGTTATTATTAGCTTGTTCTAGCGGAAAAGTGATGAATCTTTCTACATCTGGCGCTCCCAAACTTGGGGAAACGGTAATAATCTGTACTTGATTGTCTGTAATATCGGGTACCGCATCGATAGGTAATTTTCTTACCTCAAATATTCCATAAATGATTAATCCAAGTGTGAATAAAGCGATAATCAGTTTATTCTTGATGGAAAATTCTATGATTTTGTTAAGCATTTTAATTTAATTTATAGAGTGAAACGTCTCAAAACCAAATAGTAATGAGTTTTCTATACCAATAAATTAAACCAGCTCTGGCGGTTGAAAAAATGAAAGTAAATGTGGATTGATAAAACTTTCAGCGTAATGAAAGTTCTGGTTTTTTTCTTCAAAAAACTTTTTAGTTTGAGTTAAATTCAGCTCAAAAGATTTAGGTAAATCTTGGATTGCAAAGCTAACGGAAGAAATTTCATGGGCTTTAAAAGGCAGTTTCATGTCTTTTTCATAGTCACTGTCTTTTTGGCTACCACTTAAATAATGAAGCGCGATAAACCCAACAATACTGATGTTTTTATTTTCAGATTTATGTTCCTGATAATGTTCGATTAATGCAGGAATTTTCAATACTTCTTTGACCTCTGTAAAACTAAAGAGGTAAATTGTTAAGAGAAATATTGAAAAATGTCTTTTCATCTGAATATTTCACAAAGTTAGTGAAAAAATTAATAGAGAATGTCTATGAAGTGTTAAAGATATAATAATTTATGCATTCCATTCCATCAAGTAATCATCCATTACGAAGCCATTTCCAATGTCAAAAACGCCTTCTTCATAGACTTTGAAGCCTTGAGAAAGATAAAAATGATAAGATGGATTTTGCTTATTTACGGCAAGGATAATTCTTTGGTCACCCATTTTTAGAATTTGATTTTTTAGAAATTGAATGGCTTCTTTTCCTAGACCTTTTCCTTTTCCTTCTTCGGTAATGTAGATTCTATGGAGTTTAGTAGTGTTTTCTTCATAATGATTTTCGAAGCCCATAATTCCATAGAAATTTTCTGCATCACCCAAAAGATAATAATGATAATTGGGATTATTAAATTGACGGGTAATTTCTTCTTCAGAATACATTAAATCCAGCATAAAATCTATTTGTTCATGAGAAATAATTCCTGGATAGTGACTTCTCCAAGATTTTTCTGCTAAATCTTGAATTAATGGAATGTCTTTTATGATGGATTTTTTTATCATTTTTTGAGTTCAGTAAAAAGTTGTTCTAATTCTTGATGCGGAATAGAAGTATATTCGTTTTGATGAATCAATTTTTTGGCAAAATTGATTCTGTCATTCGTAATAGGATGTGTAGAAAGGATTTTAGGAATTTCTAGGCCTTCCTTTTCTTTTAAAATCGAAAAAAGTTCTTCTAAGCCTTTAGGATTGATTTTATTTTTTCTAAGAATCTGATAACTTCCAGCATCAGAAGATTCTTCAAAATCTCTAGAATAAGATAGATTATTCAATTGATTGGCATTATCTGCAATAGTAGACATAATTCCGTTTACATCGCCAGTTACAGCAGAAACGATGATGTAGCCAGAAATAGCTCTGGAAAGAATTTTGATGCTGTGTCTTTCTTTCACATGAGTTGCTTCGTGACCAAGAAGTGCAGCTAACTGCTCATAATTAGAAATTTTATCTAAAATTCCTGAATGCACCAAGATGGTTCCATTGGGTAAAGCATAAGCGTTGACTTCGCTGTCATTCACTACTTTGAAAGTCAGTTTTCTGGAAGTTTCAAAATCGATATTTGAAGCAAATTCTTGAAGGATTCTTGATTTTTTTTTGTCTATTACAAGAATACTTTCCATCTGGTTATATTGAGAATCTCCTATTTTATTGTCAAATTCTACTGGCGTGATTTCGGTAACACGCTCACTCATCCAAGGAATCACAAAAACATAAAATAAAGCAATCGCAGCAACTACGGTAACAGTGGCAATTGCATAGAATTTAAATCCTAAATCTAGAATGTTTTGATACCAAGAAATGTTTCGAGATTTTTTAGCAGATTGGTAAATAAGATTGATAACGTAAGGATTGTCTATTCTCAAACTCTCTGCATGATTCTCTTTTCTAGTAATGTAGAGTGTATCGCTATTTTTTTCAAAAGAAACCTCCTCGAAATTCCAATTGAGCTTTCGATTATTAAAAAAAAAGGAAATTTTTTTTTCGGGCCATATTTCTAACTCTACATCATAGGGTTTAGAAGTATGGCCGTCAAAATATTTACCATATGCTTTAGTAAAACTCATTTAGATGACTCCGCTTAAATCCATTACATCTAATGCTTCGTCTCCGAAAGCGTTTTTGTATTCTGCTTCAGTCTGTTGAATCGCATCTAAATCGATATCGCCATAAATCTGAAGTTTAGAAAACATAGTAGTTAAAGTTCTCACTTCTGCAAAAGCATAACCTAATCCTAACGTGAAAACAATAATAATTAAATTGATAATTAATAATTCAAAAATATCTCCTGCACTAAGGTGAGATTTGAACTTAACCTTTTTATCATTGTGATGAAGACTTAAATGGTCAAAATAAAAGTTAATGATGTCTCTTTGGAACCAAAAACTGTAAATTCCTAGCGTAATATAGGTTAAAATTATTCCTTTAAGATTAAGGAAAAAATAATCATCACCATTTGCATGATGTTTAAATGATGCGCTCCCAAATTTTACATTGCTCAAGGTGTAATTTCTAAGGTGAATTGTCATCCAAGAGCTATAAATTCCGAAGGTAAGAATGGTCAAAAATAAATCTCTGAAATATATTTTTACCAAAGTGCTTCTGTCTCCTCTGTATCCAAATCTTATTCCTCTCCATGAAGTTCTAGACATTCTATATCTGTAAAATCCGTGAATAGCAAAAGGAATAATGCCTAAAATAAATGCATAGAATAAAAGAAGAATTATCACAGAAAGCGCAGCGTTTTGTGATTGTGCAGCAAATAAAAATGCTAAATACAGGAATAAAAACATTCCAAATACTTTAATAAAACCTACGAACATTTCTTTTCCCGTTCCAGAAAATTGAAATCTGTCATTTTCTAGGTAAGTATTTGCGTACAAATATTTTAGGGTTCTTTCTTTTGCCCAAGGATAGTATAATCCCAAAGTAATAACGGTCAATAGCCAGTTGATAACAACTACGCCAAAAAATTCGCTACCTTTTCCTCTGAAAGAAGAAGAGTAGTTTCTCATGTCAGTTTTCTCCATAAAAGTTTTCTTAGTTTATATAGTTATGATTGTTTTTTTTTATAAAAGTTGAGACGCGAAAAAATCGCGCCTCAATATAGTAAAAAATTGTTTTTCTGATTAAATTTTTGCCATTTCTGCTTTTATTTTGGCTTGTAAACCTTCAGAAGCAACAACTAGAGGCAGTCTTAAGTAGTTTTTGATGATTCCTTTCTCTGCTAAAACGGTTTTAATTCCGCAAGGATTTCCTTCAGCAAAAATAAGTCTGGTGATTTCTACCAATTTGTTATGAATTTCATAAGCTTCTTTTACTTTTCCTTCGAAAGCAAGTTGTACCATCGTAGAAAATTCCTTAGGATAACCTTGTCCAATTACGGAAATTACACCGTCTCCACCCGCTAAAGTTACAGGAAGTGTATATTCATCATCTCCAGAAACTAAAGAGAAATTTGCAGGTTTTTTTCTTAAAATATCAAAATATTGTAAGATGTTTGGTGCAGCTTCTTTAATCATAAAAAGATTAGGGAATTCATTCGCTAAACGCAATGTGGTAGAAGCCTCTATGTTTTGACCAGTTCTTCCCGGAACGTTATAAATAATAATTTGTTTTCCCGTAGAAGCTAGCATTTTGTAATGTTGATAAAGTCCTTCTTGGTTTGGTTTGTTATAGTAAGGAGATACTGATAGAACTGCATCGAAATCCGTTAAATCTGCTTCTTCAATTTGTTTTTTAACTTCTAGAGTATTGTTTCCACCGATTCCTAAAACCAATGGTAAACGTTTATTATTAATCTTTATAACGTGTTTTATAACTTCTTGTTTTTCTGCTGCAGAAAGAGTAGCAGCTTCTGCTGTGGTTCCTAGAACTACTAAATAATTGGTGCCGTTTTCGATGTTGTATTCTACTAATCTCGTTAGCGAATCAAAATCTACTGATAAATCTTCGTTGAAAGGTGTTACTAATGCTACACCTACTCCTTTTAAGTTACTCATTGTTAAATTGTGTTATAAAAATTAATTTGTTCAAAATTAGTGAAAAAATTTTTTTCAGGAGCAAGAAGTTTACTAATTCTCATCACTTTTGGACCCGCTATTCGCTGCAATCTTTTAAAATTTTTTCACTCAGGTTTCATAAAATGAAAAAACCTGAAAATTTTAAAAGGATTTCCGCTTCAAAACGAGGCACGAGTTTCGCCGATTCCTTTAAAAATATAAAAAAAACAAAGAGGCAATCGGGGCTATTTTTTACGCAAATTTCTTCGGTTCACACCCGCAAAAAAATCTATTCATAATAACACAGAATCAATTATATTTGCATTACAATTTTTATAAAATCATGAAAAATAAAATTTGGTTGTTGGCCATCGTTGCGCTCACTGCTTCTGCATGCAGAACTCCACTTCAAGTGGCTCAAGTTCAACCGCAGAAAAATACTTCTATCACTTCTGAAATTGCAGAAAATCAGAATTTTGTTTCCGTTATTGCTCCTTACAAAGCAGAGTTGGAGAAAAAAATGAATTCTAAAATTTCTTATACTTCTGTAGACCTTAATAAATCGGGAGACAATTCCAATTTAGGGAACCTTTTGGCAGATTTCACTTATGAAGGAGCAGAAGAATGGGGAGAAAAAAATAATATTGATGTAGATGCTGCGGTAATTAACATTGGCGGAATTCGTTCTACGATTGGAGCAGGAGATATTTTGACCAAACATGTTTTCGAAGTAATGCCTTTTGAAAATGAAGTGGTAATTGTAAAAATGAAGGGTAGTGATTTAAGAGGTTTATTTCAATATTATTTAGAAACACAGAAAAATAACCCCGTTTCTCATCTTTATATCGAAACAGAAAACGGTAAAATCAATCAAGCCTTAATCGATGGCGAGAATGTGGAAGATGATGAGGTTTATTACATCGCTACGTCTGATTATCTTGCTTTAGGTGGTGATAATATGAAGTTTTTCAGCAAAGGAGAACTCATTTCTACAGGAATTAAATTGAGAGATTTGTTTTTAGAATATTTCAAGAAAAATCCAGAAGTAAAAGCTAATAAAGACATTCGTTTAAATTTTAAAGGGAAAAACTAATGAACAGAAAAGAATTTTTAAAAACAGTAGGAGGCGGAACATTAGCACTTTCTTTAGCGCCTAATTTAGTTTTTGCCAGTCAAAAAAGTTTTCTAGATAAAAATGCGGCTTATAAATTGACCGTTTTACACACCAATGACCAACACAGTAGAATAGAACCGTTTGATTCTAGTTACTCCAGAAATCCTAATCAGGGAGGTTTTGCAAGACGTGCTACTTTAATTCAGCAGATTAGAAGCCAAGAAAAAAACGTTCTGTTATTAGATGCAGGAGATATTTTTCAAGGAACACCGTATTTTAATTTTTATGGAGGCGAATTGGAATTTAAATTAATGTCTATGATGGGTTATGATGCTGCAACTATGGGAAATCATGATTTCGACAATGGTTTAGAGGGATTCTTGAAGGCTTTACCGAATGCTAAATTCCCTTTTATCACTTCTAATTACGATTTCAGCAATACCATTCTTGATGGAAAAACCGAAAAATATAAAATCTTCAAAAAAGATGGAATTAAAGTTGGTCTTTTCGGAGTGGGAATAGAGTTAGATGGATTGGTGGGCAAGAAGCAATATCAGGAAACTAAATATTTGAATCCAGTAGAAATCGCACAGCATTACGCAGATTTTCTGAGAAAAGAAAAAGGTTGTGATTTGGTAATTTGTCTATCACACATTGGTTATGATTATAGAGATGATGCGGATAAAATTTCTGATAAAAAATTAGCAGCTCAGACAGATAATATTGATTTAATTTTAGGAGGTCACACCCATACTTTTTTACCAGAACCACAATCTTTTACCAATAAAAGTGGCAAAAACGTTTTGGTGAATCAAGTAGGTTGGGCTGGATTGCTTTTAGGAAGAATAGATTTTTATTTTGACAAAAACAAGAGCTTACAAAATATTTCATGGAATAATCAAGTTATAGATGATAGCATTTTAGGTTAAAAATTGATGGTGAAAAAAAATATATTAGTCTTTTTACTGCTTTTGTCGTATTTTTTAGTGTTTTCGCAAAGCACCAATAGTAAGTGGAGCGATTTGTTCTCTTACAATAATGTTTTGGCTTTCAAAGAAAAAGACGGAAAAATCATTGCAGCAACCGAAAATGGAGTTTTTTATTACAACACCATTTCAGGAGAAATCACCAAACTTTCTAAAGCCAATGGTTTGCACGAAGTGAAAATTTCGGCGTTTGACTATGACGCTGCAACCAATACAGCTATCATAGGTTATAAATCTGGTAATTTAGATGTGGTAACTGCAGATGGTGTAACGTATGTGGTAGATATTCCGCTTTCTCAAAGTTACACAGGAAGTAAAACGATTAATAATATTTCTATCAATGGAGACAAAGCCGTGATTTCTGTAGGTTATGGCGTTTCTGTTTTTAACATTACCAAAAAAGAATTTGGAGATACTTGTTTCTTTTTTAATGGTACTTCTTACGAAAAAGTTTTAGAAGCAACCATAAAAGACAATACGGTTTATGCGATTACAGGAACCAGTCTTAAATATCATCCTATAGATGTAACTTTTTCGGTGTACAGCAATTGGAATTCCGTAGCAGGAAATTATACACAAATAGATTCTAAATCTACTTTGGTATTATCTAATAACAATACGGTATATTATGGTAATGTGGGAAGTTTAAATTCTATTCCGCAAAGTTTTACCAAAATTAAAGACATTAAAATTACGGATTCCCAAATTATTGTTGCAGACCAAACCAAAGTATACGCGTATACACTTACAGGAACTTTGCAAAAAACAATAGATATCGCAGAAGAAGTAAATACGGCTTTCGTAGTAAACAATCAAATTTATACAGGAACTAAACTTTCTGGAATTTATGATGAATCTAAAAACTCTTATAAACCAGATGGACCTTACTCTAATGTTTCGTATAAGATTAGCTTGTTAGATAATCAAATATGGGTTTCTACAGGAGGAAGAGATGGTTATAATGGTCCATTTTATACAGGTTTAGGATATTATCATTTTGATGGTAATAAATGGAATTATCCCAATTATTTTAAAAGCTCTCCTTTCGTTTGGAATATTTTAGATGTAGTTCCTAATCCTTCTAAACCTTCCGAAGTTTTCTTTACTAACTATTCTTGGGTACAAGGGCAAAAAGGAGTTTATAAAATGGAGAATAATGTCTTTGTAAAGGCATATGCTCAAACAGATTCTAATAATTTATACAATAGACCTGCAGGTTGTGTTTTTGATGAAAATAATCAACTTTTTTGTTCCGTTGGACTTTTGCAAAATCAGAAATATACAGAAGGTGTCTATGTTTATGATAAATCTACCGATCAGTTTGTTATTAATTCATTAATTTCTGCGGGTAGTATGCAGAAGCCACTTGTAAAAGAAGGCAAATTATTTATTCCATCTCCTTACTATAATCCAGGAGGTTTGATTATTTCTGATTATAAAAATACACCACTTAGTTTTTCAGATGATAAAACCATACTGATTAATTCAAAAAATGGATTGGCAGCTTCTGGAACTGTTTCAGCAGCGATAGATAAAAATGATGACATTTGGATAGGAACTAGATTAGGTCTTAGAATTTTACCAAACGCTTCTAATGCAATTAATAATACTGATAATAAAGCAGAGCCTATTGTTATTACTCAAAACGGAATTCCAGAAGAGCTTTTTAAAGATTTGGTGATTCTTCAGGTAGAAGTAGATTCAGGAAATCAAAAATGGGTTTCTGTAGAAGGAGGAGGCGTATTTTACCTCAGTTCTAATGGCGAAAATACCATTTCGCATTTTACAAAAGTAAATTCTCCATTGCCAAATGATATTGTTACAGATATAAAAGTAGACCCTAAAACAGGAAAAGTATATTTTGTAACCTTTGATGGAATTGTGGTGTATCAAGGAGATGTAATCAATGTTTCTAGTGATTTTTCTGAGATAAAAGTTTATCCAAATCCAGTCGTTACAAGTCAATACAGAGGAAATGTAAAAATTACAGGACTTGCCGAAAAAACCAATATTAGAATTACAGATGCAGCAGGAAACGTAGTGCATCAAGCAGTAGCTAGAGGAGGTTATTACGAATGGAATCTCAATAATCAAAAAGGTATAAGGGTAGCTTCGGGAATTTATTTTGTCTTAATGACCAATGAAGATGGAACCGATAAAGCTACCGCTAAAATTGCAGTGGTGAATTAATGGATAAAAACACAGGATTTTTACTCTCATACATTAAATACGGAGATTATGATGCTATTCTGCATTGTTATACATTAGAAAGCGGTTTTCAGTCGTTTTTCATGAGAGGAATATATTCTGCTAAAAACAAAAAGAAAGCTTTTCTCTCGCCACTTAATGAGCTAGAAATTACTTTTTCAAGTCATCATGGCAATCTTCCTACCATTAAAAAAGTAGAACTAAGCGAGAAATTACCAGATGAGGTAAATGTTCATCAAAACGCAGTGATTTTCTTTCTTTCTGATTTTCTCAATCAAATTTTGAAGAATGAAAGTCAGCACGTTGTTCTTTATCAAGAAATTAAATTTTTTAAACAGAAAATTTTAGAGAAAAAGATGCATGCACATTATTTTTTTCTTATTAGGATGCTTCAGTTTTTTGGAATTTCTCCATTGTTATCCGGAGAAAAATTTTTAAATATTGAAAAAGGAATTTTTCAAGAAGAGATTTCACAAAAAGAAGTAGATGAAGAACTATCTTTTCTCTGGAAGAAAATTTTAGACAAAGAAATAGAAGAAGATTTTATAATTGAAAAAAAATACAGAAAACCATTATTAGATTCTATTTTACAATACTATAAAATGCACTTTCCAGAATTTTATTCGCCTAAGTCTTTGCCTGTAATTTTAGAAATATTTGAATAAAAAAACCGCCTAATTAGGCGGTTATATTTTTTTAGTCTTCTGCAGATGTTCTCGTTTCTGTTTTAAACACTTGGAAGTTGAAAACAAATGTTCTATTTCTGAAACTAAAAGCAGAATAAGCAAAATGTTCATCTCTTGCAAATGCAGCTCTAGAAGGTACTATAATTACGCCTTGTAAGTTGTAGTTATCCGTGTCATTTAATTCACAACTTTGGAAATTTTTAATCGCCTCTTGGAAACCTTCCATTTCATAGAATGCTCTGGTTTTAGTAGTGCTATTGTCTGTGTTGTACTTGTTTAAAACACTCGTTCTCACGTAAAAATAAGCTGGGTCTATTTCTGGTGTTCCTGTAGTAATAATAGTGGTTCTAAAAGGGTATTTCGAGTCGAATTTCACTACATTATCGCTTCCTTTTACAGCTACATACGTATAAGTGTTGTGCATTAACTTTATTTTATCAGTAGCTACGATGGCTTTTCCATTGGTAGGAGTGTATCTGCTGATATAAATTACTCCAGAATTTAGTTTTACGGGATTGTAATCAGATAGAGGTTTTTCATTATCATCTGTGGTAGAAGTACTGCTAAATGCTACGATATTTCCTCTAGAATCAAAATAGTTGTCTTTTAAAAATTTTTGAATGGCCTCATCATCATATGTATTCTGAGTTTCTATACTCACTTCTTCTGTAGTGCTGTTATTGTCATCATCATTATTACATGATGTGATAGCTAAAGAAGCTAAAGCAAGAAACAAAAATATTTTTTTCATAAGTTTTTTATCCTTTAGATTTGTTTAATTAAATTGCTCGATATTTTCAATAACTGCAAAAGTATAAATAAATTATGAGAATTGATAAATTTTTATGGAGTATTAGGTTTTATAAAACAAGAAATATCGCGGCCGAAGAAATTAAGAAAAATAGAGTTTCTATAGGAGAAAATACCGTAAAATCTTCCAAAGAAGTAAAAGAAGGAGATGTTATCAAGATAAGAAAAAATCAAATCGACTATAAAATTAAGGTTTTACAAATTCCCAAAAGTAGAATAGGAGCCAAATTGGTTGCCCTTCATGTAGCAGACATGACCGAGAAAGAGCAATATGAATTGCTAAAACTCAGAAAAATGTCTCAGGATTATTATCGTACCAAAGGAGAAGGAAGGCCAACCAAAAAAGACAGAAGAGATATGGATGATTTCTTAGAGACAGACCATGATGAAACTTCCGTGACAGAAGATGATTGGGATTCTTTCTTTAAGGATGTAGCTGAAGAATAGTAGTAATTTCCTCTACTATTTCTTCTGGCGTTTTATGGTCAGTGTCTACAATATATTGTGCTTTATTGTAAAAAATATTTCTCTCAAAAAGGTGTTTGGCGATAAATTCTGGTAAATCTTCATCACTTATTCTCGCAATAAGAGGCCTTTTTTCTTTTTGTTTAGATAATCTTTGAACTAGTGTGCCAATATTTGCTCTGAGATAGATGGTAATAGAATTATTATTAAGAATTTCCATGTTATTATAATACACAGGAGTGCCACCACCTAGACTGATGATGCAATTTTCTTGGGTGGCAAGAAGCTCTTCCAAAGTTTCTTTTTCTGACTTTCTAAAGTAGATTTCACCCTTTTTTTCAAAAATTTCGGGTATAGTCATGTTTTTTTTCTTAGAAATTTCTTTGTCGAGGTCAAAAATTTTAAAATTTATTTTTTCTCCCAATATTTTGGAAATGTGAGATTTACCGCTCCCCATGTAGCCTACAAGTGAAATAATCATAATTTTATTTTGCACAAAGTTCTTAAAAAATTTTGAGAATTTAAAAAAAGGCGTATCTTTGCACCACTTTTTAACAGAGATGTTAAGGAGACCTGGTAGCTCAGCTGGTAGAGCAATACACTTTTAATGTATGGGTCCTGGGTTCGAATCCCAGCCAGGTCACAACAAAATTCCGTATATCCTTTACGGATTTTTTTTGCCTACGTGGTGAAATTGGTAGACACGCCATCTTGAGGGGGTGGTTTCCTAAGGATGTGCTGGTTCGAGTCCAGTCGTAGGCACGAAGAGCAAAAAATAAAAACTTAGAAATTTTTTTAAATTTCAAAGACCTGGTAGCTCAGCTGGTAGAGCAATACACTTTTAATGTATGGGTCCTGGGTTCGAATCCCAGCCAGGTCACAATTTACGAAAGTAAATTTTTTTCATATTAATATTTTGTGATTTGGTGTTTAAAAGCCTTCAAGTTACCTTGAAGGCTTTTTATTTGTTTTTTATCCTAAATGCATATTGTCTATTAATCTTACTTCACCAGCATACGCTACGATAAAGGCTCTGTATTCTTTATTTTCATCTATAGCATTTGCTTCTTTAAGCGTTTCTTCATCTGCAATGACAAAATATTCTAATTCGAAATTAGAATTTCTAAAAATATCAGTCACCCTTTGTTTAATTTCTTCCAGAGAAATCACTTTAAACCATTCTTTTACTTTTGTAAGTGTTTCGTAGATGATTGTTGCTTCTTTTCTTTGGGTTTCTGTAAGTCTTACATTTCTAGAACTCATGGCAAGTCCATCTTCTTCTCTTAAAGTCGGAACTCCATGAATTTTTACGGGTAGTTTTGTTTTTTCTACCATTTTTTTGATAATGGCTAATTGCTGGTAATCTTTTTCGCCAAAGTAAGCATTGTGTGGCTGTACTTGTCTGAAAAGTTCTTCTACGATGGTTCCTACTCCGTCAAAATGACCTGGTCTGTATTTGCCTTCCATTTCGTTTTCGAGTCCGTCGAAATCATATTTTTTGCTGTTTAGTCCATCTGGATACATTTCTTCTACATTAGGAACGTAAACTGCGTCTACTCCTGCTTTTTCTAAAAGTTCTATGTCTTTTTCTAAGGTTTTCGGGTACTTTTGAAAATCATCAGGATTGTTAAACTGGGTGGGATTTACAAAAATGGAAGAAATAACTTCGTCGTTTTCCTTTTTAGCAGCTTTGTAAAGAGAAAGGTGACCTTGGTGAAGTGCGCCCATTGTAGGAGCAAATCCTATCTTTTTGCCCATTTCTCTCTGTCTTTCAACATAATCAATCAGTGTTTTTTTGCTTTTCAGAACTTTCATAAAAATTGTATTTAGGGTAAAGTTATAAAAAATTGTTAATTAAAAGAAATTCGGTTATTTTTTTGTATTTTTGCATAATTAACCGTCTTTGTATAGAGAAGAAAAAAATATTATGCCGAATCAAAAGATTTTATACGTCACCACAGAGATGTTTCCATATCAGGAAGATAGTAATATGGCGATGATGGTGAACAAGATGGCACTGAAGATGCACCAAGAAGGCAATGACGTAAGAGTTTTTATGCCGAGATTTGGATTTATCAGCGAGAGAAAATTTCAGTTGCATGAAGTGATTAGATTATCTGGAATGAATATCATTATCAATGATTTAGACCAGCCTTTAATCATAAAAGTTGCTTCTTTGCCAGGAGAAAGATTGCAGGTTTATTTCATAGATAATGAAGAATATTTCAAGAGAAAACAATATTATCAGGATGAAGATAATCAACCGTTTGATGATAATGATGAACGAGCAATTTTCTTTGCAAGAGGTGTAATTGAAACCATTAAAAAACTAAATTGGGTTCCAGATATTATCCATTTTAATGGATGGATGGCTTCATTTATCCCGATTTACCTTAAAAATTACTATAAGACAGATTCTTATTTTAATGATACTCAACTTGTACTTTCTGTGTACAATGAAAAAGATTTATCTCTAGGTCACAATATTACTGAAAAATTAAAGTTTGATAATATTGAAAACCTTAAAGCATTAGAAGAACCTACCATTCAAAGTTTTGTAATAGAAAGCATGGACTTGGTAGATACTATTGTAAAAGGAGATGAATTTTTAGAAGAAAAATTAGACAAGGCCTTTGAAGAATCTAAAACACCTAAAAACGAATATGTAGACGGCGGTTCTATAAGCGAAATTTACTAATCACAAATCACATATAATTACTTAAATGATAAAAGAAATTCAGAATATCTTTAGGCTATTTTTTATTTTATTTTCGGGAGCTGCTATTACAGTAGCTTGTGAATCTGAGCCAGACGAATTAGGAATGCAATTTTTCCAAAATGGCACAGCTCAAGGAACAGAAGCAAGTTTCGATGTAGTAGCCTGTAATGTTTATAATAATGATGCGCTAGAAGCAGATAATGATAAACTTTCAGAAGCAACTTTAGGTGCTTTTGATGAGTCTAACTTCGGGATGCAGAAATCATCGTATGTTACCCAAGTAAGATTATCTTCTTATGATCCAGATTTTGGTGCTAATGCTGTAGTAGATTCTGTAGTTTTACAGATGAAACCTCTTTACCAAACTGCAACCGATTCTGTAGTGACTAAAACTTACGAAGATTACGTACATCCAGATAATATCGCTGCAAAAAAAGTAGTAACGAGTTATCCTATTAAAAAATACGGAAAAGCGAAAAGAAATTTTACCATCAACGTACATGAAGTTACAGATTTCTTATATTCTACAGAAACTAACTTTTATTCTAATCAACAAGTTAATACAGGAACTTTATTAGGAACTAAATCTTTTGATGGATTCATTAGATCTATTAAAATTACCAAAGACTCTGATAATTCTGAATTATTCAGCAGAGATGCAGGTTTAAGAATACCTTTAGATAAAGATTTTTTTCAATCTAAAATTATTGATAAAAAAGGTTCTTTTGAACTAAAAGATGTTGCAAGTTTTATTAGATATTTTAGAGGATTAAAGCTTTCTGTAGCAGAAAATGATGGTTATATTTTTAATTTTAATCCAAATGAATTATCAGTAACTATTTATTATAAATATGATAAAACAGAGAATAGTACTATCACAAGAACTCAAGGAAGTTATACACTAGATTTAGGTTCATCTAATGTTCATTTTAATCAAATTCAATATAATAGAAGTAATACATTTGTAAACCATGTTCCTAGTACTCCAAATACTAATGGTGATACTAAACTTTTCCTTCAAGGCATGGGAGGACCAGGCGCAGAAATTTTAATTCCTGATGCTACTATTGCACAACTAAAGAATTTATACAAAAATGAAAAGGTAGGATTACTTTCTGCTAAAATTAGACTGTATTCTGATGGTTCATTATGGAATAATTCTTACTCAAAACCAGATACATTTACACCTGTTGTCAAAACAGTAGACACGGATAATAAAGTCACATATTCATTTTTCCCAGATAAAGATGTTTTTGCTTATTCAGGTGTTTACAAAATGGTAAAAGGCGTAGATTTAGATAAAAATCCTGCTTACTATGAAATAAGTATTACTCAGTTTGTTAAAAATATTATAGAAAAGGAAGAAGCGAATAAACCTATTTCTATTAATATAGGAAGCTTTCAAACTTCTAGTTCAACCGGAGCTCTTTTAGGAACAGAATATACAACTAAAGCGTATACTCCGAATAGAATTGTTTTAGTAGGATCTGATGCTAATAATACTCAATATAAGGCTCAATTAAAAATAATTTACTCAAAAAAATAAATAACTATGTGCGGAATTGTAGGTTATACAGGTTTTCAAGACGCTTATGATATCGTTATCAACGGCTTGAGAAGATTAGAATATAGAGGTTATGATAGTGCAGGAATTGTACTAGAAGATACAAATAATAGCTTCGAAGTTAAAAAAACAAAGGGTAAAGTTTCTGATTTAGTAGAAATTTCTGAGAATCTAAAAGCAACTTCTCATGTAGGAATGGGACATACAAGATGGGCCACTCACGGTGTTCCTAGCGATAGAAATTCTCACCCACATGTTTCAAATGATGGCAAAATTGCTCTTGTACATAATGGTATTATCGAAAATTATGATACGATTAAGACTATGCTTATAGGCAAAGGATTTACCTTTTCTTCTGAAACAGATACAGAAGTTCTTGTAAATCTTATCCAATATATATTAGATACCCAAAAAATTAATTTTTCCGAAGCAGTAAGATATGCTCTAAACGAAGTTTATGGTGCGTATGCAATTACTGTAATGCACAAGGATTATCCTGGCGTTTTAGTTGTAGGAAGACTAGGTTCTCCGCTTGCTATTGGTTTAGGAGATAAAGAGTATTTCATCGCATCGGATGCTTCTCCATTTGTGGAATTCACTAAAGAAGCAGTCTATTTAGAAGATGGACACATGGCTACTATTTCTCTAGAAAAAGGAGTAGAAATAAGAAGTATAAAAGAAAATGAAATAATAGAACCTGCCATCCAAGAGCTTAAATTATCATTAGAACAAATAGAAAAAGGAGGTTATGAGCATTTCATGTTGAAAGAAATTTTCGAACAGCCAAAATCTATTCATGATACATTAAGAGGTAGACTACTCGTAAATGAAGGCATTATTAAAATGGCTGGAATCTGGGATCACCTTGATAGAATTAATAAAGCAGAAAGAATCATCATCATTGCGTGTGGTACTTCTTGGCACGCTGGTTTAATCGGAGAATATCTTATCGAAGAATTTGCAAGAATTCCGGTAGAAGTAGAATATGCTTCAGAATTCAGATACAGAAATCCTATCATTACCGAAAAAGATATCGTAGTAGCTATTTCTCAATCAGGAGAAACTGCAGATTCAATGGCAGCGATTAAATTGGCTAAAGAAAAAGGAGCATTCATCTATGGAATTTGTAATGTAGTAGATTCATCTATTGCAAGATTCTCAGATGCAGGTTCTTATACTCATGCTGGTCCAGAGATTGGAGTGGCTTCTACCAAAGCATTTACAGCTCAATTAACTATTTTATCACTTATCGCCCTTAAATTAGGTAAGCATAACGGTAATCTAAGTAATGCAGAGTTCATGAGACTCATCACGGAGTTAGACAATATCCCGAAAAAAGTAGAAGAGGTTCTAAAATCTACACATGATTATGTGAAAGAAATTGCACATGATTTTGTGAATTCTACTAATTTCTTATACTTAGGTAGAGGATTTAATTTTCCTGCAGCATTAGAAGGAGCACTTAAATTGAAAGAGATTTCTTATATTCATGCAGAAGGTTATCCAGCAGCAGAAATGAAACATGGTCCTATTGCTTTGATAGACGAAAATATGCCAATTGTAATCATTGCTCCTAAAAAAGGTCATTATGATAAAATTGTAAGTAACGTTCAAGAAATTAAAGCCAGAAAAGGTAAGGTAATCGCTGTGGTAAATTATGGAGATGAGCAAGTAGCTTCAATGGCAGATTATGTAATAGAAATTCCGGAAACTTCAGAATGTTTTTCGCCAATAGTCGCATCTATTCCGTTACAATTATTAGCTTACTATATTGCTGTTTACAGAGGTGCCAATGTAGACCAACCAAGAAATCTTGCAAAATCTGTAACTGTAGAATAAATTTTAATTAAATACAAAATATTTTAATTTAATTTTCGTTTAAAAAAAATCTTAAAGATTTGTTAAAGAAATTAATTATATATTTACCGCTTTAAACTATTATAGTATAATGAGAAGAATGTTTCTTTTGCTGCTTGCAGCATCTTTTGTGGTTTCATGTTCTAAAGGAGGAAGAGCAAATTCTGGAAAACCAGATTCTAGAGGAGAATTGATACCAAAAGAAAGTAAAAAATCTTTTGTTGCACAAAGACCTTTCGGAATGGTAGCTATACCAGGTGGTTCTTTCATTATGGGGCAAGCTGATGCAGATTTCACAGCTACCCCAGAGAAAGCTCCCCTGAAAACTGTGACCGTGTCTTCGTTTTTTATGGATGAAACGGAAGTTACCAATTCAGAATATAGACTCTTTGTAAATTATGTAAGAGACTCCATTGCAAGAACATTATTAGCAGAAGCTGCAGGAGATGATACTAATGATGATGGAATAGGAAGATATGCTTTTTTAGCAAAAAAGGCGGGCGATGATGCGAATGCTTACCAAAAATATTTAGAATCGCAAGGAGACAGAGATGGTTACAATGATTCTAAAAAATTAGATTGGAAAGCTCCATTATACTGGAAAACTAATCAATATCCTGATGAAAAGTATGCAGAAGTAATAGAGTCGCTTTATTTACCTCCAGCAAAAAGAATTAATAATGAAAGACTTTTAGACACTCAGAAATTAAAGTATTCTTATCAGTGGGAGGATATTGCTACAGCAGTAAAAGATAATAACAGAAATGCAGAATATCTTAAAAAAGAAAGTATAGCAGTTTATCCAGATACTACAGTTTGGGTTAAAGATTTCAACTATGCATATAACGAACCTTTATTTGATAGATATTTTTGGCACCCAGCTTATAAAGATTATCCTGTAGTTGGAGTAACTTGGGACCAAGCAAGAGCTTTTTGTGATTATAAAACTAAAGCAAAAAGAGACTATGTGAAATCTGGTAAAAAAAGAGGAGAAGCACCAAGCAGATTTAGATTACCTACAGAAGCAGAATGGGAATATGCTGCAAGAGGTGGTCTAGAAAATGCAACTTATCCTTGGGGTGGCCCTTATCTTACAGATGATAGAGGTTGTTATTTAGCAAATTTTAAACCTAAAAGAGGGAATTATATAGAAGACGAAAAGAAAGGAACGTATCCTTATACAGCTCCCGTAAAGAAATTCCACAGAAATGGTTTTGGGCTTTATGATATGGCAGGAAATGTTGCAGAATGGACAGAGTCTCCTTATAGTAATTCAACCTATCAATTTTCATCTACTCTGAATCCTTATTTGTCAAATCAAGCTTATAGAGAGGTTAAAAAATCTGTAAGAGGAGGTTCTTGGAAGGATGTAGGTTATCTTTTAATGACTGGATATAGAGATTGGGAAAGAAAGGATTCTGCTAGAAGTTATATAGGTTTTAGAACAATACAAGATATTCCTGCGGGAACTGCAAAATTAAGAAGAACAAGTAAGTAAAAAAATATAAATATAAAAATCAAAGATATGTTAGGTAATCCGTTTAAAACTAAAGATTCATCTTTAAACTTTATTTATTCTGCAGGCGCGGCTGTTGTAATTTTAGGAGCATTATTTAAGTTAAATCACTGGAATATTGGAGCGTTAACTGGGACTTGGATTCTGGCAATCGGGTTAGGTGTAGAAGCTTTAATTTTCTTAATTTTCGCATTTGACGCTCCAAAAGAAGAAGCATCATACGCTTGGGAAAATGTTTATCCAGAATTATTAGATTCAGATGCTCAGCCTAAAGCTAGAAAAGTAGCTGCGGTAGAAACTTCTGACTTAGACGTTACCTTGTCAAATAAATTAGATAAAATGTTAGCTGATGCTAAACTAGATGTAGAATTATTCGAAAGACTAAAAACAGGAATTGATAAATTCTCAACTTCTGTAGAACAAATTAATTCTACTGTAGATGTTTCTCAAGCTACTTCTAAGTATAATGATCAATTAACTTTAGCTGCTAGTCACCTAGAAAGTATGAATGCATTGTATTCACTACAATTAGAGCATGGTAAAGCACAAAGCGAAATGAGTAAAAAGTATGTAGAAGATATTCAAAAATCTGCAGACCAATCTCAGAAATTTAACGAGGAATTAGCAGGTCTTACATCTAATTTAAATAATCTTAATAGAGTTTACGGAGGTATGCTTTCTGCAATGAAAGCTTAATTTTCTTTCAATATTTTAATCAATAAAAATTTTAAAAAAGAATTAAAATGGCTAAAGGAAAACAAACACCTCGTCAGAAAATGATTAACTTGATGTATCTGGTTTTCATTGCTATGCTTGCAATGCAGATAGACCAAGAAATCATAAGGTCATACCAAGATACTAATCAATCTCTTACCGATTCTAGAAAATCTTCAGAAGAGAAAAACAGTATTTTCGAAATTACCCTAAAACAAAAAGCTGATAATTCACCTGAAACTTTTGGTTTGGTAAGTCAACAATACCAAGGAATGAAGTCAAAAGCTGATGAGTTAGTTGGTTTTATTGAATCAATTAAAGGACAACTGAAAACGGAAGCAGGTTTTGATGCTAACAAAACTGTAGAAGATAATTTTTCTTCTCTAAACAATACAGACGCTGTAACTAAAAAGTTCTTTAAAGGCGGTGATGCTGAGATGCCATCTAATAATTCTGAGGATTTAAAGTCTAAAATGGCTGCTCTTCAAAGCTACATCATTCAAAATTTTGGAAACAATAAAGATTTAGTTTCTGTAGTTGAAAGAGCTAAAGAGAGATTGTCTACTGATGACGCACTTTATAAAAATCAAGGAAAAAATTGGATACAATACAAATTTTATAATCAGCCTTTAATTGCTGCGCTATCTAACTTAGAAGTTATTCAGTCAGAAGCGAGAAACTTACAATCAGATGCTCTTTCTTTAATGTTAAGAGAAAAAGTAGATGCAGATATCAAATTTGATGCTTTCGAAGCTGTAGTTGCTGCTCCAGATGTAATTATTCAAGGAGAACCAGCTGAAGCGAAAGTATTTATTGGTACTTATGATAGCAATTTACCAGGATTTGGTGTTGCTGGTGCAGACAGAACAGAAAACGGAATTGGTTATAAATCATTAGTTTCTTCTACTCCAGGTGAATATACTTTTAATGGCGTAGTTTCATTTAACGATGCTAATGGTAAAAAATTAGAATACAAATTCTCTCATCCATATAGAGTAGTTCCAGGAGCTAAAGAAGTAGCCTTCGAAAGTGGAGCTTTATTATCTGCTGATAAAATGAACGTTTTATACCGTGGAGTGCAGAACCCTATTTCTGGTTCTATCCTTGGTGCTGATAATAGCCAAACTACACTTACAGCAACTGGCGGAACGGTTACTAAAAAAGGAGGTGGTTCTTGGGTAGTAACTCCAGGTTCAGGAAATACTACTACATTAACCATTTCTGGAAAAGGACCAAAAGGTCAAGTAATTACTCAGAAATTTGAGTTTAGAATTAAAAATGTACCAAGACCACAAGGACAAATTAGAGGGGAAAATGAACTTACAATGCCAGCAAGTTCTATCGCAAATCAAACTGTAGGAGCAGGAATCCCTGATTTTGATTTTCCAGTTACATTTGAGGTTACTGGTTTTAAATTTAAAGTTCCAGGTAGAGCAGCAATGTTTATAAATGGAAACTCATTAAGCTCCGTCGCTAGTCTTACTAAGAATTTAAGAACTGGTGATATTTGTTACATTGCTGACATTCAAGCTACTGCGTCAGGTTTAGGAGGGCAGACACTCAAGAAAATCAGTCCAGTTGTAATAAATGTTCAATAAATGAGTTATTAAGAATAACATTATTTCATATCATTATAAAATGAAAAAGATTTTAATTTTACTATTAGCATTAAGTGTTTTCTCTGTAGATGCGCAGACTAAGAAAAGAGCTACGAAGAAGACTGCTAAAAAAACTACTGTTGCTAAAAAAGAAACTCCAGCAGCTGAAGTAGTAACTTCTACTCCAAATACTAATGTTAATATTGAAGTTACGCCACAACCAAAAGAAGAGCTAGAACCGATTAACTCACTTTCTATTCTAAATGCTAAATCACCTGAAGCATTTAGAGTATACAGAGATATGGGAAAGGTGAAAAAAGGAGATTCTATAGTTTCTTCTAGAAATGTACCCCTTAGTTATGGTTATATTGACGAAAAAGATGTGCTAAGAAGTATGGTGGTTTGGGAAATCATAGATATGAATGAAAAGATTAATCAACCATTTTATCATAATGCAGACGGTATAGTTTCTAGTAATAAATCCCTCTATCAATTACTGATAGAAAACATAATGAGTGGGAAGATTAAAGAAGTTTATGATGATGAAATGTTCATGACCAAATTGTCTCCAGAAGCAATTAAACAAAGACTTTCAATTACTAAAGAATCAGATTGGTTAATTGATAAAAGAAATGCTGGAGAAAAACTTACACCAGAAGACATCAAAGCTGGAACAGATGTTATTGAAACCAAAACCGAAAACGTAAAACTTCTTAAAATTAAAGGAATGTGGTACGTAGACAGAAGAGATGGTCAAATGAAATACAGACTGTTAGGTATTGCTGCGATGGGTCCGGATCCTACTATGATGGCAGAAAAAACTGCAGATGGAGTTTCGTTAGGTAATAAAGATGAATTGATTGATCTTTTCTGGGTGTTCTATCCAGATGCTAGAGAAGTTCTTGCCAATTCAGTAGTTTTTAATAACAGAAACTTATCTTCAGATTTAACTTATGATGATATTCTTAATGCGAGAAGATTTTCTTCAATTATTTATAAATCAGATAATGGTTTAGGAACAGGAATTATCAAAGACTATATTCCTAATGATGCTGAAGAACAATTAGAGGAATCTGACAGAATTAAAAATCAAATTCTAGAAATGGAAAACGATATGTGGAATTATTAATCCAAATATCCTTATATAAACAAAAACCTAAGTATCTTTGCTTAGGTTTTTTTATTGACAATTTATGACGAAATCCGTAGAATATATTATCGTAGGAGATGGTTATGCAGCCATGTTTTTAGCGCATCAATTCATTAAAAATAACAAATCATTTTTACTTTTTACCGAAGGAAAGAAAAGCGCATCAATGGTTTCTGCAGGAATGATAAATCCTGCGGTTCTTAAACGTTTTACCACGTTTTGGTTGGCGCAAGAACAAATCGATTCCCTTAAAAATACCATGACCGAAATAAAACAATATACAGGTCAAAATTACTTGATAGAAAAACCTATTCTAAGAGTTTTTCATGACGAAAAAGAAAAAGAACTATGGCTGAAAAAATCAGATGACGAAAATTTGAAACCTTTTCTTTCCAAAGATTTTGTAAAACTTAATTCTGTCAAAAATCCATTTGAATGTGGAGTGGTGAATCAATCGGCTCGGTTAAATGTAAGTGGTTTTTTCACAGATATGATGAACTTTTTAGAAAGTCAAAATTATCTTATCAAAGAAAAATTTGATTATCAGTTATTGAAACCAAATGATTCTACCTACAAAGATCTTTCGTTTATAAAAATAATCTTTGCCGAAGGAATGGCGGTCAAAGAAAACCCATTTTTTGCTGAAATTCCAGTACATCAGAATAAAGGTCATCATTTAGAAGTTCAACTTTCTGTGCCTTTAGAAGATGGGTTTACGATTAAAAAGAAGCATTTTATTTTTTCACTAAACAATGGGAATTATTATTACGGCGGAACGTATGATCGTGAACAAATCCATCATAAAATTGACGATACTGCGGTAGAAAAACTCATCAATGCTTTAGCAGAGTTTTATCCTCATGATTTCGAAGTAAAAGAGGTGAAATTTGGCTTTAGACCTACTGTTAAAGATAGAAGACCGATTTTAGGAAATCATCCAGAATTTGGTAATTTATATGTATTTAACGGATTGGGAGCAAGAGGAATTCTCAATGGAAATTATTTCTCCATTAACCTTTATCATCATTTAGAAAACGGTGAAGAAATTCATCCAGAAGTAGATTTAAAAAGATTTCAATAAAAAAATCCGCAAGAGTTTGCGGATTTTTTGCAGAAAGGAAGGGATTCGAACCCTCGATACAGTTACCCGTATACTACCTTTCCAGGGTAGCTCCTTCAACCACTCGGACACCTTTCTTTTTCAGATGGCAAAGGTAGAATTTATTCTTCAATTTCCGAAATTTCTCCGCGCAGATTTTTCTTAAAATTTTCAGCAAAATCACCTGAGTAATTTGGATTATCAATTAAATGCATGGCTTTTGCCAAGGCACTTTCGGCAGTGATGTCATGACCGCTTATTGCGCCAATCTTTTTGAAAATGTTACTGTTATTGTATTTCCCTATGCTTATTCCACCAGAAACACATTGAGAAATCACCACGATTTCAGTTCCGTTATTTCTGATTTTTTGAAGCACTTCTTCCGTTTTTTTATTGCTGAAAATCGTTCCAGAACCGAAAACTTGAAGAATTAAAACCTTGATTTTAGGAATTTGAGGTAAACTTTCTAAATTGATTCCAGGGAAAATTCTCCACAAAAGAATGCTGTCATTCAAATGTAAATCCACCGAAAAATCTTCTTGATGATGCGTTCTGTACAGCATGGCTTCTTCCACCTTCAAGTGAACACCAGATTCTCCTAAAATTGGGTAATTTGGACTGATAAATGCATCGAAATTCTCAGCAGAATATTTTAAACAACGGTTTCCTCTCAATAATTTATATTCGAAATAGAGCGCCACTTCTTGTACCACCGCTTCATTATTTTGATATAAACTCGCGTAATAAAGACTGGTGAGCAAATTTTCTTTGGCATCAGTTCTTAAATCCCCGATTGGTAATTGCGAGCCCGTCAAAATCACAGGTTTTCTTAAATTTTTGAGCATGAAACTCAGTGCAGAAGCCGTGTAAGCCATCGTATCTGTTCCGTGAAGAATCAAAAATCCATCAAAAAGTTGATAATTTTTTTCAATTAATTGCGCGATTTCCTTCCATTCTTCTGGTCCTACATCTGATGAATCCAATGGTTCTGAAAACTGATGAACGCTTACTTCACATTCCAGAAGATTCATCTCTGGGATTTTATTGAAAATATGATTGAAATCAAAAGCGCGAAGACTATTGGTTTCATAATCTTTTTCCATTCCGATGGTTCCGCCTGTGTATATGATGAGGACTTTTCTTTTCATGTAAAATTTTCTTTTTTGTAGAATTTTTCAGACTTTAAAGTTAAAAATTTAAAGTTAATTTCTAAAATATTTTGCAATTTTGCCAAATGATTCCTAAAAACAGACTTCAAGAAACTTTTGATTATCTAAAACAATTTCTTACTGATGAAAGATTGAGTAAAATAGAGCATTTTTCTCAGGAGAGTTCAGATTTTGTGCTTCCGGTGATGGAAGATGTGTATCAGTTTCGTAATGCAGCAGCGATTGTAAGAAGTGTGGAAGCCTGCGGTTTTCATCACGTAGTTGCTTTGGAAGAAGAAAATGTTTTCAACCCAAATTTGAAGGTGACGAAAGGTGCAGAAACTTGGGTGAAAGTTGAAAAAATGCCCAATAATTTAGATTCTTTGAAGGAAATCAAAAACAGAGGTTATAAAATTTTGGCGGTTTCTCCAGAAAATAACGCGACCATGTTGCCCGATTACGAAGTAAAAGAGCCGATTGCATTGGTTTTTGGGACTGAATTGGAAGGTGTTTCTGATGAAATTTTAGATTTTGCAGACGAAACTTTGGCCATTCCCATGTATGGTTTTACGAAAAGTTTTAATGTTTCTGTTGCCGCCGCAATTTGTATGTACGAATTGAAGCAAAAGCTTATGAAATCTGGAATTGATTATAAATTGTCCGAAGAAAAATTATTGGAAATGAAAATCAGATGGACAGTAAATTCCATCAGAAGTGGCGAAGAACTTTTGGAAAGATTTTTGAAAGGTTAGTCCCGCAGATTATACTGATGAAATATCAATAATTCTCCGCTAAAGAGAATTTGCTAAATCTGCTGAATCAGCGAGAAAATTTTTAAAATTCACTTTTTCCGAAGGAAAAAATTGACTATTCACTTATTGACTTATAGTAATTCCACGCTGCTACGAAAATCCCTGCGGTTTCTGTTCTTAATCTTTGGTGCCCCAGTGAAACAGCTTTAATGCCTTTTTCGGCTAACATTTTAATTTCTTTTTCGGAAAAATCACCTTCTGGACCAATAAGGAAAGTAGGATTGGTCAATTCTGGAATTTCACTGAGGTTGATGCGTTCAAAAGCAACATCGCAATGCGCCACAAAAGTCATTTCCGGATTTACATTTTTAATAAAATCTGAAAGTTTTGTAACATCATTAATTTTTGGAAAGAAGAATCTTAAACTTTGTTTAGAAGCTGCAACAGCTTGTTTTCTAAGTTTTTCGATGTTCAAGTTTTTACGTTCTGTTTTTTCAGTATTCAGAATGGTAATTTCGGAAATGCCCATTTCTGTTGCTTTTTCCACGAAAAATTCTATTCTGTCGATGTTTTTAGTAGGAGCAATCGCAATATGCAATTGTCTGGTAAGATTCGGAAAATATTCTTGAACTTCTGTAACGTTCAGACTGACTTTTTTCCCTTCAAAAACGAGGTTTCCTTTGGCGAGATTTCCTTTTCCGTCTGTCACAAAGATTTCTTCGCCTTCTTTCATGCGAAGAACTTTCACGATGTGCTGTTGCTCTTCGTCATTAATTTTTACATCTGGAATAATTTCGCCAAAGAAAAGTTTCATTTTTTTATTAAATATTTTTGAAATGTTTTGTACTTGTAATAAGCCACGAAGTGGCGATATCATTAGCAAAGGGCTTTAGCCCTTTGTATAATTAAAATTGAATTTTCGAAGCCACGAAGTGGCGAAATCAATCCCAAATATATTTTTCATCAAACTCAATTTCATAATTTTTCAAAAATAGCAAAAACTCTTCTTGAAAACCTTTTGTTCTATGATGTTCTTTTTGATTCTTAATATAATCAACTACTTTATCAACCTCTCTCGGATTCACAGAAAAACTTCCATAACCATTTTGCCAATAGAAAATTTTAAATTTATCTCCTTTAGTTTTAATCCATTTTGATGAGTGAGACTTTATTTCTTCAATTAAATTTGATAGCGCCACGTTTTTATGTAATAAACACAAAATATGAACATGGTTTTTGTACCCACCAATTTTCAGAGGATTACATTTTAAATTTTTGCAAATTCCTCCTATATAATTGTAGAGTTCTTCTTCAATATCTTCAGTAATTAAATTATTTCTATTTTTGGTACTAAACGTGATGTGGATATAATTTTTTACTAAAGATTGTCCCATTTTAATAGTTTTTTAGATTTCGGTGCTTTGCACCTTTTTTGGTATGGCTTATTTTTGCCAAAGTGCTCCACACTTTGCTATTGATTTCGGTACTTTGTACCTAATTTTCTTTATGTTCAGCAAAAATCCTTAAAATCTGCGTTATCAGTGTTCATTACTTTTTGAACAGTGAAATGATTTTTTTGCCAATTGTAATCAAAATTACCATCAATAAACCGCCAATAATTCCAGCGCCAAATTCATTGACAATAGAAGGAGTAGGTAAATTTTCAACCAAATGATGTAAATATTCTACATTGTGTAGGAAAATTCCTCCAGCTACTAAAATTAAAGCAATAGTACCTACTACTCCTAAAATTTTAATTACCCAAGGTAACATATTGATAAGCAATTGACCAATATTAAATAAAATTCCGCCTTCTTTTTTAGATTTTTTTTGCAGTTTATATCCAGCGTCATCCATTCTTACAATTAAAGCTACAATTCCGTAAACTCCAATTGTAGCGATGATTGAAACGACTGTAACGGTTAGAATTTGGTTAAGAAGCGGTTGGTCTAATACAGAACCTAAAGCAATAATTACAATTTCTAAGGACAAAATAAAATCAGTAGTGATAGCAGATTTTACTTTTGCTTTTTCTGCAGTGATAGGATCGTCCATCACATCTAGAGCTTCTTCGTGTTCTGTTTTGTGGTCATTTTTATGAAAGAAAAATTCTATAATTTTTTCGGCACCTTCATAAGCCAAATATAAACCACCAATCACCAAAATGATTTTGATGGCTGCAGGAAATAACCAGTTTAACCCAAAAATAATGGGTAAAATAATCAATTTGTTAAGAAATGAACCTTTGGTAATTGCCCAAAGTACAGGTAATTCTCTAGAAGAAAGGAAGCCTGTCGCTTTTTCGGCGTTTACAGCCAAGTCGTCTCCTAAAATTCCTGCTGTTTTTTTGGTTGCCAGTTTACTAGCAACTGCTACATCGTCCATCAATGCAGCGATATCATCTAAAATTGCAAAAAAGCCTGAAGCCATAATTGTTGAGTTATGAGTTAAAAGTTATGAGTTTGTTTAAAAATTTAAAATTACGATATATTATTATTTTTCATCATCCAACATCCTTACATATCGTATCTCGCAGTTGCGCTGGTTCTTAAATCTGTAAATTCTCCACGTTCGAATTTCAGTTTTGCAACCATGGCAATCATTGCTGCATTGTCTGTAGTGTATTCAAATTTCGGGATGTAAACGTTCCAGCCTAATTTTTCTACATTATTCTGCATAGCTTCTCTCAAACCAGAATTTGCAGAAACGCCACCTGCAATCGCTACTTCTTTTACATCGTAATCTTTGGCAGCCTTTTCTAATTTTTTCATGAGAACATCAATAATGGTTTTTTGAACAGAAGCACAAAGATTTTCTACATTTTCTTGAATAAAATTTGGGTTTTCTTTCAATTGTTTTTGAAGGAAATATAAAACCGAAGTTTTAATTCCACTAAAAGAATAATCGTAATTTTCGAGTTTAGGTTTTCCAAAAATGAAAGCATCAGGATTTCCTAATTTAGCGAGTTTATCAATAATTGGACCTGCTGGATAATCTAATCCCATTATTTTTCCGATTTTGTCAAAAGCTTCACCAGCTGCATCGTCAATGGTTTTTCCAATGATTTCCATGTCGAAATAATCTTTTACCAAAACAATCATGGTGTGTCCACCAGAAACGGTAAGACACAAAAATGGAAATTTAGGGGGCATCGGATTTGCATCTTCGATAAAGTGACAAAGAATATGCGCCTGAAGATGGTTAACTTCAATCAATGGAACATCTAAACTCATCGCTAAAGATTTGGCAAAAGAAGTTCCTACAAGTAGAGAACCTAAAAGTCCAGGTCCGCGAGTAAATCCTATGGCAGAAATATCTTTTTGTTGTATATTTGCTTTAGTGAAGGATTTTTCCACTACAGGAATAATGTTTTGTTGGTGGGCTCTAGAAGCCAATTCTGGAACTACGCCACCATATTCTTGATGTACCGTTTGATTCGCTGCTATATTAGAAAGGATTTTATTTCCGTTAATAATGGCAGCAGAAGTATCATCACAAGAAGATTCTATTCCTAAAATAATTGGTTCATTCATAATTAATGGCAAATTTAGAAAATAATAACTCCGAAAACAACAAACCAATTTCAGAAAAAGTTGGTGAAAAAATAACTGATGTTGCAGAAGGCGTAAAACACACCATAGAACATCCTGTAGAAGCCGCCAAAGAAACTGTAGCTCAGGCTGTAGAAGATGTACAAAAGTTTTCTTGGTGGGCCAAATTGTTCCTTTGGTTTGCCGCAATTGCGTCTTTTTTATTTCTTACTTTTTTAATCATTATCAATCTTCCTGCAACCAAGGATTATGCAGCGAGTAGAGCTTTAGGATTTTTGGAAGAAGACTTTGGAGTAAAAATTTCCAAAGAAAAAGTAGAAGTAAATATTCTTGGCGATGTTATCATTCATGGCCTTAGAATTAAAGACGATAGAAATAATGATTTAATTTTTGCCAAGCAATTTAGAGCAGATTCTGACTGGTTATCAATCTTGAAAATTGGAAAATCTAGACAACTTGATTTCTCTACGTTGACGCTTTCTGAGGCAGATGTAAAAGTGGTGACTTATAAAGGTGATTCTATTGATAATTTCAACAGATTTATTACCAAATTTGATAGTGGAAAACCAAGTGATCCTAAAAAACCACCTTTCAAACTCAATTCTAGAGTAGTTATTTTAAATTCTAAAATTTCTATCATCAATCAAAATCACGAAGGTGATGAAGGAAAATGGCTACAAGCAGAAAATGTAAATCTTATTGCACCACATCTTAATATTTCTGGACCAGATATTTCTGCCAGAATTAATAATCTGAGTTTTAAGACTAAAAGATGGGGGAAAATACACACTTTAGATACTTTTTCTACAGATTTCTCGATGTCTAAAGAATTTTTGAGTTTAAAAGATTTAACACTTTATACCGATCATTCGCTTTTACAAGGTGACCTTACTTTTCATTTAGATAAAGAAACCAAGTGGCAAGATTTCAATAATAAAGTGAATTGGGAAATGAAAATGAAGCGCGGAAGTGCAGTTTCAGGTTATGATATTTCCTATTTTGCAACAAAATGGGACAATTATACTGCCATCAATCTTTCGGGAGAGATGAATGGACCCCTGAATAATTTCAGACTCAGTGATTTCCTTTTATCAGGAGAAAATGTAAATATTTATACACAAAATACTAAGTTTAAAGATTTATTGAAAGGGAATTTCAATATTGTAACCAATAATATTTCTACCAATTTTACTTATCCTGCACTTCGAGCGATGTTTCCGAGTTTTGTAGCTAATAAAATGAAGAATTTCGCGGATCCTTTTGGAAGAATTCAGTATAAAGGAGCAGTAGATGTTACGCCAAAAAGAGTGATTGCCAAAGGAAATGCCATTACAACTATTGGTAGAGCCAATGCAGATATTGTTTTGTCTGATATTGACCTGCAAAATCCTCGATATGTTGGTGTTTTAGATGTGAAAGACTTCAATACTTCTGCGATTACTAAAAACAATGCGGTAGGTTTAATTTCGGGGAGATTTAATTTTGATGGAAAAGGTTTTGATGTCAATACGTTGACTTTAAAAACCAAATCTAATATTTCTAAAATTGATATCACAGGAAAAACCATTAATAATCTCTATCTAGACGGAACACTTAATCAAAAACAATATAACGGAATTATCACCATCAATGATGAAGAAGCAAAAGGAAAAATAACTGGAAAAATTGACTTTTCTACGCCAAGACTTTTTGCGGATATCAAAGGAAATATAGATTATCTTAATTTAAGTTATTTTGGAGTTCAAGGTAACGGAAAATCAGTTTTTAGTGGAAATATTGATGGGAAATTAGCTTTCAAGGATTTGAATGATATGAATCTTGATGCGCAACTCAACAATGTAATTTTCTATGCAGGTGAACAAAAAATAGACGTTCCGAATGGTAGCGTAAAAGCCTACTTCGAAAACGGAAATAGAATTGTAGATGCAGATATTCCGAATGTGGTAAAAGGAAACATTTCTGGAAAATATAATTTGGGAGATTTAGGAAAAATGTTCCAAAATGGTTTTGATAAAATTTTGGTCGGAAATCCACAAAGAAGATTGTACAAAGGTCAACAGTTTACCTATAATTTTGATGTGAGTCAAAAACTAGTGAATTATTTTGAACCGAATTTAAAAATTCCAGAAGGTGCCAAAATTGACGGTTCGTATAACGGAAACACCAATGATTTAGTGCTGAATCTTAATTCGACTTCACTAAAATATATTTTGACTAAAAAACTAGAGATTTCTCAAGCAGACAGACTTTTGGCGCAAGCAAATCCAGAATATAAACTAGACGAAAATAAGGTGACCAAAGATTCTGCGATGATTAATAATATCACCATCAGAATCAATACAGCAAATCCTTCTGAACAAATTTTCGCCAATATTGGTAGGGTAGAATACAGCAAAAATGTATTAAAAGATGTAACACTTTTTGGGGAAAATGAGAATGATGAAAGATTGCATTTGATTGCTAATTTTAAACTTGGAACGCTAGAAGATGAGCAAAATGATGCCATGAAATCTTATGCCATTAATCTCAATCAAAGTGTAGATGCAAATGGAGATTATGTGGTGAAATTTAATCCAACAGAGCTGAAACTGAACAATTTTACTTGGAATGTAGACACCTCTCCGGAACTTAATCATAGCATAACTTATCGTAAAAAAACGGGAGATTTTCTCATTAAAAATCTTCGATTGTATTCTGAGGAAAGCGAATTATTTGTAAAGGAAGCGACTTATAAAGATGCTAAAGATTTCACCGCAGATATAGATGTGAAAAATGTAGAAATTTCTAAAATTATTGATTTATTACCGAGTCAAAAAGGAAATCTTGACCTAAAAGGGATTGCCAATGGAAACATAGAGTTGAAAATGAGCAAAACCAGCTTCGAACCTTTGATTGATTTAGAAGTTAAAGATATTTTCTTAAGCGGAAAACAATTGGGAGATATGGTAATTTCTGCGAAAAATAGTGCTCAATCTAATATTTTTGACATTAATGCAAAAATCCTTTCTTCTGAATTTTTAGGAAAAAATCAATTAGAAGTTACGGGAACTATAGATAATAATACCACTTCTCCTACTTTAGATTTAACCGCAGATTTGCAAGAGTTTAATCTTGGCTTTGTACAGGCATTTGTGACTAATATTTTCTCTAATTTCCGTGGGAAAGCAACTGGAGTTGTTTCGATTAATGGTCCTATGAATGATATTAATTACGGCGGAGATATTGCTTTAAAGGATTTTGGTCTGAAAGTTAATTTTAACGGAGTAGATTATACTTTTGCTGATGCTACCGTATTGTTACAAAATGGAAACATCTTAGTTACTGAACCTGTAAAAATTAGAGACGGAAGAAATAATTCTTTGGGAACACTTTCATTGGCGCAGATTAATTTGAGTAATCTTTCTAATATTGGAGCCAACGTCTTAATTACTTCGGATAATTTAATGCTTTTGGATACCAAACAAAGCGATTTTGATTTATTCTGGGGTAAAATTTATGGAAAAGGCGACTTGTATGTAGGTTTTGATAATGGAAAACTCAGTATTACTGCAGGTAAAGATACGCCAACAGATTCAGAGCCTTTCCAAATTTTGAATAACAGTATTTTTACGTTAAATAGTAATACCACTTCTTCTGTCGATGAGTTTAAAATGCTAAGATTCTTAAAAGAAGACAAAACGGGTGTTGTAAGTATTGACGAAGGAACGAAAAAAGGGGTAAATATGGATATTAACCTTCTTTTGAGTGTTGACAAAGGTTCTACCGTAAGTGTTTTGGTGGGATATGATATCGGAGATATTGTGGTGAGAGGAGATTCAGATAAATTAAAATTTGTCATGAAACCTAATGGAAGAATTTCTCTTGACGGAACATATTCTGTAGAAAGCGGAACGTATATTTCTAAAGCAATTCTAGAAAAAACCTTCCAAATTGATAAATTTAGCAGCATTTCTTGGGATGGAGATCCATTTAATCCAGCATTAAATATTACAGCAAATTATTACAGAACAGTTTCTAATGCTACAGAATATTTAGGCGTAGGTAATTTGCCGCCGATTAATGTAATGCTTCAAACGAAAATCACCCAAAATCTTAGAAATCCTAAAATTGAGTTTGATGTTCAAGCTCCAGATGTTTCTTCACAAGTAAAAGAAGCTTTGACGGTAAGAATGAGCAATAACGACGAAAAAACGTTGCAATTTGGTTCTGTATTGCTTCTTAATAATTTCAATACTTCTAGTACAGGTGGATTTGGAAATATCAATATTGGGAATGTGGGTTCTGATTTGGGGTATAATTTGGTTTTAAAACAATTGGGCAACGTAATCAATACGATTAGTGAGCAGTTCCAAATTGACTTAAATTACATCAAAGGTGACCAAGCTTCTAATACCGCAGATAGAGCCAATATTGGTGGTAATTTTATTCTTTCGCCAAGAGTTACACTTAAAACTGGTTTTGGAATTCCTATTGCGAAAACTGAAAATACCTACGGAAATTATCTTTCTGGTGAAGGAATTATAGAATATGATGTGTCTAAGAAAAATGATGGTTCATTAATCCTAAGAGCTTATTCTAAGCCTTCTAACTTAGGTTTAGGAACTACGCTAAATTCTACAGCCAACCAAACTTATGGAGCAGGTGTAGTGTATAGTAAAAGCTTTAATAATCTTTTCAAAAAGAAAAATAAAGTGAAAGATTCTTTAAAGAATTCTAATAAAAATAAACCCGAAACCATTAAAATTGATTCTGCTAAGTAAGAGATTTTTAGAAATTTTCTGATAAAAATCAATGTTTTTTTGTCAAAATAATATTTTATCATTTCAATTAAATTTCATAAATTTGCAAAAAAAGATAGCAATTTTTATAAATTTAATAATCTAAAAATACTGGTATGAATTATCAATTAGATGAAATAGACAAAAAAATCTTAGATTTTTTAGTAGAAAATACAAGAATGCCTTTCACTGAAATCGCTAAACAGATGGATGTGTCTGCAGGTACTATTCACGTAAGAGTAAAGAAAATGGAAGATGCAGGAATTATCTTGGGTTCTTCTTTAAATATAGATTATGGTAAATTAGATTATCATTTTACTGCATTCATTGGAATTTTATTAACCAAATCTAACAAAACTCAAGAAGTTCTTACAGAATTAGCGTCTATTCCAAATGTGGTAGAAGCAAGCGTAATTTCTGGTAAGTATAACATCTTCTGCAAGGTAAGAGCTAAAAATACAGAAGACGCTAAAAGAATTATTTATCAAATAGATGACATTCAAGATGTTATGAGAACAGAATCTATGATTTCTATGGAAGAATTCCTAAGTGATAAAAATAGATTAATTAATGCTATTTCTGTTTAATAATTTATTATTTTCGCAAAGTATAAAGCTTTTGAATTTTCAAAAGCTTTTTTTATAAATTTATTAAGAATGGAAGATAATTATTTTGACAAAAATCCTCAAAAAACCACTTTTTTTTATGTTGCCATTTTCTTTATGGTAGCATTATCTTTTTTAGGAATAGGAGTAGATCTTACCGAGTATTCTCAGAAAACGGATATTAATATTCCAGTTTGGTACTTTTATTTGATTTTCACGATAGATATTATCGGACTTTTATCAATTGTGGGGATTTATTTTTATAGAAAAATAGGTGTAATCTTATTCCCAGTAGCAATTCTGTTTCATTTTTACTTGCATGAGTTTTATCTTTCTACCATGCTGTATTCAGATTTGTTTACGCTGTTTTCTTATGTGGCATTAGGTTTATTGGCAATCATACCAAAATGGAATTTTTTCAAATAAGATAAAAAAATCCGAATAAATTGCTTAACTTTGATGTCGTAATGATGATTAAAATGATTAAAAATGTTTTCTAAAGCTTGCGAATACGCTATAAAATCGGTAATTTATATAGCACAAGAAGCTCTTGCTGGTAAAAAAACCAATGTAAAACAAATCGCTGAAGCTACAAATGCTCCAGAAGCTTTTGTTGCAAAAATTTTACAACCTCTTTCTAAGAAGGGAATATTGATATCTAATAAAGGAAAACAAGGTGGTTTTTCGGTAGAATTAGACAAGATTGATAAGATTAAACTCATAGAAATTGTACTCGCTACAGATGGAGCAGATATTTTAACGAGATGTGCATTTGGCTTAGAAAAATGTACTTCAGAGAAGCCTTGTCCTTTTCATGATAAATTCAAAGGAATAAGGGAAGAATTAAGAGATTCTCTCAGTGAAATATCAGTCTATGATATGGCGCTTAAAACAGAACAAGGTATAGCCTTCTTAAAGAACTAGAGATAGTTCTTTTTTTTATTTCTTAAATTTAATTCGGATAAATTTGTCCTATTAAAATATTTTTGTATTTTTGTCTTGTCAAAAAAGAAAAGTTATGGAAATAAAAGACAAAACAATAGGCGGAATTGTAGCCGAAGATTTTAGAACAGCAGCTGTATTTAAAAAATACGGAATCGATTTTTGTTGCAAAGGAAATAGAAGTATAGAAGAAGTTTGTGCAGTGAAAAAGAAAAATCCAGAAGATATTTATGCAGATTTAGAAAGAGTAACGCAAAACGCAACTCAGAATATTGATTTTAAAACTTGGGATTTAGATTTATTATCAGATTATATCGAGAAAACGCACCACCGTTATGTAGAAGAAAAAACCATTTATTTGCTTCAGTTTTTAGATAAATTAAGAAGAGTAAAAGGCGATAGATATCCAGAGTTAATTGAAGTTCACGAATTGTTTAAACAATCTGCCGAAGATTTAGGTGCTCACATGAAAAAAGAAGAATTGGTATTATTCCCATTCCTTAGAAACATGGTAGAAGCTAAAAGAAGAGGCGTAGAATTACCAAAACCACATTTTGGCGCAGTAGAAAATCCAATTGAGATGATGAAACACGAACACGAAAATGAAGGAGATCGTTTCGAAAAAATTGCCCAACTTTTAAATCAATATACACCACCTTCAGATGCTTGTAACACGCATCAAGTTACTTATAAAATGCTTCAGGAATTCGAAGAAAATTTACATACACATATCCATCTAGAGAATAATATTCTGTTTCCAAAAGCAATTGAATTGCAAAAAGAATTGCAAAATTAAATTCACTTTAATTGTTTTTTTTCAAAAAATAACCCTAGAAAAACTTCTAGGGTTATTTTATATGCTGTGATAAGTTAAATTATCTTGCTAAAACTCTTTTTACCGCTTTTACTACAGCTTCTGCATCTATTTCGTATTTATGCATTAATTCAGCTGGAGTTCCACTTTCTCCGAAAGTATCATTTACGGCAACAAACTCTTGTGGAGTTGGTCTTTTTCTAGATAACATTCCTGCTACAGATTCACCTAAACCACCTAAGTAATTGTGCTCTTCTGCAGTAACAATTTTACCCGTTTTTTCTACAGATTTTAGAATGATTTCTTCATCTAAAGGTTTGATGGTGTGAATGTTAATCACTTCACAAGAAATTCCTTCTTTTTCTAATTCTTCAGCAGCTAGAAGAGATTCCCAAACTAAATGTCCAGTTGCTACAATCGTAACATCTTTTCCTTCTTGAAGTAAAATTCCTTTACCAATTTCGAAAGGCATATCTTCTGGAATGAAAACAGGAACTACAGGTCTACCAAATCTTAAATAAACTGGACCTTCATATTCAGCCGCAGCTAGAGTAGCTTGTTTGGTTTGGTTATAATCACAAGGATTGATAACTACCATTCCTGGTAACATTTTCATTTGACCGATATCTTCTAAAACTTGGTGAGTTGCACCATCTTCTCCTAAAGTTAAACCAGCGTGAGAAGCAGCGATTTTCACATTTTTATTAGAATAAGCGATAGATTGACGAACTTGGTCTAAAACTCTAGAAGTAGCAAAATTAGCAAATGTTCCTGCGAAAGGAATTTTACCAGCAGTAGCCAGACCAGCAGCAATACCCATCATATTTGCTTCTGCAATACCTGTCTGTACAAATCTTTCTGGAGCTTTTTCTATGAATTTCTCCATTTTTAGAGAACCGATTAAGTCTGCACAAAGTGCTACTACATTTGGATTTTTGTCTGCTAATTCAGCTAAACCTGCTCCAAAACCGCTTCTTGTATCTTTTTTTTCTGTGTATGTAAATTTCATGTGTATTAAATTTAGAAGAATTAATAATCTGCTTCGGTTTCTACATAAAGTTGAGAAAGTGCGCTTTCTAACTGTGCATCATTCGGAGCTTTTCCGTGCCAAGAGTGAGAACCCATCATAAAATCTACACCTTGTCCCATTTCTGTATGAAGAATGATGGCAACTGGTTTTCCGTTTCCTGTTTTAGATTTTGCATGTTCTAAAACTGCAATTACCGCTTCTAAATCGTTGCCGTTTTTCTCTTCTAAAACTTCCCAGCCGAAAGCTCTTAATTTAGCATTTAAATCTCCTAGAGATAATACATCATCTGTATCACCATCGATTTGTCTTCCGTTATAATCTATTGTAGAAATTAAGTTGTCTACTTTTTTAGCAGCAGCAAACATTAATGCTTCCCAGATTTGTCCTTCTTGTAATTCTCCGTCTCCATGAAGGGTATACACTAAAGATGAATCTCCATCTAATTTTTTAGCTAAAGCTACTCCTATTCCTACAGATAAACCTTGACCAAGAGAACCAGAACTCATTCTGATGCCTTCTAAATGTTCGTGTGTAGTTGGGTGACCTTGCAATCTAGAATTTAATTTTCTAAAAGTAGAAAGTTCAGAAATTGGGAAAAATCCGTTTCTCGCTAATGTAGAATAGAAAACGGGAGAAATGTGACCGTTAGAAAGGTAGAAATGATCTTCGCCTTTTCCTTCCATAGAGAAAGGGAGTTTGTAGTTCATTACTTTACCATAAAGCGCTGTGAAATATTCTGTACAGCCAAGACTTCCACCTGGGTGTCCTGAATTTACGGCGTGAACCATTCTTAAAATGTCTCTTCTGATTTGTGTTGCCTGAGCTTTTAACTCTTCAATAGATTTACTCATGATTTATAAAATAAGTTTTGCAAATTTACTAAATTTAGGGGGGAAGAAAGAATTAAAAATGAAAAGATTTCTCACTTTTTGAAATAAAAAAAATCGGCAATGATTTACCGAATTTTTTAAAATTTATTTATTTCTTACTAACCATAGTCCTATAAAGGTTAGGAGTCCGTTTAGAATAATCAATTCTACTCCAATTTTATAGTCAGTGAAATTACTTACCACATAATTAATTAGATACGTGAAAATTGGTGCGAGTATGGTTACTGATAGAATTGCATATTTTTTAGAAATCGTATGCTTTGTAAAAATACCAAAAGCAAATAAACCTAAAAGTGGACCATAAGTATAACCCGCTACTTCCATGATAAGATAAACAATAGATTTATCATCAATCCATTTGAAAATCATAATGAGAAGGAAGAATACTACAGTGAAAATTAAGTGAATTTTCATTCTCAATGTTTTCTTTTGTTTTTCTGTTCTGGTAGTATCTTCGTTTAAGTTTAATAAGTCTACACAGTAAGAACTTGTAACTGCAGTTAAAGCGCCATCAGCAGACGGAAAAAGAGCAGAAGTAAGCCCGATAATGAAAATAACAGAAATAAACATAGGAAAATAACCTTGCAAAGAAAGTGCTGGGAATAAATCGTCTCCCATAATATTGTTAATATTTCCCACAGCGTCTTTAAACCCAAAAATATTGGTAATATTTTCTTTACCATTGACTACATCTACCAATTGCGAGTATTCTGCGCCATTTTGCATCGCAAAAAGATACAATAAACCTCCTAAAAATAAGAATGCCAAGTTAACCAACAATAGCGTTCCAGCAAAAGTGAGCATGTTCTTTTTAGAATTCTTAAGGTTATCTACAGAAATGTTTTTTTGCATCATTTCTTGGTCTAGACCTGTCATGGCAATGGTAATAAACATTCCGCCTAGAACTGTTTTTAAGAAAAATGTTTTAGAATTGATATCAGTATTAATGAAATGGGTGTAGTCTTTATCCGCCAAAATTTGGAAAGCTTCAGGAGTAGAAAGATTAAGATTTGATAAAATATAAATAATACAGGCAACTAGGCTGATAATCATAAATGAAGTTTGCAATGTATCTGTAATAACAATGGTCTTTACACCACCTTCATAGGTGTAGAGCAGTACCATTAAAAGTATTACTGCTGCAGTAACCCAAAAAGGGACACCAAGATTTTCTAATAAAAATAATTGCAAAACATTAACCACTAAATATAATCTTGCAGTGGCACCAATAGCTCTAGAAATGATGAAAAATAAAGAACCAATTTTATGTGCTTCTACATTAAATCTTTTTCCTAGATAGGTGTAGATAGAAGTAAGATTCATCTTGTAATAAAGAGGAAGTAAAATAGCTGCAACAATAAAATATCCGATGAAAAAGCCAATCACCATCATGTAATATTCAAATCCGCCAAAAGGATAATTACCGGCAGTCATTTTACCTACGGTTCCCGGTACAGAAATAAAAGTTACACCGCTTAAACTGGTGCCAATCATTCCAAAAGCAACGAGCCACCATTTACTTTTTTTGTTCCCGATGAAAAAAGATTGATTGTCTGAATTTCTACTGGTTAAATAGGAAATTACGAGAAGCCCTACAAAATATACAAATACAAAAATTAGCAACACCTTTGCTGAATCCATTCTTATAAAATTTAAGTTGAGCAAATATAGTTTTTTTAGCGTTTTCAGAAAGTTATTTCAAGGAAAGATTTTAAGATTTCATATTATCACCATCTCTAAAATGGAGTCTTCTAAAGACAAAACCAGATAAAATAGTGAGAGTTCCCATCACCAAAAAAGTATATCGAAAAGCACTGTGAATGTTTCCTTTGATAAGTTGCGTATCGCCTTCAAAAAGTTTTAAAATGATTAAACCAAATGCAATTCCAAATCCTATGGCAATTTGTTGATTTACAGAAATTAAAGAGTTTCCACTACTCGTGTGACTATCTCGTAAATCCGAAATAGAAATAGTATTCATAGAGGTAAATTGAATAGAATTAAAAAATCCTAAAACCAAAATTAAAGGAATAAACCAATAAATAGACGTATTAATTCCAGGGATTGCCATTAAACAAATGAGTGTGCCAATAAGAAAAGTGTTGAACATCAATGTTTTTCGGTAACCAAAACGATTCAGGATTTTAATAACGGCAGATTTTCCAAACATGGCTGTAATCGCCATAGGTGCTACAATCCAGCCAGAAACTACTGCAGATTGTCCGTAAGCAATTTGAATCATCAAAGGAATTAATAACGGAATTGAGCTTATGCCTAATCTCGTCGCTAAATTTCCTAAAAATCCCACTCTGAAGGTTCTTACCATGAATAATTCTAAAGGAAAAATAGGATTTTCTTCTTTTTTGGCGTGTCTGTAATAGAGATAAATAAAAATAAAACTCATTAAAAATACCAATAGAACAGGAGTTATATTTTTAGCATTACCCATCCATTCTAGAGAAATGGAAAGCAACAATGACGCTGCAGCAAAAAATAGAAAACCTTTAAAATCAAAATCTATGATTTTTGAAAAATAATTTGGCATATATTTTACACTCAGCACAATTCCTAAAACTCCAATTGGTAGATTTATTAAAAATATCCAATGCCAAGAAAGATAATCTACCATATAACCTCCAATTAATGGACCGAGAACTGGGCCAATTAAAGCAGGGATAATAGCAAAATTCATCGCTTTCAGTAATTCACTTTTGTCAAAAGTTTTGATAAGTGCTAATTTACCAACTGGTGTCATTAAACTTCCTCCAATTCCTTGTATTACCCTCGCAATCACCAAAAAAGTTAAGTTTGGAGAAAGTGAACACAAAAGAGAACCTAAACTGAATAGGATTAAAGAAATAATAAATACTTTTTTCGTTCCGAATTTATCTGCCAAAAAACCACTAACAGGCATAAATAAAGCCAATGTCAAAACATAGCTGATAATAGCATTTTGCATATTGAGTGGTGACTCGTTCAAATCTTTTGCAATGGATGGTAGAGAAGTGTTGAGAATAGTAGAATCTAACATCTGCATAAAAATAGCAGTAGCCAATATTAATGGAAGAATTTTTTTGGTGGTTTCTACATTTTCAATCTGTGATGTTTTCATTTCATCAAATTTACAAAAAATAAAACCTGCAAATTTGCAGGTTTTGATAGTTTATACTAATGGTTCTTGTTGGCTTAAACAATGAAAACTGCCCAATCCCCAAATAATTTCTGTGGAATCTATACCTACCACTTTTCTTTCTGGGAAACAGTTTTGGATAATTTCTAATGCTTTTTCGTCCTTATCACATCTGTAAGTTGGCACAATAACGTGCTTGTTCGAGATGTAAAAATTAGCATAAGAAGCTGGCAATCTTTGGTCTTCCCAAATTACAGGATCTGGCATTGGCAATTCAATAATATTTAAAGGAGAGCCATCTAAAAGTTTCATTTCTTGCAATTCTCTGAGGTTGGTTTGCAAGATTTCGTAGTTTTCGTCTTCAGGATTGTCTTCTACAACGGTTAAAACAGTGTTTTCATTCACAAAACGAACGGTGTCATCAATATGTCCATCAGTGTCATCACCAATAATTCCGTCACTTACCCAAAGAACTTGCTCTTGTCCGTAATAATTTTTAAGATATTCTTCAATTTCTTCTTTTGAAAGATGAGGATTTCTATTTTTATTCAAAAGACAAGATTTTGAAGTCAAAATAGTGCCTTTCCCGTTAAATTCTACGCTTCCACCTTCCATTACGATTCCTGGATGAAAAACAGGAATGTCAAATTCCTTTCCGATTTTTGTAGGAATTACATCATCCAAATCAAATGGAGGATATTTATTTCCCCAAGCATTATAACCCCAATCTACGATTGCTTTTTCTGGTTCTTCACCATTTTTATTAATCAAAAAAGCGGGACCGTGATCTCTGCACCATGCATCGTTGGTTTCGTGGAAATAGAATTCAATATTTTCGAGATTTGCACCAGCTTGCATGATACAATCCATCGCAAATTTTCTCATTTCTTCGTCTTTTACATTAATTCTCACGAATTCGTCTTCGGAAAGAATTTTAATAAATTGACAGTAATAAGGATAAATTTCTTCTAATTTACCTGGCCAAGATTCTTCCTTATGAGGCCAAGAAAGCCAAGTAGCTTCGTGTTCTTCCCATTCTGCTGGGAAAATGTAGCCTTGTGATTTCGGGGTTTTATGAATGTCCGAATGTCCGGAAGTCGGAAAGTCAGAAAGATGATTTTCGTTATTCATTTTTATCTAATGATTTTTTTAAGGCATTAATCATTACCACAATTTCTTCGCATTTTTTAGAAAAATTGTGTAATATTTGTTCTGAAATAATTTCTCTTTTGTAGGCAAGATGTAAACATCCAACCACTTCTATAGCAGAGCGAAGAGCAATAGAAAGGAATCTTTTAAATTCCGGATTTGTTTGCCCTGTTGATCCTTCTGCAATATTTAGTGAAACTGAATCTGCAGCTCTTTTTATTTGAGAAGTTAAAATATATAGCTCTTCTTTAGGGAAATTTTTAGTTAATAAATGTATTTCAGATGATAAATCAACTGACTTTTGCCAAACTAATAATTTTTCAAATTTAAAAGCCATAGTTTTTTATTTAAATGTCTGAAGTCCAAAAAAAGTATGGAAGTACTAATATTTGAATGTATTTAACAATTTATTTAAGTTGAAAGGCAAAAATAATCACTTTTCATCTTCCTGTCTTACTGACTTCCCAACTTCCCGACTTTATTCCTCGTCAATAAATCTTTTAACAATAGGTTGATAAGAATCTATTCTTCTATCTCTAAGGAAAGGCCAGTGTTTTCTGAAATAATCAGTTTGAGATAAATCTAATTCAGTAACTACTACTTCTTCTTGGTCGTGAGAAGCGAGATACAATAATTTACCTTGTGCATTAGCAACGAAACTTCCGCCCCAGAATTTCATAGCGCCATCTTGCTCAAAGCCAACTCGGTTTACAGAAACAACAGGGACTCCATTTGCAACAGCGTGACTTCTTTGTATGGTTTGCCAAGCGTTGTATTGGTCTGCGTTGGTTTCTTCGTCTTGGTCTGTTGCCCAACCAATTGCGGTAGGGTAAAAGAGGATATCAGCTCCCATCAATGCAGTGATTCTAGAAGCTTCTGGATACCACTGATCCCAACAAATCAGAACGCCAATTTTTGCAAATTTGGTCTGAAAAACTTTATAACCTAAATCTCCAGGCGTAAAATAGAATTTTTCGTAAAAAGCAGGATCATCCGGAATGTGCATTTTTCTGTATTTTCCAAGATAAGTTCCGTCTGCATCTAAAATTGCAGTGGTGTTGTGGTACAAACCTTGCGCTCTTTTCTCGAAAAGGGAAGCAATAATTACCACGCCTAATTCTTTGGCAACTTCACTCAAAGCATTGGTAGAAGGTCCAGGAATGGCTTCTGCCAAATCGAAATTATCGTAATCTTCTACATCACAAAAATAAAGTGACGTGAAAAGTTCTTGTAAACAAACAATTTGAGCACCTTTTGCAGCAGCTTCTCTTATTTTTTCGATGGCTTTTTGCAAGTTGGTTTCTTTATCTTTTACACAGGTCATTTGCACTGTGCCTACTTTTACTTTTGACATTTTTTTTGGAATTTTTAAATTTCTATTTTGATACAAATTCTATGCAAAAATATGATTTTTTTAATGCTTAATCAAATTATGGTTTTTAGTCTTATAAATTACAAAAAAGCCTGCCCTAATTTTAGAACAGACTTCTCTTCATATCAAATTTTGAATAACAATTTCTAATAAGAATCTTCATGAACGGAAATTACGGCTCTTCCGCTCGGATCATTCATTTTTTTGAAAGCTTCGTCCCATTCCAAAGCAATTGGCGTAGAACAAGCTACTGATGGAACGGAAGGAACGGTTAAAGCAGCGGTTTCACTTGGGAAATGCTCCTCAAAAATAGTTCTGTATCTGTATTCTTCTTTGTTTTGAGGAGTATTTTGTGGAAAACGGAATTTTGCATTCGCCATCATTTCATCAGTCACTTCTTTTTCGGCAACTTCCTTTAAAGTGTCAATCCAGCTATAACCTACACCGTCAGAAAACTGTTCTTTTTGTCTCCAAGCAATCGATTCTGGTAACAAATCTTCAAATGCTTTTCTCAATAACCATTTTTCAATTTTGGGTTCGTGAGCAGTAACCATTTTATCCGCTGGATTTACGGTCATAGCAATATCCATAAATTCTTTGTCTAAGAAAGGAACTCTTCCTTCAATTCCCCAACTCATCAATGCTTTGTTGGCTCTCAAACAATCGTACAAGTGTAATTTTCCTAGTTTTCTTACCGTTTCATCATGGAATTCTTTAGCATTGGGAGCTTTGTGAAAATATAAATATCCACCAAAAAGTTCATCGCTTCCTTCACCAGAAAGTACCATTTTAATTCCCATGGATTTAATCACTCTCGCCATTAAATACATTGGTGTAGAAGCTCTTACTGTGGTTACATCATACGTTTCTAGGTGATAAATAACATCACGAACCGCATCTAAACCTTCTTGAACGGTAAAGTGGATTTCGTGGTGAACAGAACCGATGTGTTCTGCTGCTTTTTGTGCAGCCGCCAAATCCGGTGAACCTTCTAAACCTACCGCAAAACTGTGTAATCTTGGGTACCAAGCTTCTTGTTCGTCTCCACTTTCAATACGTTTTTTGGCATATTTTGCAGCAATTGCCGAAATAATAGAAGAATCAAGTCCGCCAGAAAGTAAAACTCCATAAGGAACGTCACTCATCATTTGTCTGTGTACAGCTTCTTCCAATCCTTTTCTAATAGCTGCGATGCTGGTTTCGTTATCTTTTACATTATCAAAATCTTCCCAATCTCTTTTGTACCATTGTTGTAATTCTTGACCGTCTTTGCTATAAACAAAATGTCCTGGTAAAAAAGTTTCTATTTTATTGCAAACGCCTTCTAAAGCTTTCAGTTCAGAAGCTACATAATAGTTTCCGTGTTTGTCCCAACCTTGATAAAGCGGACAAATTCCCATGTGATCTCTTGCGATTAAATAAATATCATTTTCGATATCATAAAGTGAAAATGCAAAAATCCCGTTGAGTTTTTCAATAAAATCTTTGCCGTATTTTCTATAAAGTGCCAAGATAACTTCACAATCAGACTGAGTAAGGAATTCATAATCTGGGAATTCTTTTCTGAGTTCTTGGTGGTTGTAGATTTCGCCATTCACAGCAAGAACTACTTTTCCGTCTTTGGTAAATAAAGGTTGTTTCCCTGAAGTTGGGTCTACAATTGCTAATCTTTCGTGAGAAAAAACAGTTTTTTCTGATTGGAAAATTCCGCTCCAATCTGGACCGCGGTGTCTAATTTTTTTAGACATTTCTAATATCTGAGGACGCAGAGCGTCTGTTTTTTGTTTCGCATCAAACAAGCATACAATTCCGCACATATCTTATATAAATATTTTAAAAGTTGATTAAATGTTTACGTTTCGTATGCAAAAGTAGAATTAAAGTTTATAAATAAAAATAAAATATTAAAATTGATTAATAATTTTAACTAATTAATTTTATTTTAGAAATATTTTAATTTAAACGCTTGTTTTGAAACAAGGATGCGAATTTTTTTAAGTTGAAAAAAAACAAAAAAAGCAACCTTACAAAAAGGTTGCTTTAGAAGCTATATTTTGAAATTTTTTTAAACTCTCTCAATCAGCGCCATATAAAATCCGTCAAAACCTGTACTTGGCATTACTTTTTCTTCTTTTATTAATTTGAAATCAGAATTATTTTTCAAGAAGTTTTGAACCTGTTCATTGTTTTCACTTGGCAAGATAGAACAAGTGGCGTAAACCATTTTTCCACCTTTTTTAATGATTTTAGAATAATCTTGAAGAATGGTTTCTTGCTCTTTTCTAATTCTATCGATGAAATCTTGGTCAATTTTCCATTTAGAATCTGGGTTTCTTTTTAAAACGCCTAAACCAGAACATGGCGCGTCTATCAAAAGTCTGTCTGCCTTTTCGTGTAATCTTTTGATGACTTTATTATCTGTAATTTCTCTGGTTTCTATATTGTGAGCTCCCGCTCTTTTTGCTCTACGTTTCAGTTCGGCTAATTTCCAACCGTGAATATCCATGGCAATGATTTGACCTTTGTTTTCCATCAAAGCAGCAAGGTGAAGCGTTTTTCCACCAGCTCCAGCACAAGCATCTACTACCCGCATTCCTGGTTTTACATCTAGAAATTCTCCAATTTTTTGGGAACCAGCATCTTGTACTTCAAAAAAGCCATCTTTAAAAGCTGAAGTTAAGAACACATTTTTCTTTTCTTCTAACTGTACTGCATTTTCGAAGCCCGGAACTTGAAAACTTTCTACATTTTCGTGTTTCAGTTCTTCGATTAAGTGTTTTGTTGAGGTTTTCAAAGAATTGGCACGCAAAATAGTTGGCGCTTGTTCATTAAGCGCAATCATTTCTTTTTCCCAGTTTTCACCAAGTTCTTTTTCTAAAGTTTCTACCAACCAATCTGGAATAGAATGTTCAAAAGCTTTAGTAGGAACGGTTCCTTTCTTCAATTTGGTAATAATATCCGCAACTTTTATCCCTTGAAACTCTTCGAATTTTTTATATTCTGTTTCGCTCCAAAGCAAATAAGCTAGAATAAGTCTGTAAATGTTATTAGGTTTTGCGCCTTCTCCAATGTAATATTCTAGGCGTTTTTTCCAACGGATAATGTTGTAGAAAATTTCAGAAACTACCTTTCTGTCTTCGCTTCCCCATTTTTTATGAGCCTTCAAAAGTCTTTCTATAACTTTATCTGCGTATTTATTTTTTTCGAAAAAAGTTTCTTGTAGTGCATCGTGAATACCGATGAGTAGATTTCTGTGGATAAGTTGCATACGAATATTAAATTATGAATTTTAGATTTTAAACCTAAAATTTCTGCAAAAATACGGAATTATTTGATCATTTCAATTTTGGAGATTTTTTACTTTTAGCAATGATTGGTTTCTGATTTTTCATTCTAGGCTTTAAAAAATGTTTTTTTTATGTTAATAAATAGTAATATAGAAGGAAAAAATCAATAAAAGAGTGTTTTCGTTATGTTTAAAAAATTATATTTGCCGAAAATCAAAATAAATGAGAAAACTACTATTAGGAACATTATTTTTACTGAGTTTAAGTATGAATGCTCAAGAAAATGACACGCAAAGAAAGAACATTATCAAAACCAATGTTACTGCTTTTGCTTTTAAGAATTTTCAATTGAATTATGAAAGAGTTTTTGCCAAAACATTTTCACTGTCTGTAAGTTATGGAATGATACCAGAAGGTAAATTGCCATTTTCTTCACTTTTACCCAATGATAGTGAGGTGAACTTCGAAGAAGTAGAACTCGGTGGAAGCAACGCTACTTTAGAGACCAGATTTTATTTAGGGAAAAAAGGTTATGGACAAGGTTTTTATTTAGCTCCTTATTATAGATATTTTACCTTCAAAGTTTCTAATTTTACAGAAACCATCGATATGGAAATCAATGGAGTAGTGTATGATACCGTAGATGTTACTTTCAAAGGAAATTCTACAGCTCACAGCGCAGGTTTATTAATCGGTGCGCAATGGTTTTTAGGCAAAAAAGATAATTTCGTTTTAGATGCATGGTTTTTAGGTGCTCATTATGGAACATCAACCGGAGATCTAGATGGTATTACAGATAGAACATTAACTTCAGTTGAGCAACAGCAAGTTCAGGATGAATTAGACAACTTAGATATTCCAGTGGTAAAATACAAAGCTACTGTAAATGCAAATGGTGCTAATCTAAAAGTAGACGGACCTTGGGCTGGTTTAAGAGCAGGGATTTCTTTAGGTTACAGATTTTAAAGTATCTTTGCAAAAAATTAAAAAATGAGTGAATTAATGCCTTGCCCAAAATGTGGCAGCGAATTTACCTACGAACAAGACAATCTTTTGGTTTGCAGCCAATGTTTCCATGAGTTTGATCCTGCAGAAGTAGGTGCAGAAGATAAAATTTTCGATAGCAACGGAAACGAATTGCAAAATGGTGATTCTGTAGTAGTTATTAAAGATTTGCCTGTGAAAGGCGCGCCAAAACCTGTAAAAGCGGGAACTAAGGTGAAAAATATTAGATTAAGACCAGGTTCTGATCACAATATCGATTGTAAAATAGATGGTTTCGGAGCAATGGCATTGAAGTCTGAATTTGTAAAGAAAGCTTAATATTTTAAAAAGCTAAGATGAGAATCTCTGATTTTCATTTGTAATAAAAAAATGAAACGCAAGGATTTTATCTTTGTGTTTTTTTATGCATAAAATAAAGGAAAGATTTGGCAGGGTTCTTTTCTAAGACTTTGATTGTTCGTATGAAACGAATCTAATTTCAGTCCATCAAGGCAGAAAGAGAATTAACCAAAAATTTCCTTACGTTTTTCAGGGAAGACAAAATTAATAAATTTTCTAGAAATAAAATGAAATTTTAGTTGGATGTTCTAAACGATGAATTTTAAACTCAACCTTTACCTTTACCTAATCCTTAATCTCAACCTTAATATTTCCCTCCAATTTGTTTTCTGAATACATAACAAGCGGAATATTATGAACTAAAATCTTGTTCCAATAATGGTTTCCTGCAAATCTGCTTTCTACAATTTGAGCATCTAAACCATTTTCGGTGAGTTTTACTTGATGCGGAAAGAAATAATTTTTAGAAACGTTGAGTACAGATTTTTCTTCTTCGGAGATTGTGTTTACTTCACCCAAAAGTTTTGCTACGTATGCGTTGTAAGGATTTCTGAAAGTTTCTTCAGCATTGTCATTTTGAATCAATCTTCCTTCTTGTAGTACAATGATTTGGTCTGTCCAAGGAAGGATTTCTTGAATTTCGTGAGTAGAAATCATCACAGAAAGTTCATGTTCTTTAGCATAATTAAACAAACGCTCTCTCAATTCCATTTTTCTGGAATAATCCAAATTACTGAAAGGTTCGTCTAATAAAAGCAGTTTTGGCATTACAGAAAGCGCTCTCGCAATCGCAACGCGCTGTTGCTGACCACCACTTAAATTTTTTGGCAAAACATGCGCGTAATCTTCTAGTCCAACTACTTGTAAAAGCTCCTGAATTTTTTTCTTTTTCTCTGAAAGATTGGTGTTAGAAATAAATTTCCCAATATTTTCGGCCACAGTAAGATAAGGCATTAAATCATAATTTTGAGAAACCAACTTCATGCCGAGTTCGCCTGGGACAATGTTTCCTTTCGGTCCGAAAAGTCTTTCGTCTTCCAAATAAATTTCTCCGCTTTGCCAATCAAACAAACCGTAAATAATATTAAGAAGAGTAGATTTTCCACAGCCAGATTCGCCAGCCAAAGCAATAATTTTACCTTTTTCTACAGAAAGATTGATATTTCTGAAAAGTAAAGTTCCGGGTTTGTAACCGAAATATAAGTTTCTAACATTCAAAAGCATATACAAAAATAAGCATAATAAAAGAATTTTTGAAAATTTGAAGAGAAATTTCTTACTTTAGCAGAAGTAAAATGATAAAAATTAGTTAAAAATGAAAAAGAATTTATATAGAGTTTTGGGGATTTTAGCGCTCTCTTTTTTGGTGATTTCTTGTGGAAAAGATAAACCTGTAACCAGCGAAGCGAATGAAGTTTTAACCGAAACTGATGGTGTGCTCTACAAAGTAGACACCATGAACAGTAGAATAGAGTGGAAAGGTTATAAAGTGCTAAAGTCGGATCAGACCACACATTTCGGTTCTATAAAATTTGAAAGTGGAGATGTTACCGTAAAAGATGGTAAACTGCAATCAGGAAAATTCGTGGCAGATATTACCACGCTAGAAAATATAGATTTAAAAGATGACCAAGAAATGAAAGCTAAATTAGAAGGTCATCTGAAAAGTGGAGATTTCTTCGAGGTAGAAAAATTTCCTACCGCTTCTTATGAAATTACCAAAGTAACCGAAAATGCAGCTGGAGATTACAACACGCTTTTAGAAGGAAATCTTACGATTAAAGGCATCACAAAACCAGTTCAGTTTAAAGCAAATGTAACGGTAGCAGACGGAAATGTAAGCATTGCAAGTGAACCAACAGATATTAACAGAGAAGATTTCGGGTTGAAATTTGAGCTTCCTCTAGAAAATGGTTTGCTGAACAAAGAAATTAATCTTCAGATTTTGGTAAAAGCTTTAGAAAGCAAGTAATTTTCAAGAGCCAAGTAAAAATAACCAAGTGAAAAAAAATAGGAACTCGCAGTTTTGTGAGTTCTTTTTTTATGACTTAAGTTCGGGATTATTCTGTGATGGTTTTTGTGGTTAAAAATTAAAATCCGTATTTTTGCAATTCTATAAAGCAAACCAATGTTAGATAAGATAGATGAGTTATTGAAAGAAGTGCAAGGTTTTACTTCTACTAACAAAGACGAAATTGAACAATTTCGTATCAAATTCAATGGGAAAAAAGGAATTTTAAATGATTTTTTCGAAAAATTTAAAGAAGTTCCGAATGAACAGAAAAAAGAATTTGGTCAAAAAATCAATACACTCAAACAAGCCGTGAATACTAAGTTAGAAGAGTTGAAAGAAGCTACTTCTAGCCAATTTATTTTAGAAAAAGAAGACCTTACGAAACCTGCTTTTCCATTGGAATTGGGTTCTCGTCATCCTATTAATTTAGTGAAAGGCAGAATTATTGAGATTTTTAAATCTATTGGTTTTGCAGTTTCTGATGGACCAGAAATAGAAGATGATTGGCATAACTTTACTGCGCTTAATTTACCAGAATATCATCCAGCAAGAGATATGCAAGATACGTTCTTCATTGAGCAAAATCCAGATGTTTTATTAAGAACGCATACTTCTTCGGTGCAGATTCGTCACATGGAAGAAAATCAGCCACCAATTAGAATTCTTTCTCCGGGAAGAGTTTTTCGTAACGAAGCTATTTCTTCTCGTTCACACTGTATTTTCCACCAAATAGAAGGTTTATATATTGATGAAAACGTGAGTTTTGCAGATTTGAAACAAACTTTACAGTTTTTCACTACAGAACTTTTCGGAAAATCAAAAATCAGAATGAGACCTTCTTATTTCCCTTTTACAGAGCCAAGTGCAGAAGTAGATGTTTATTGGGGATTGAATTCTGAAACCGATTACAGAATTACCAAAGGAACCGGTTGGTTAGAAATTATGGGTTGCGGTATGGTAGATCCTGCCGTTCTTAAAAATGTAAATATCGATGCGGATAAATACTCTGGTTACGCATTCGGAATGGGAATTGAGAGAATCGTAATGTTGCTTTATCAATTGGGAGACATCAGAATGTTCTTCGAAAATGATAAGAGAATGCTAGAGCAATTCGGGCATTTATAAATTAGAATTTATTATTGAAATTTTCAGAAATGATAAAAAGAAAGCGTTCAAAATTTTTTGAACGCTTTTTTATTTTTAAGATTTTTTGAACCAATTTTTTGCTCTGTTGTAATCTAAGAAATAGGTAATTCTGAGCGAAAGATTGTTAATCATAGGTTCATTAAACAATCGGTCAAAATTATCTCTCATGCTTAATCTGGCTACATCTAAGAAATTCTCAGCTTGATTTCTGTACAGTAAAGTCAGCTGCGAACCTGGCGCAAACCACCAACTGTAGCGTAAATCTAGATTCCATGAATTGAAGGTTCCGTCTTTGTTTTCGGCAAAACTATTGTCTGGATTGAGTTCTCCATTATCTTTTAACGTGTAAAATTGTCTGTAAGCAACTTCTGAAAAATAATGACGGAAAGTAAGATTAATCGCCATTTTTTCATTAAAAGTATATTGAGAAGAAACGCTATTTTCCACAGAATTTCTTAATCTTCGGCCAATGAAAATATTCGTGGCATCTTTTCCTACAAACCCTGTTTCATTATTGAAATTAGCATAATTTAAAGTGTGGAAAATAGAGAAATGGTCATTAAATCGATATCGGGTATTGATTTCTGACATGTACGTAATTCTCTTGTCTTCATTGTATTTATAAAATTCTACAAAACCACCGATTTTGAATTTTTTTCTTTCGTCTGTATTGGCAAAAACCCATGGATTATACATTGCCGGAATGAAAAGATATTTTCCGAAGGTTCTCGGTTCGTAAATATCATTGGTTCCAAGTGGTTTTACCATCAATCCACCTCCGAAATTGAAAAACTTTTTATTGGTAATTTGTAAATTTTGGTGAATCACGAAATCTGCAAATAAATCGGTTTCTAATCTTCTGTTATTGTTTACTCTAAGGCTGTAATTCAATTGATTGATATTGCCTTTTGGTTGCAAATAACGGTAATTGTAATTCGCACTATAATTCACATAATTGGTTTGTCCAGTAAATCCAAGGTCGTTAATATCATAATTTTTATCTCTCAAGAAAACTTCTGCGCCGAATTGATGACCTTTAATAATTTGGTTAAAACCAGCATTTCCTTCGAAACCAAATTTTTGTTTTTGATTTTCGAAAACCCAACTTCCCTCTGTAGAACCGAATACAGAAAATGTATTTTTCTTATTGGTTAAATCTAGGAAAACTCCAGTTGCATTAGCATCTCTGAAATCTCCGCTTCTCATCACACTTGTATTGATGAGGGAAACCGAAGAATTTTCGCGAAATCTTTGGTCTAAAACAAAGACATTGTAATTCGCCAAAGGTTCTGTTACTTCTTTTCTGATTTCGCCAGTGTTGATATTTCTGATGGAAGCTTCCGTTTTTTCGGTAATGGCATTGAAAAATCCAATTCCTAAGCCTTTTTTGGTTCTTCCTGAAATTTTAGTAGCGTTAAAAAGTTTTACTTTTTCTGGATTTTCTGCAAATTCTTCATCGGCTGCAAGTTGAGGAAACTTACTTGGGAAACCACCAATTCTTCTGGAATAAAACATATTTCCTTTGTTGAAAAGCTCTGTTCCTTCATTGAAAAACGATCGCTGTTCGCTGAACTGTTGTTCAAATGGTCCCAAATTTAAAACGGTAGCATCAAAATTGGTTTGTCCAAAATCTGGAATCAAAGTGGTGTCAAGTGTAAAAGCGTCATTAATTCCATATTTCACATCCATTCCACCATTGATGTTGGTAGTGGTTTTTCCGTCAAAATAATTTACATAACTCGAAAAATAGGGAAGGAATGACAATCTGGTAGGTGTTTGAATATTTTCTACACCGTTTAGAATACCGTCATACAATAAGAAACTACCTTTTTGATTATTCACATGATTCCATGTATAAGCGGTTTGCAATCTATTGATTTGTCTGAAAAAATTAATTCCCCACTGTTGTTTTTCGCTTTTAGGAAATCTCATCTCGAAATATGGGATTTTCATCTCAACAGACCAACCGTTTTCTAAAATTTTCACGCCAGAATACCAAATTCCGTTCCATGAAAAATCTTCGCCATTTTGATTGGTAATTTTGCTATCTGCTTGTACACCTGCTGCAGTTACGAATAACTCTAAACTCTGCTGTTTATCATTATATCCATTAATAAAAAGTACGAAAAAATCATCATTTCCTATATTGTCTCTTTCAGTGAGTTCTTTCCCGATTTTAGAAGGTTCTTTGTCATACATCATCGCAGAAACATAAATCCCGGTATCGTCATAAGCGACTTTTACTTCTGTTTTGAAATCAGGATTTTCAGCTTTGCCATTATTAGGTCTTAGTTCTATAAAATCATTGGCAATAGGTGCGTTTTTCCAAATCTCATCATCAAGAATTCCATCAATCTTTGGCGCTTTTTCCACTCTTACCGCGTTGATGGTTTTCCGGGTAATGTTTTCGGTTTTTTCTTCTTGTGCCGAGGAAAAACTGACAAAAAGAAAAGTGAACAAGATGATGATTTGGACTTTCATGTATTTTTTATTTAAAGAAATTAGTTGCAAAAAATTTTCATTTGTTTCAATTAGAACAACTAATCTTTTAGTTTTATTACATTAAGTGAGTTGTCCTAAAAAAGGTTGACTCATTAATAATTCAAATATAGTTAAATCGTAGCAGAATTAATTCTGTTACGAT
>NZ_JASMRM010000018.1:0-62983 GCF_041431305.1 Cloacibacterium sp. Arc13
GCAATTGGAATTTTTGAAATTTTCTTCTTTGTTGACATATTATCTAATTTTTAGTCAACTTTTTTCAGGACAAGACAAAATACAAAAAAAATCTCCAGAAATTTCTGGAGATTTTTATAAATTTTGGCTAAAGCCAAAGGAATTTTCATTTTTCATAAACGGGCTAAAGCCCGTTTCTATTGATACAAAATTTTGCTGAAAGCAAATTGCAGAAAGCAGAAAGCAATAAACTACATATTCCTTCTGTATTTTCCACCCACTTCGAAAAGTGCGTTGGTAATTTGTCCAAGAGAACAATATTTCACCGCTTCCATCATCACTTCGAATAAATTTTTCTGATTGATGGCAGCCATTTGAAGTTTCTGCAACCATTCTTGAATTTTATCTTCGTTGGATTTCTGGAAATTCTCTAAATTCTGAATCTGCAATTGCTTTTCTTCTTCAGTAGAACGAATCACTTCTCCTGGTAAAACCGTTGGCGAACCATCTTTTCCGAGGAAAGTATTCACGCCGATAATTGGATATTCTCCTGTATGTTTTAACCATTCATAATGCATGGATTCCTCCTGAATTTTAGAACGCTGATACATGGTTTCCATTGCTCCTAGAACTCCGCCTCGTTCTGTAATTCTATCAAATTCTGCATAAACTGCTTCTTCTACCAAATCCGTCAATTCTTCAATAATGAAAGAACCTTGAAGCGGATTTTCGTTTTTCGCTAAACCTAATTCTTTGTTGATAATCAACTGAATCGCCATTGCTCTACGTACAGATTCTTCAGTTGGCGTGGTAATCGCTTCATCATAAGCATTGGTATGTAACGAGTTACAGTTGTCATAAATTGCGTACAACGCTTGAAGCGTGGTTCTGATATCGTTAAAATCAATTTCTTGTGCGTGAAGTGAACGACCAGAAGTCTGAATATGATATTTCAACATTTGGCTTCTTTCGTCTGCACCGTATTTCAGTTTCATTGCTTTTGCCCAAATTCTTCTCGCTACTCTACCGATTACCGCATATTCTGGATCAATTCCGTTAGAGAAAAAGAAAGATAAATTCGGTGCAAAATCATTGATATTCATACCTCGGCTCAAATAATATTCCACATACGTGAAACCATTTGCCAATGTAAACGCCAACTGAGAAATTGGATTTGCGCCAGCTTCAGCAATGTGATAACCAGAAATAGAAACAGAGTAGAAATTTCTCACTTTATTTTGAATGAAATATTCCTGAACATCGCCCATTAATCTCAAAGCGAATTCCGTAGAAAAAATACAAGTATTCTGTGCTTGGTCTTCTTTCAAAATATCCGCCTGAACCGTTCCACGAACCGTTGCAATAGTTTCTGCTTTTATCTTTTGATACGTTTCTGCATCTACAATTTCATCACCTGTTAAACCCAACAATTTAAGACCTAAACCATTATTAGATTCTGGCAAATTACCGTTATAAACAGGTCTTTTTAAACCTTTATCATCGTATTTTTCTTTCAACTTTGCCTCGACCTTGTTCTCAAACTCTGCCTTAACCTCTGCCTCAACCTGATTAATATATTTTTCTACGTTTTGGTCGATGGCTGCATTCATGAAAAACGCCAAAATCATAGGAGCAGGACCGTTAATCGTCATCGAAACTGAAGTCAATGCATTGATTAAATCAAACCCTGAATATAATTTTTTAGCATCATCTAAAGTCGCGATAGAAACTCCCGCATTCCCGATTTTTCCGTAAATATCAGGTGGAAAAGCAGGATCTTGACCATATAAAGTCACAGAATCAAACGCTGTAGAAAGTCTTTTCGCAGGCATCTCCGCAGAAACATAATGGAATCTTCTGTTGGTACGTTCTGGACCGCCTTCACCAGCAAACATTCTGGTAGGATCTTCTCCAGTTCTCTTGAAAGGATAAATTCCCGATGTATAAGGAAACGCTCCTGGAACATTTTCTTGACCTTTCCAACGAATTAAATCTCCCCAATCTTGGAATTTTGGCAAAGCAATTTTTGGAATTTTAAGATGCGAAAGTGATTCATATTTGGTTTCTACCTTAATTTCTTTTCCACGAACTAAATAAGAGAAACTATCTTGTTGCATTTCTTCTTTGAAGTGATGCCAACCTTGAAGGAACAACCTGTTTTCCTCCGAAAGTTCTTTTTTGGTTTTTAGGAAAACTTTTTCAAGTTTATCAGTAGTATGATCGTCATCTGTAATCAGCGCTTTCGCACCCTCAACAAGGTACATTTTCTTAGCAATTAGCGCTTGCTCCTCAACTTGCTTGTCGTAATTTTTATTATTATCTACGATTTCAGAAAGATAACGAACTCTTTTTGGAGGAATAATGGTAGATTCTTCCGAAACGTTTTGTTCTTCGTATGATTTTAAATCTAATGAAGTGAATTTAGCATTTACTTTTTCAATCAATGCATTGTACAAAGCGGTAGTTCCCCAATCGTTAAACTGACTTGCCTTCGTAGAAAAAACTGGCATTTCTTCCAATGGTGTTTCCCACAATTGGTGGTTACGCTGAAACTGTTTTCTCACCGCTTGAATCGCATCTAAAGCTCCTCTTTTGTCAGATTTATTCAATGCAATTAAATCTGCATAATCTAACATATCAATTTTTTCTAACTGAGTAGAAGCACCGTATTCTGGCGTCATTACATACATAGAAACATCTGCAATTTCAGTAATTTCTGAACCAGATTGACCAATTCCAGAAGTTTCTAAAATGATAATATCTGGACTAGAAATTTTTAAAACATCTAATGCAGAATGAATGTAAGGCGAAACCGAAACATTGTTCTCTCGAGTTGCCATAGAACGCATGTAAACTCTAGAATCATTGATGGAATTCATTCTGATTCTATCGCCGAGAAGTGCACCTCCAGTTTTCTTTTTAGAAGGGTCTACAGAAATAATCGCAATTTTTTTATCTGCGTTTGCTCTTAAAAATCTACGCACCAATTCATCTGTTAACGAAGATTTACCAGCGCCACCAGTTCCTGTAATCCCGATGATGGGAATATTGAAATGTTTTGCTTTTTCTTTTAAGGCTTCAACCAATTCTGGTTTCTCATCTGAGAAGTTTTCTACTGCAGAAATCACTTGAGCGATAGATTTAGCATCTTCAAATTTGATATTTTCAATGTCAGAAACGGTGATATTTTCGCCTGTAGCAAAATCAGATTTCTGAACCAAATCATCAATCATTCCTTGCAATCCCATTTCTCTACCATCATCTGGAGAATAAATTCTGTCTATTCCATACTCCATTAAATCTTTAATTTCTTCGGGAAGAATTACTCCACCACCTCCACCAAAAATTTTGATTTGAGGAGAGTTCTTCTCACGAAGTAAATCATAAATGTATTTAAAATATTCATTGTGACCGCCTTGATAAGACGTAAGTGCAATAGCGTTTGCATCTTCTTGAATAGCACAGTTTACTACTTCTTCTGCGGATTTATCATGGCCAAGGTGAATAACTTCGCATCCTGTTCCTTGAATCACTCTTCGCATAATGTTAATGGCAGCGTCATGTCCGTCAAAAAGTGAGGCTGCTGTAACTACTCTTACCTTGTTGTTAGGTTGATATTTTTGGGTTTCCATAAATAACTTTTCGATAGGTCTCAAAGATAGAAAAATCCCGAGAATTGAAAAATTAAGTATTTTTGTAAAAATTTTAAAACATGAAGAGAGCTTTATTATACACGATAGCAGGAACCTTAATCAGTTTTTTAATTAATCATTTCTTATTAGAAAGTGGTGGATTATGGCTAGAACTTTTTTACAGTTTTGCTTTCGGATTAGCTTGGGGAATGGCTTTTTATTTAGACAATCCCGTTATTTCTTTGCCGAAAAAACTAGGAATTTCTTTTGGCGCGATGATTTTTTTAGTACTGATTGGCGCTTTCATTTTTGATTTAGAAAAGGCTTTACCTTCTGTTTTTAAGTTTTCTATAGTATTTGTGGGGTATTATTTACTGGCAAGTTTCAGAAACAACAAGTCATTAAGAGATTGAAAATTAATTTTTTAAGGTTAAATTTACGTTTAAATCTTGATAAAGTTTTTCAATTCCAAAAAAAATTAATACCTTTGCACACCTTTTTAGGGGAAAATTATGTTTAATCGTAAACGATAATAAGTGAATACATTAAGTTACAAAACCGTATCAGCTAACAAAGCTACCGCTAAGAAAGAATGGGTTGTGGTAGATGCAGCTGGGCAACCGTTAGGAAGATTAGCTTCTAAAGTTGCAAAGATTTTGAGAGGTAAGCACAAAACGAATTACACTCCACACGTAGACTGTGGTGATAACGTAATCGTTTTGAATGCAGAACAAGTTGCTTTATCTGGCAACAAGTGGGCAGACAAAGAATACATTTGGCATACTGGATATCCAGGTGGTCAAAAATCGTTAACTGCTGAAGAAGTGCACAAAAAAGACAATTGTAAATTGGTAGAAAAATCTGTAAAAGGAATGTTACCAAAAAACAAATTAGGAAGTGTTATCTACAAGAATTTGTATGTATACGCTGGGTCTGAGCATAAGCACGAAGCACAGCAACCAAAAGTTATTAACCTTAACGAAATTAAATAATTATGTCTATAGTTCACAAGATTGGAAGAAGAAAAACTTCTGTAGCTAGAGTTTACGTGAAACCAGGTACTGGTAACATCACTGTAAATGGTAAAGATGCAAAAACTTACTTCTGTACTGACATGTTAGTATATAAAGTAAACCAACCGTTCTTATTAACTGAAACTGTAGGTCAGTACGATGTTACTGTAAACGTTTTCGGTGGTGGAATTACAGGTCAAGCTGAAGCAATTAGACTAGGGATTTCTAGAGCACTATGTGCAATTAATGAAGAAAACAGATTAGCGCTTAAGCCAGCTGGTCTTCTTACTAGAGACGCTAGAATGGTAGAAAGAAAAAAACCAGGTCAGAAAAAAGCAAGAAAGAGATTCCAATTCTCAAAACGTTAATCTTTTTTCTCGGTTTATTTACAAATTATTACAAAAATTGCCCGTTATGTTTAGCACCCAAACTTTACTCCCATCCAACGTAAAGTTGATTGCTTAAAAGCGGAACGTAAACTAACAAAAATTAAAAAAATGGCAAAAGCACAAGTTAAAGACTTATTAGAAGCAGGCGTACACTTTGGTCACATGACTAGAAAGTGGAATCCTAATATGGCTCCATACATTTTCATGGAGAAAAACGGTATTCACATTATCGATTTGCATAAAACTGCAGTGAAATTAGATGAAGCTTGCAACGCTTTAGAAAAAATTACTTCTGCAGGAAAAAAAGTTCTTTTCGTGGCTACTAAAAAACAAGCTAAAGAAGTAGTAGCAAAACATGCATCAGAACTTAACATGCCTTACATCACTGAAAGATGGCCAGGTGGAATGTTAACTAACTTCGTTACAATCAGAAAAGCGGTTAAGAAAATGAACGCTATCGATAAAATGAAGAAAGATGGAACATTCGAAACTTTATCTAAAAAAGAAAGATTACAAGTAGACAGACAAAGAGCTAACTTAGAGAAAAACTTAGGTTCTATCGCTGACATGGTTAGACTTCCTTCTGCTGTATTCGTAGTAGATATCATGAGAGAACACATCGCTGTAACTGAAGCTAAAAAATTAGGTATTCCTGTATTTGGTATCGTAGATACTAACTCAGATCCTAGAAAAGTAGACTTCGTAATTCCAGGAAACGATGATGCTTCTAAATCTATTGACATGATCCTTTCTGTAGTATCAGAATCTATCAAAGAAGGTCAATCTCAAAGAAAAGCTGATAAAGAAAAATCTAAAGAAGGTGAAAAAGTAACTGCTGATGCAGATAAAGACTTTGACGCTGAATAATTTTTCGAAGATCATACAACAAAAAACTCTCAAGAAATTCTTGAGAGTTTTTTTATTTTTGATTCAATCTAAATTTAATATAGGTAATGGTTTTGCCTTTAGCAGAAAATAATTCCTCATAATAAGTTTTTATTTCCCTTAGATAGAGAGTATCTGGTTCATATTCTGGCGCTCCATATATATCATGGTGAGCGGTTAGAATTTCGTGGCCATATCCTTGTAAAATCCCCAAAGTATAACCATGCAGAAACTCAGAATCTGTTTTCAAATGAATAATTGCGGAAGGTTTCAGAATTTTTTTGTAGCGATTTAAAAAATCTGGATGGGTGAGTCTATGCTTCCCTCTTCTGTATTTAATCTGAGGGTCTGGAAATGTAATCCAGATTTCATCAACTTCATTTTCATCAAAAAAGCAATCTATTAATTCTATTTGAGTGCGTAAAAAAGCTACGTTATTTAAACCTTTTTCTACTGCTTCTTTTGCTCCAAACCAAAATCTTGCTCCTTTAATATCTACTCCGATAAAATTTTTCTCAGGAAAAGCTTTTGCCATTCCTACGCTATACTCACCTTTCCCACAACCAAGCTCTAGAACAATAGGATTATCGTTTTTAAAAACCTTTTCTCTCCATTTTCCCTTTAGTTCAAAATTACCTAAAGCTTCTTCTCTAGTTGGTTGTATTACATTTGAAAGTCTTCTATTTTCTTCAAATCTTGCTATTTTATTCTTCCCCACATGTCAATTTTTAAGAAAGCAAAGATATAATTATTTTAAATTTAATAAAAATTAGGAAGATGGAATTGCCCTATCATTGTTTAATTTAAAACTTCTTGAAGATGAGAGTTTCGTAATCTCTTTTGATAAATAGGCAAATATTTCTCTATAGAGACTTTTACAGCCTCATAATTAGCCACATCTAAATAAATTTTCAAATTATCAGAAGTATATACAAATTGCAGAAAATTATCAACTAAATGTACGGGAACTTTTAATCTGGTAAAATAATCATCGCCTAAATAAGCTTTAATATTTTTAATGCCAATCTGCATCTTTTCGTATTCTTGAAGCCTTTGTTTTTTCTTAGCTTGCCCAGAAATTACATCATAAAGACTTTCTAAACCGATACTTAAACCTCCATTCGCTAAGCTTGCAACTGGAGTTATTGGCGGAGTTCCATCGCCTTTTGGAGCTGGTAAACCTATTATTTTCGCTATTTCAAGAGAAGATTTTTTAGAATCTAAAGTGCGAACATCTTTTCTAAGATTTCCTGTAGGTTTAAATCTACTCAAAATGACTTCTTGAATTTCTCTGTATGCCACTTCGAGTTCTATCAAATTTCGAGGATTTTCAAGCAATTGAGGAGTAATTTTGATGTCTTTTCGCTCCGAAACAATTGAGGTAAATCTTATTACATCTCCTACTTTTGCAGGAATTTTAAACTCACCAGTATAAGAAGTAAGATAAGTTCTTTGTTCATTGAGATTGGTAACATAAATCTGGTTGAGATAGAAAGAAGATTTATCTCGCATAAATAGAGTTCCAGAAAAAGTTTGAGCGCTTATTGTAGTTAAAAACAGCAAACAGCTTAGTAATAAAATTCGCTTCATAAATATGGAGCAAAAATACTTTGTTTTTCGGACTAAATAAAACGTTGATAACTAAAATATTAGTTAAACTTCTATTAAACTTTTTTTTCAACTGTTAATAATTGTTAGAAGAAAGTCAAGGATTCTAAAAAAAATTAACATTCTGGGAATTTCGCCTTATTTTAAAGCAATTTAGAGAATTTTTTTGGAGAAATTTAAAACTTACTGATGATTCCCCAATGAATTTTAGTGTCTTGGAATTTAAATGGATTATTAAATTCTTGTCCGTTGGAAATTTGAAAAGTCATTAAACCAATCGGTAACAAAAAATTAAAACCCAGTCCGAAACTGTAGAGTTTAGAAGTTGTCTTGAGTGTAAAATTTCTAACATTAGCCAATTGCCCAAAAACATCAAAAAATGCTTGATTGCTTACCAAATAACGATATTCTACTCCACCAAAAGCATAAAAGTCAGTAAAAAGAGACTGTTCATTAAAACCTCGTAATGAATTGTAACCACCAATTCTGAAAAGTTCATTAGTAGTGATTTCTCCATCTGAATCCAGCATTGCAGATTCTGCTTTCACATTGAAATAATGATTTCCTTTGAGATGAAAATTACGCTCTGCAAAGAAAAAATAACGGGTTTGTTGAAAAGTTTTATCTAAATTTTGATAAAAAGAACTGAGTAAATCTGCCTCGCCAATAATTTTGGTTTTGTAAACAAAAAGCGGCTCTTCGGAAGTTTCTGTAAATTCGTAAAAAGCTCCAACTCCTTTTTTGCTAAAGTCTTGTCCCGAAGTATAAGTGTCATCTAAAACCGAAGAAATTTCAAAATTTCCTCTCGCTCCAATTTTTTGTGTGGACGAAAGATGAAAATACAACGCTGGACGAAATTTCACGTTAGCAAAAGTAGAATCTTGACGGTAAATATTCATATTGAGATTCGTGCCGATGTTAGAACCAAAAAGATATGGAATATCGGTTTGTAAATCGAAGTTTTGTCCGCTCTGTTGATTTCTTTGCCAATACAAAGAAATGGTCTCAAAACTATTAAAAACATTCTTCAGATTGAGATTAATACTTCCCGTAAAAGTAAATTTCTTTTCATCATTATTCCCAAAACCGATAATCCCGTCAAAATTATTGGCTTTTTTCTTCTGAAAAGTAAGGTAGATTTGCGTAGAGTCTTTGGTAAAAAGGGTTTGCGGAGCTTTTTCTAGAATTAAAAAAGGATGATTATCTAGCCTCGAATTGATTTTGAGCAGATTACCATCATCATACGTTTTTCCTACAAATTCTTTTTCTAAATTCTTCACAAAGCGTTTCGGAACTTTGGTGAATCCTTGCAAAACAAAACCATTGATTACTCTTTTATCACCTTTAAAAATAGAGATTTCAACTTTCGGAACATCGTTTTCAAAGCCTAAAAATTGTGTTTTCACTCGGTTAAAAGCAAAACCTTCGTCTGTATATTTTTGATTGATAACTTGTTTGAGAGAATCTAAATTTTTGGTAAAAATCTCTGGTTTTGATTTCAAAAACAAAACAGTTTCTGACGAAAATTTCACTTTGGCTTCATTGAAATTTTTTCCTTTGTCAAAAACGATTTTTGTGGTTTTCTCTACTTTTTCAACGTTTAAAATCTTAGTCAAATAATAATTGTTTTCCGCCAAAGAATCTAGAAATTTCACCGCAGAAAGTGAGTCTTTTTTTACAAATTCTTTTTTTGTTTGTAGATCAATTAAGATGAATTGTTTCTGTTGCGCATTATAAAAAACGCAATACAGAACAAAAAATATTTTAAAGAATAACTTCAATAATTTTCAACTTTCAATTCATAATTTTCAACTGAAATCAATCCATTTTATTATACTTTTTCATCAGATTTTCATACGTTTTCTGAGGAAGAATCCATTTCAAAGGAACGCCAATTTTCTGCCCGAATTTTCCGAAATAATAATGTGCTTTCCAAGATTTTTTTTCTAATAATTTTTCGATGTAAAGTGCCACTTCCAAAGGTTCGGTTCCTTCGTCAACGTGAGCATTCATCAAAGAATATACTTTGTCAAAAACATTTTTATACGGTTCTGAAACTTGAGTTTTCACTCTATTTTCTGCGATTTTGGTTTTAATATCTCCCAAATGTAAACTGCAAACTTCTACATTCCATTGATAAACTTCGTAACGCATTGCTTCTACCACTTTATCCAGCGCAGATTTCGAAGCCGAATAAAATCCACGAAACGGAAGTCCCATTTCAGAACCTATACTCGAAACATTGATGATTTTTCCGAATTTTTGTTCACGCATTTTTGGCATTACTGCGCTCATCATTTGCACTGATCCAACTAAATTCAGGTTGAATAACTTCAGAATGTCTTCTTTGGTAGAATTTTCTACAGCGCCTACCATTCCCATTCCTGCATTGTTGATGAGCACATCTATTCTGCTTTCGGTTTTTAGAATTTCTGAAATCGCAGCTTGAACTTGTGTGTTATCAGTAATATCGGTTGGAATCGAAGTAAAATATTGACTTTCCACATTTTTTCGGCTTAAGCCAAAAATTTTATGCCCTTTTTTTCCGAAATATTCAGCGAGTGTAAAGCCAATTCCTGTGGAAGTTCCAGTTATTATTATTGTCATCGACTATTATTTTTATTTAAAAAGTCATTACGATTTCTCCGTAATCTCAAAAAAATCTGTCCAAAAATCTGGATAAGATTTTTCTACCACGTCTTCGTTTTGTATGTCTAATTCTTTTACCAAAGCAAACGGTGCAAAACTCATCGCCATTCTGTGATCACTGTAAGTGGCGATAGAAATATCATTTGTTGGTTCAAAAAACTCTAGAGATTTGATGGAGTTTTCGGTAATTTCTGTTCTGCAACCTATTTTTTCTAATTCATTTTGAAGTGCAATCAATCTATCTGTTTCTTTCACTTTCAAAGTTCCTAAACCTGAAATTTCAAAAGGTAATTTTAGCGCAACACACGTTACACAAACCGTTTGTGCAATATCTGGACAATCATTCATATCCAAAACAAATTTTTCTGGATATTTAAAATGAGTATCTGGAAGTAATGTAATTTTATTCTCTCCTGCATCAGAAATGGTATTTACTCCAAAAAATTTCAAATAAATTTCCTTCAAGGCAGAATCTCCTTGCAAAGAATACGCGTAAAAACTTTTCAGATGAATTCTCTTTTTACCAATCGCCACCAAAGAATAAAAATAAGAAGCAGAACTCCAATCGCTTTCTACGGTGTAATGCTTAATCTTAGAAGAGTGATAATGCCTATCTAATTTTTGATTCAATAAAGACGACGCCGCACTTAATATTTTTATAGTATTTCCTTCAAAACGTGTTTCAACTCCAATGTCTTTTAAAATTTTTAAGCTCATTTTGATGTAAGAACGAGAGGTAATTTCGCCTTGCAAATCTATTTCTAAACCGTTTTCTAAACTTGCGCCTATCAATAATAATGACGTAATAAACTGTGAAGAAATATTGGCAGGAATTTTTACGAAATTTTTATCAATTTTCTTTCCTTGAATTTCTAAAGGCGGGAAACCTTCATTTTCCAGATAATTAATTTCCGCGCCTAATTCTCTTAATGCGTCAACCAATGGTTTTATGGGTCTTTGCTTCATCCTTTCCGAACCCGTAAGAATGGTTTTTCTTCCTTCTTGAATGGCATAAAATGAGGTCAAAAAACGCATTGCAGTTCCGGCGTGATGAATATCTACCGTTTCAGAATCTTCATTGAGTGCTTTTTGCAGAAGTTGAGTATCTTGGCTATTTGAAAGGTTTTCTATTTTTAAATCTCCGAATAATTTGCCCAAAATAAGTAATCGATTCGAGATGCTTTTCGAACCGGTGATAGAAATAGTTTTTCCGTCTAAAAGATGTGATTTTGAAATTTTCATAATTTACAGAAATGCTAAATTATAAGGAAATTTAATCAAATGCAATTATATGATGTTCGAATTTTAAAATTTCTTACTTTTATAAAAATTTAGATTATGAATTTAACTTTTGAAAATCATAAAAACGGAAACGGAGGCTTTATTTCTCTTAAAAATGAAATCGAAGAAATTGGAAGGCTGACTTATACGATTCAGCCAGAGAAAAACACGTTGATTATTTCTTATGTAATGGTTTTTCCTAAATTCGAGGGACAAGGAATGGGGAAAAAACTGGTAGAAAATGGCATAGAATTTTCGAGAGAAAACCAATGGATTATTATCCCACATTGTTCTTATGCTCGTTCTGTAATGCTGAGAATGAAAGATATAGAAGATGTATTTCCTCAATAAAAAAAACCGCAAAATTTGCGGCTTTTTAATTTTATAGAGAATTCATTAATTCGTCTGTAATTTCCATATTGTGGTAAACGTTTTGCACATCATCATCATCTTCGAAACGCTCTAGCATTTTCATATTGGCTTTGAACTGTTCTTCGTTTACTTCTTTGGTATTATTTGCAATTCTTTGTAACTCCGCGCTTTTAGCTTCTATTCCTAGCTCATCTAATTTATGAGACATAGAACCGAAATCTTCAAATGCAGTGGTAATCATCACTTCTTCTTCATCGCTATCAATTTCTTCTGCACCTCCATCAATCATTTCCATCTCGAAATCTTCCCAATCCATTTTGATTAAAGATTTATCTATGGTGAAAATTCCTTTTCTATCAAAGATGAAAGCTAACTCTCCGTTCTTACCTAAATTACCATCAAACTTATTGAAAATCGCTCGTACGTTTGCAACCGTTCTGGTAGAGTTATTGGTTGTACACTCTACGAAGAAAGCTACACCACCTTGTCCATATCCTTCATAAGTAACCTCATCATAATGTTCTGCATCTGCACCAGAAGCTTTCTTAATCGCTCTTTCTACATTATCTTTAGGCATATTTGCCCCTTTTGCATTTTGGATACATCTTCTAAGAGCAGGGTTAGAATCTGGATCTGGACCACCAGCTTTTACTGCAATAGCGATATCTTTCCCAATTTTAGAAAACGTTTTGGCCATTTTATCCCAACGAGCCATTTTTGAAGCCTTTCTATATTCGAATGCGCGTCCCATAATTTGATATTTTACGTTTGCAAAAATAAGAAAATTAGCACAAAAAAACACCCTTAAAAATAAGGGTGTTTAAATTTATCTTAAAATAATTGATTATTTTTTAGATTTTTTTGGAGCTGGAACATCTGATTTTTGGATTGCATCCCAGTCAGCAGCAGAAATAGCTTCTACAACTACTCTTCTGTCAGTTAATCTTTCAGCATCTGATGCAGTTTCAGCTACAGTAGCTTTAGCTTCACCAACACCTCTTGATTTAAGTTGTTCAGGAGCTGCACCTCTAGCTTCTAAAGCAGCAACAACTGAAGCAGCTCTTTGTCTAGAAAGTTTTAAGTTGTAAGCATCAGAACCTTTTTTATCTGTTCTACCTTCAATTAAGAATTTACCAGAAGGGAAATCTTTAATATAAGCAGCAGCTTGATCTAATTTTTCTTTAGATTCTGGTCTGATTGTAGCTTTGTTGAAATCAAATAAGATATCGTTTAATGCTTTAGTAACCTCATCAGCAACAATTTTATCTGTTTTAGGACAACCGTTATACTGAGCTAAACCAGCAACTGTAGGACAAGCATCATCTTTGTCAAGGATACCATCACCATCTGTATCTGGCCAAGGACAACCATTATTTGCAGCTGGACCTGCTACTGATGGACAAGCATCATCTTTGTCAAGAACACCATCACCATCTGTATCTGGCCAAGGACAACCGTTATTTTCTACTGGTCCAGCAACTTCTGGACAGTTATCATCTTTATCAGCAACTCCATCACCGTCTGTATCAGGACAACCTTGGAATTGAGCTAAACCTGGTACGTCTGGACAAGCATCGTCTTTATCTTTAATACCATCTTTATCTTTATCTGTGTTACCAAATCTGAACATTAATGAAGCAGAAGCTTGCCAAAAATCTGCAACGTTTGAATTATTTCCAGGGGTAGAAACATAATCTCCTTGTAAATTAAATCCAAAGTTTTTTGTCAACCATAAATTTGCACCTAACCCCGCTGCAGCTGAGAAATGGTTCGCTTTTCCAGTTACATCATCACTATTATAAGTCCCTCTTAATACATCATTAGCATAATCATAACTTGGGAAAGTAAGACCTGAATAATCATGTCTTAAATAGTTGGCTCCAACTCTTGCATACGGATCAAACCATGATTCTTCATTCCAAAGGCTAGCAAATTTAAATTGCAAACCAAGACCTGTTTGCAAGAAGAATTCTTTACCCATTGCAAATCTCTTGTTGTCTACATTTCCAACTGAAGTTTGCCAATCAAGAACGAAATACTTGTTAAGGTTTCTTGCAACAGTTAATTTTGACAAAGGAGGTGTAATAGTATAGTTGTTAAGTGTGAAAACTTGATCAAAGTTATCAAATACTTTGCCAACACCACCGTTAGCAACTCCCATATGATTCACTCCATGTGCACCAACTCCGATAACCCAAGGGTTAGAAGTAGTCTGAGCGAAAGCAGTAGAGGCAAGTGTAAGTGCCAATGCTGAAATTCCTAATTTTAGATTTTTCATAGAATTAAATGATTAAATAATTGATAATGCAAAATAAACACAAAATATCGTTAAAAACAAAGTTTTTTTAGGTTTTCTTTAATATTCTGTCTAAATTTCTTTTATTTTCTCTGTTTTTTATTGTTTCTCTTTTATCAAAAAGTTTCTTTCCTTTTCCTAGTGCTATAAGCATTTTTGCCTTTCCTCTGTCATTAATGTATAGCTTTAATGGTACTATAGTCATTCCTACATCCTTCAACTTTCTTTGAAATTTTTGCAATTCTTTTTTGTGTAATAAGAGTTTACGCTCTCTTTTGATTTTATGATTATAAAAAGTTCCCAATCTATACTCATCAATACTCATATTCACAACGAATAGCTCATTTTCTATAAACTGACAAAAACTCTCTGTAATAGATGCTTTAGAAGAACGAAGCGCTTTAATTTCGGTTCCCGTAAGAACAATTCCTGCTTCTATCTGTTCTAAAATTTCATATTCGAATTTTGCTCGTTTATTTAAAATATTTATGGTTTTTTCTATCTTCATTGTATACTGCAAATGTCTAATTATTGCTAAAATATAAATTTACATAATTTATATTAAAGTTTATAAAATTTTACCATTTTTATTGAATTCTGAAATCTTCATTAAAATGACAAATGACTTGAAAAACCTTAAAACAAGCACCAAAGCACGTGCCAAATTTAGTTTTTCCACTCATTTTAATTTAATTAAATAACCAACTTACTGATAATCATTTATTAAAATTTATTAATTTTTTATGAATCAAATAATTTTAAAGGTCAATTTACTCACCCTAGAAATCTATTTTCCTTTATAATAATTCATTCTTTATCCGAAACTTAGCCTCGAAATACCAAATTCTTTTCTTACTTTTGCGCCAAATTTACGAAACAATATGTTAACAGTATCTAATTTATCACTACAATTCGGGAAGAGAGTTTTATTTGACGAGGTAAACATCATGTTTACCAAGGGAAATTGCTACGGAATCATCGGAGCAAATGGCGCAGGAAAATCTACTTTTCTGAAAATTTTAACAGGAAAACAAGAACCAACTACAGGAAATGTATCACTAGAACCTGGCAAAAGAATGTCTGTTCTAGAACAGGATCACTTTGCTTACGATAATTTTACCGTTTTAGAAACTGTATTAAGAGGAAATAAAAAACTCTTCGAAATCAAAGAAGAAATGGATGCACTTTATGCTAAAGAGGATTTCTCTGATGCAGACGGAATAAAAGCTGGAGAACTCGGCGTAATCTATGACGAAATGGGAGGCTGGAACGCAGAATCAGATGCGCAAACCATGCTTTCTAACGTGGGAATAAAAGACGAAATGCATTGGCAATTAATGGGAGAACTCGAGAATAAAGACAAAGTAAAAGTTTTATTAGCTCAAGCTCTTTTCGGAAATCCTGATGTTTTGATTCTAGACGAACCTACCAATGACTTAGATATTGACACCATCGCTTGGTTAGAAGATTTTCTAGCAGATTATGAAAATACGGTTATTGTAGTTTCTCACGACCGTCACTTCTTAGATACCGTTTGTACGCACATTGGTGACTTAGATTATTCTAAATTAAACCTTTATACAGGTAACTACTCTTTCTGGTATCAAGCTTCTCAGTTAGCAACAAGACAACGTCAACAAGCGAATAAAAAAGCTGAGGAAAAGAAAAAAGAATTACAAGATTTCATTGCTCGATTCAGTTCTAACGTTGCTAAAGCAAAACAGGCAACTGCTAGAAAGAAAATGATTGAAAAACTGAATATTGATGATATAAAACCTACTTCAAGACGTTATCCTGCAATTATTTTCGAAATGGAAAGGGAAGCAGGCGACCAAATTCTTGAAGTAAAAGATTTAGAAAAAACCAAAGACGGCGAATTGCTTTTCTCTAACGTAGATATTAAGTTAAAGAAAGGAGACAAAGTAGCTATCATTTCTAAAAACTCTTTGGCAATTTCAGAATTTTTCGAAATTATTTCTGGAAATGCAACTGCAGATAAAGGAGAATACAATTGGGGAGTTACAACGAACCAATCTTACATGCCTCTTGACAATACTGATTTCTTTCAAGATAAGAGCTTAAATTTAGTAGACTGGTTAAGACAATTCACTAAAAATGATGAAGAAAGACACGAAGAATTCATGCGTGGTTTCCTTGGCAGAATGCTATTCTCGGGAGACGAAGCACTGAAATCTTGTACCGTACTTTCTGGAGGTGAAAAAATGAGATGTATGTTCTCTAGAATGATGCTTCAAAAAGCAAACGTTTTACTTTTAGACGAACCAACCAACCACTTAGACTTAGAAAGTATCACTACACTGAACAACTCACTGTCTAATTTCAAAGGAAACATTTTATTAGCTTCTCATGACCACGAAATGCTTCAAACGGTTTGTAACAGAATCATAGAACTTACGCCAAAAGGTGTTATCGATAGAGATATGACTTACGATGAATATCTAGAAGACAAAAAAATCAAAGAATTACAACAACAAATGTATTCTTAAGCTGAAAGGCTAATGTAAAAAATAAACCGCTCAAAATTTTGAGCGGTTTTTATTTTTTTAACGTTGATTTAATTCTTCTTAAAAGTGAAAGTTCCTTGAAAAGTCGTATTGTTGAAATTCTGCGTCCAATTTCCTGAGTAAATTTTAGCATTTACATCTGTAATTTTCCCTTTGAACAAAAATCCATTTCTGGTATTGCAAGAAAATTCTCCATCAGCAAAAATATAGCCTAAAAATTCTTCAGAATAATTTTTAGAAGTAGATATTTTGGAGCCTACTATGTTTCCTTCAGGAGTAATCTTAAAAGTGAACGTTCCATTTTCTGCACCTTGATAATCTCCACTCCAATTTCCTTGAAAAGGTGAATTAATTTGCTCTGGAAGTTCTCTACAAGACATAAAAAATGTAAAAAAGCCGAGAAGAACAACTGAAATAAATTTCATGATTTTTAGTTTAAACAAAAATAGAAATTATCTTGTATATAATAGTCAATAGACATAATTTATAACTATTCTAATTTAAATGAATTTAAATTTCTAACTTTGCATTTATGAGCCAAAAATGGATATATAAACCAGCACCTGATGAAGAAATTGTAGACAGCATCAGTTCTTCAATTGGTTTCGGGACTTTAGAATCAAAAATTTTGGTTCTAAGAGGCATTGATGATTACCAAAAAGCCAGAGAATTCTTCAAACCAAAATTAGAAGACATTCACAGTCCGTTTTTGATGAAAGATATGCAATTGGCAGTAGATAGAATTGCTTCTGCAATAGAAAATGGCGAAAAAATCCTGGTTTACGGCGATTATGATGTAGACGGAACTACTGCAGTTTCGCTCATGTATCTTTATCTTTCTAAAATTGTAGAAAAAAAATATTTAGATTTCTATATTCCAGACCGTTATTCTGAAGGGTATGGAATTTCTGATGAGGGAATTAATTTCGCTAAAGAAAACGGATTCTCACTTATCATCGCATTAGATTGTGGAATTAAGGCCTTAGATAAAATAGAATATGCCAGTTCTCTTGGCATTGATTTTATTATTTGCGACCACCATTTACCCGGCGAAGAATTACCAAAAGCTTTTGCCGTTTTAGACCCGAAAAGAACCGATTGCAGATATCCTTACAAAGAACTTTCTGGTTGTGGAGTGGGCTTTAAATTATGTCAAGGTTTAAATACGATTTATAAAATTCCAGAAAACGAACTCTATGAACTTACCGATTTACTCGCTATTTCTATTGCGGCAGATATTGTAGCAATGACTGGCGAAAATAGAGTTCTAGCAAAATTGGGATTAAAAACCTTAAGAAAAACCAGAAAATTAGGAATAAGACTTCTGATTCCTGAAGAAAAAATTGCTACGTTTGATATTTCTAACATCGTTTTCGAAATTGCTCCGAAAATCAATGCTGCAGGAAGAATTTCTCATGGAAAAGCCGCGGTAGAACTGATGATTTCAGACAATTTGAAACACGCTCATCAAATTGTAGACGACATCTTAAACCTCAACGATTCCAGACGAGAATTAGACGCTAATACTACTCAATCTGCCTTTAACCAAGTCATCGAAACCCAGCAAGAAAATAATTTCACCACTGTGGTTTATCACAATGAGTGGAACAAAGGCGTTATCGGGATTGTAGCTTCTAGACTGACGGAAGTGTACTACAAACCGACTTTGGTTTTCACCGATGGAAACAATGGCGAAATGGTAGCTTCTGCGAGAAGCGTTTCAGATTTTGATGTGCACGAAGCCTTAGAAGCTTGTAGTGAATATTTCTTAAAATTCGGGGGACACCAAGCTGCGGCTGGACTTTCGATGGAAAAAGATAAATTTGAAGCTTTCAAAGAAAAATTTGAAAAAGTAGTGGCCGAAAAAATTCAAGAACACCAAAAATTCCCTTCCATTACGATAGATTCTGTCATTGAAATAGAAGATTTAAACCGCGATTTCTTTAATTTTCATAGAAAATTATCACCTTTTGGTCCACACAATATGAAGCCTGTTTTAGAACTGAGAAACCAAAAAGTTTCTGGTTACGTAAAACAAATGGGAAAAGACGGAAATCACCTAAAATTCTATATTCATCAACCGGTTTCTGGTAGAAATATAGAATGTATTGGCTTTAAATTAGGGCAATATATGGATGATTTCAAAACTAAAAATTTCGACATTGCTTTTACCGTAGAAGAAAATCATTGGAAAGGAAACGTGACCTATTATTTGAACATTCGTGATGTGAAATTTCATTAGAGATACGAGATACGTGTTGCGAGTAAAAAACTAATCCCTAACTCCTAAACCCTTTAATGAAAAAAATTGGACTATTTTTCGGCTCATTCAATCCCATTCATATTGGGCATTTGATTTTGGCGAACTATATTTTAGAAAATTCGGATATGGATGAGCTTTGGTTTGTGGTTTCTCCGCAAAATCCATTTAAAGATAAAAAATCATTGCTTACAGACCACAATCGTCTTGATATGGTGCAACTTGCAGTGAAAAACTATCCTAAAATGCGAGCTTCAAACGTAGAGTTTTCTTTACCAAAGCCAAGTTACACGATTGATACGCTTACTTATCTCAAAGAAAAATATCCCAATTATTCTTTTGCGCTGATTATGGGCGAAGACAATCTAGATTCACTTCCTAAATGGAAAAACGCAGAAAAACTGATGTCTGATTATCAAATCATTGTCTATCCCAGAACTTTTGAAGGCGAGAAAAAAGACAGTGAATATTTACAGCACGAAAACATCAGTATGGTAAATGCACCAATTATAGAACTTTCTGCCACAGAAATTAGAAATATGATTAAAGAAGGCAAAAATGTAAGACCGATGCTTCCACCAGAAGTTTTTGAATATTTAGACGGAAGTAGTTTTTATAAGTAAAATTCATTATTAAATCTTTATTTTTGTACTTCAAATCAAGTAACACTCTATATAATGGAATTCATAGAAAATTTCTTTTTAACCAAATATTCTCAAGAAAAACTCATCAAATGGTTTAGACAAATCTGTATCGCCGAAGCAATTTCTTGGCTTTTGCTTTTTTCTGCCATGATTTGGATTCGTGAGGACAAGGAAGGAATTTTACCCATTATTTACATCAGTGTTATGGGGAGTATTCATGGTTTATTTTTCACACTATACCTGATTTTAGCCTTTCCTTGTAGAAAAATTTATCAGTGGGATGACGAAGATTCTGTATTCGCACTTCTGGCTGCGTTTTTTCCGTTGGCAACGATTTGGATTGACAAAAAACTGGCAAAATTTGAGAGAGAATAAAGATTTTACCTTCAAAATATTATAAAAAGTGAAAAGAAATTTTCACTTTTTTTTGTTTTTTGATGTAATATTCTTTCCAATTCGATTGTCTTATTTCTGAAAGCAATTCATAAACTAAAATTTTTATCACTGAAAATCAATAAGTTAAATCAAGTAATAAATTTTATTTACTACTTTGTATTGCATAATACTAAATTAATTATATATCTTTGCAATGTAAATTATTAAACAAAACATACTTCATCTCAATAGAAGAAAATCTTTTAGAAAAACTTTAACCATTTAAAAACGAATAACTAAAACGAATAACCAAACTTGAAAAAGTCGCAGTGAAAAAATTAATAACCACAAAAACTAATCACCACACCAAATCACTCAACTAATAACCCACTGCGACTTTTCTTTTTTATAGAATTTAAACTTAAAAATTACACCATGAAAAAATTATTATTTACAGCAGCAATTCTTACCTCTCTTTTTTCTTATTCGCAAGAAGAAAAAACGAAAGACATAGAAGAAGTGAAAATGACCAAAAAGGTTTTTCACAAGAAATCTGATAGAATGGTTTATGATGTAGCCAATTCGCCAGTTGCAAAAGGAAGCAATGCTTTTGAACTTTTAAAAGAAACTCCACTTATTTCTACAAGTGACAATGTCAACCTAAAAATTTTAGGAAAGAATGACGCCATCATCTACATTAATGGTAGAAAAAGCAATATGAGTGCAGAAGCAGTTTTAGAAATGCTGAAAAATACACCATCTGAAAACATTCAGAAAATAGAAGTCATTACCGTTCCATCGTCTGAATTTCAGGTAGAAAGCAATCAAGGAATCATCAATATCGTGATGAAAAAGAAGAAATACGATGGGATGAGCGGAACTTGGAAGTTGGAAAACAAACAAGGCTATTATAACAATCCAAACACATCGGTTTCACTCAATTATAAAAAAGACAAACTTACTGTAAGCACCAATACTTATGTAGGAAAATGGTCTGAATATAACACCTATATTTTGAGCAACGGAACAGATACTTCTAGTAATTTATCCGTTGGAAATACAATAAATCCTAATGCTTATGTTGGAGGAAATATTAATGCTGATTATGAAATTTCGGATAAACAAATTTTAGGAATTTCTTACAGCTTGAATCTGAATAAAACCAAAGATGGTTCTTCTTATTTTAGAAATATCATCACCGATTTATCAAATAATTCTACAAGAGAAAACATCACCACAAATAACCAAAATGACCATTCTGCAAACCATTCTCTTAACCTGAATTATGAAATAAAAACAGATACTTTAGGAAGCAAACTATCCTTGAATGCTGCGTATCTTAACTTCAATCAAAAGACTGAGAACGTAAACAAAACCAGTGATGTTAATGGAGTAACTTTGGCTAATTTCAACCAATCTATTCCTCAGCAAATTGATAATCTTGGTTTTATGGCAGATTACATTCAGAAATTCAATAAGAATTTAACGCTTTCTGTGGGAGGAAGTTACAACAAAACCAAAACTGACAATGACACTCAATTTGTAAATATTTTGCCACCAACAGGAATTGATGATAACCAATCTAACCATTTTATCTACGATGAAAATATTGTAGGAGTATATGCTACACTAGAAAAAAGTTTCAATGATAAAGTTTCTACCAAATTGGGAACTCGTTTGGAACTGACGAAAAGTGAAGGAAGCGTAATAGACAAAGACGAACATTTTACTAGAGATTACAACAGCTTTTTACCTTATGCATCTATAAATTACGCTATTAATAAGAATCATAATGTAACGTATTCATTCTCTAGTCGTGTAAGAAGACCTTCTTTCTGGGAACTTAATCCTTCTAGAATTTATCTTACTCAGACCAATTATGTACAGAATAATCCTTTTATGAAAGCGTCTCAGTATTACAATCAAGAACTAAACTATATGTATAAAAACACTTATTTCTTGGTTTTAAATACTAGTCTTGTGAAAGATGCATCAGACCAAATTCCTTTACAAAAAGTAGAAAATGGAAATACCGTTTTGAGATACATTAGAACTAACTTTGGCGAAAAACAAGAATTCAGTGCAACTTTAGGATTCCAAAAGAATTTCTACAATGGAATTTGGAGTGCCAATTACACCACAACTTTTGGTCATAATGTGTTCAAAGGAAGTGTAGATACAGATCCAATTACGGGTGAAACTTTCCCAGCGTTTAATCTGAACAAGTCTACGAATTTATTCCACATTCAAGCGAATAACAATATCAGACTTTCGAGCAAAAAAGACTTATTCTTGGGTGTAAATTATTTTTACTTGGCACCTCAACAAATCTCGATTGGTAAACTTTCCGCTCTTCAATCGCTGGACATTTCTGTAAGAAAAATTTGGAACAATTGGACGTTCTTATTCGAAGCGAATGATGTCCTTAATACAGGCTCAAAATATAATATCACAGATGTACAAAGCAATGGATATTACAATAACGTAAGAAAAAATGAATACAGAAGAATGCTTGCGCTTACCGCAACCTATACTTTTGGAAACCAAAAAACTCAAAAAGCCAGAAATATAGAAGGTGCTAATAAAGACATTAAAAACAGAACAGGAAACTAATCTCACAAAAACCCATCATATTAAACTAAATTTTAATTAAAGAAATCACGAGCAAAATTTTGTTCGTGGTTTTTTTTATTTTTACAACATGATATACAGAAAAGCAACCATTAAAGATATTCCTCTGATACAAATAGTAAGAAATTCTGTAAAAGAAAATCAACTTTCTAATCCTAGCTTAATTCCTAATGAATTGGTAGAAGAGTTTATCACCAAAAGAGGAACTGGTTTCGTGTGCGAAATTGATGATAATATTGTAGGATTTTCTATTGTAGATTTTATAGAAAATAATGTTTGGGCGCTATTTCTTCTACCCGAATACGAAGGAAAAGGTATTGGCAAAAAACTTCATCAATTAATGCTTGATGAATATTTTAGCAAAACCCAAAAAACCATTTGGCTTTCAACAGAAACAAATTCTAGAGCAGAACTATTTTACAAAAAACAGGGCTGGAAAAACGCAGGATTCCACGGAGAGGAAATAAAATTTGAAATGAGTTTTAAAGATTGGAAAAAATAAAAGCACCGAAAACTTCGGTGCTTCAGTTAATATTTTATTTCTTCGGTAAGAAAACCTCAGCAAGCATACATCTTGCGCTTCCGCCACCGTTTATTTCTATGGTTTCTAGATTAGAATAGATAATTTCATTGTACTTTTTGATAGCTGAAATTTGCTCTGGAGTTAAAGAATTGTAAGCCGTTTCACTCATTACCAAAAACTTTTTGCCATCTTCATTTTGCACTTGAAGCATATTTCCAGCGAATTGTTGCATTTGATTTTCAGAAATTTCTATAATTTCCTTTCCTGATTCTAAAATAGTATCCACTACGTTCACTCTTTCGGTTTCATCATCAATACAATCTAGGCAAATCACCACAAATTGGTCTGCTACACACATCATCACATTGGTATGATAAATTGGTAATCTTTCTCCATTCGCTGTTTGAAAAGAATGAAAAACAACAGGGGTATAACCAAATTTCTCACAAAATTTTCTGAATAAGGCTTCGTCTAACCTCAGCGAAACAGAACCATACGCTAATTTGTGGTCATGATCGAAAATCATGCTTCCTGTTCCTTCTAAAAATTTTCCTTCTTTTTCTGGCGCCGAAAAATCAATGATTTCTTTTACATCAAATTTCTCTTGAAGCGTTTCTAAAATATCATTTCTACGTTCCCATCTTCTGTTCACGGCACACATTGGATACAAAACCACTGTTCCATCTTGGTGCATAGAAATCCAATTATTAGGGAAAATAGAATCTGGAGTATGAGGCTCTAACGTGTCTTTAATCGTCATTACATTGATGCCATGACTTCTTAATTTTTCTGCAAAATTTTGAAACTCTTGCAGTGCTTTTCCTTGTGTTTCAGCATTTTCTGAATTTACTTGGAAATAATTATTCTGTGCCGTTTCTGCATTAAAACCAAATGCAACGGGCTCTATCATTAAAACGGTGTTGGTTGTTTGCATAATCTGTATGTTGTCTGCCAAAAATACAAAAAATAAAGCGTCATTTTTCAGAGAAAAACAACGCTTAAGGAAAAAACAAGTTAATAATTATAAAATATCAATCAACACAAATGACACCTCATCTTGATGCTTTGTGAAAACGTCTTTTAGTTGCTGAAAACGAATGCTTCCTACAAAATAAGCATCTTCTCTATTGCCATAAAACTCTTCGATTTCTTCAAAATAATTTTCAAAATTTTGGCTGTCTTTGGCTTTATGTCTAAATAAAACTTTCAAAGGAAAATCTTGAGCCAGTTTCAAATTTTCTGAGTTGGCTATTTTCTTGTATTCATATCTGTAATCATAAGCAATCGCAGAAATATCAGACAAAACTGCACTTGCAGTAGGCAATGAACCCGCTCCTCTTCCGTAGAAAAATTGCTTATCGGCAAAAGCGGTTTGTACTTTTACTCCGTTAAAAACATCACTCACTGTAGAAAAAGTATCAGTTGATTTTACAAATTTCGGAATCACAAGTGCGACGACTTCTTCTTCATTTCTTTTTTGAGCATAAGCCAATAATTTAATCTGTAGATTTTTTTCTTTGGCATATTTGATTTCTAAATCTCCCAAATTCTGAATTCCTACATTGAAAACTTCTTTTGGTTTCGTAGTAATTCCGAAAGAATGCGTCAATAGAATTTGAAGTTTAGAACGTGCATCAAAACCACCTGTATCCAAAATAGGATTGCTCTCTGCATAGCCTTTTTCTTGGGCTTCTTTCAGCGCTTCTTCGTAGCTTAAATTATCTTGGAAAGTTTTGGTCAAAATATAATTGGTAGAACCATTTACAATTCCTTGAATAGATTGCAGAAAGTCATTATTGTAATATTCTTCTAAATTTCTGATAATCGGGATACTGACACAAACTGCCGCTTCATACAGGAAAGGAACCTGATGCTTTTTTTGCAGTTCATACAGTTCTTCGAAATGTTCTGCAATCATTTTTTTGTTCGCTGAGACTACAGCTTTTCCGTTTTCTAAAGCAGTTTTTACAATTTCAAAAGCTGCATCTGCATCATCTATTAATTCTACCACCAGATTGATTTCTTCGTCTTGCAGAATTTCGTTTTTATCATAATGAAAATGCTCCGGCGAAATATTTCTAGGCTTATCTTTATGCTTTACCACAATTTTTTTGATGGTGGCATCTACCGTTTTACTTTTGTGCAAAACGTCATAAAGACCAGTTCCTACCACTCCATAACCAAACAATCCTATCGTTAATTTTTTGCTCATTTTTTTAATTTTAATTTTTTGAAAATCATCGTTTGTATTTTCTTATAAGTTGAAATGCATTTTAAGTAATGCTGAAATTTCTTCGGTTTCGATTAAAAATCCATCATGACCATACAATGAAGAAATCACTTCCAACTTAGAATTCTTTATATGTTCTGCTATAAATTTTTGCTCTGAAACAGGAAAAAGAATATCGCTATCTATGCCAATCACCAAAGTTTCTGCTGTAATTTGGCTCAAAGCATTTTCCACTGAATTTCTGCCTCTTCCTAAGTGGTGAGAATCCATGGCTTTAGAAAGCATGAAATAACTTTCTTTAGAAAATCTTTTTCTGAGTTTTTCACCTTGATGTCTTTGATAAGAAACCGCTCTATAATTTTCTAATTTTTCACTTTCATCAGTTTGAGTCGCTTCAAAAGTAGCATAGTTTCTGTACGAAAGCATGGCGATAGCTCTAGCTGCATCTATTCCGTTTTCGCCTAATTCCAGCGCCATTCTTTGTGCTTCGTTAAAAGCAATTCCCCATGCAGAATGCTTTGCATTGGTAGCAATTACAAATAATTTTTTAATAAAATCTGGTTCTGTAATCGCCCACTCTAAACATTGCATTCCGCCGAGAGAACCTCCTAGAAGCAATTCTATTTCAGAAATTTGTAAAAATTTGGCTAATTCTTGGTGAAGTTTTACCATATCACGAATCGTGATTAATGGAAGTTTTTCTTGTTTTTGAAAACTCGTTCCGTAGCAAGAACCTAAAATATTGGCACAAACTATGGTAAATTTTTCGGTGTCTAAAGTTAAATTTTCACCAATGAAATTAGGCCACCAATCTTGCGCATCTGAATTTGCAGTTAAAGCATGACAAACCCACATCACTTTTTTTTCTGGGGCTAGTTCACCAAAAATGTGATAAGCAATTTCTACGTTTTCTAATAATTGATTAGATTCTGAAATAAAATTACCTAAGGAGAATTTATACATTTTTAATTCAATTGAAAATTTACGGGAGTAGAATTAGAAAGGTTGTCATTAATTGGGCATCTTTCTTTAGCATCTTTTATAAGATTTTCTATGACAGATTTTTCAGCGGAAGAATCTATGGTGATATCTAAATCTATATTTTTAAATCCAGCTCTTTCTTCTTTAGAAATTCCCAATAATTTTTGAGGATTGATGTTACCGTTAATATCAATTTTCAAATGGTTGATTTCTATATTTCTCTCTTTTGCTAAAAGATGAAGCACTACATTAAAACAACCTGCATAACTTGCCAATAATGTTTCTACAGGATTTGGCGCTTCATCTTTTCCTCCTAAATCTTGAGGTTCGTCTATGATGATTTCAAACTGTCTTGCTTTTGCAATCACTTTGGTTGCAGACTTACTTTCTGCGCTTATTTTAAAATTTAATTCTGACATTTTTCTTCTTTTTACTTTTTATAATTGTTGAAATGATTGCTCTAAATCTGCGATAATATCATCTATATGTTCTATTCCTACACTTAATCTAATTTGTCCCGGAGTAATTCCAGCTTTTAATCTTTCTTCGTCTGAAAGTTGTTCGTGTGTGGTAGAAGCTGGATTGATGATAAGCGTTTTAGAATCTCCTACGTTTGCTAAATGTGAAACCAATTGTAAATTATCGATGAATTTAATTGCTGCTTCTTTTCCGCCTTTGATTTCAAAATTAAGTACCCCTCCGAAACCTTTTTTCAAATATTTTTTAGCATTTTCATAATCTGGGAAACTCGGCAAACCTGGATACAATACTTTTTCTACTTTTGGATGATTTTCTAAAAATTCTGCTAATTTCTGAGCATTTTCTACGGTTCTGTCTACTCTCAGCGATAATGTTTCTAAACCTTGAAGCAATAAAAATGAATTGAATGGAGAAATAGCTGGCCCGAAATCTCTAAGACCTTCTACTCTGGCTTTGATGATAAAAGCAATATTTCCAAAAGGTCCATTTACACCGAAAACATCTGAGAAAACCAATCCATGATAACCATCTGAAGGTTCAGAAAACTGTGGAAACTTACCATTTCCCCAATCGAAATTTCCTCCATCTATGATGATTCCGCCAATAGAAGTTCCGTGACCGCCAATCCATTTTGTAGCAGATTCTACCACTACATTTGCGCCATGTTCAATTGGTCTGAACAAATAACCACCTGCTCCAAAAGTATTGTCAACGATTAATGGAATATTATGCTTTTTAGCTACAGCTGAGATTGCATCAAAATCTGCCACATTCAACGTAGGGTTTCCTATGGTTTCTAAATAAATCGCTTTGGTGTTTTCGTTAATCAATTCTTCAAAACTTTCTGGCTCATCGTCTTTAGCAAATTGTGCTTCGATGCCTAATTTTTTGAAAGAAACTTTGAACTGATTATAACTTCCTCCGTACAAATAAGGCGAACTCACGAAATTGTCTCCTGCTTGTAAAATATTGGTAATTGCCAAAAATTGTGCAGCGTGACCAGAAGCGGTAGCCAAAGCTGCTACTCCACCATGAAGTGCAGCCACACGTTTTTCGAAAACATCTGTGGTAGGATTCATGAGTCTGGTGTAGATATTCCCAAATTCTTTTAACCCAAAAAGATTGGCAGCATGTTCTGCACTGTTAAAAGTATAAGACGAAGTTTGGTAAAGCGGCACCGCTCTAGAATTGGTAGTTGGGTCGATTTCTTGACCAGCGTGAAGTTGAAGCGTTTCAAATTTTAAATTGCTCATTTTTTTAATAATTTTTTAATTGTTAAATATTAGAGCAACTTATTTGCAGAAAATTCTTGACGAAAGAGCATAAAAAAACTCTTCCGACAAGTCGAAAGAGTTTTTGATATAGTGTATGACTATTTTAAACTGATTTCAGACTTATCTTTCCCGAATTTCGGGGTTGAATTTGGCACCTTACTCTCATTTCTGTTAGCAGGTTGCCAAGGTTTCGCAGGGTCAATTCCCTCCACCTTTCTTAATAAGTTGCGTGTATAAAAGAACGTTTTTCGTGGTGCAAATATAAAAACAAGTTTTACAGAAAACCAAATTTTTAGAAGAAAAAAATATTTTTCCATTTTAAACAAATCTTAACCAACTGATTAACAGGCAATTTATTGATTTCTATTTTTAACTATTCAATATCAAGATAAGTTTTTTGAAAATTTTATTATCTCATTTTGAGATAATAATAAAAAGTTGTAGTTTTACTGCACCAAAAAATAATTCTTATGTTCAAGAAAATTGCACTTGTTTGCTTAGTCTCGTTAATGAGTTTTCAAGCAAAAGCACAAGAAAAAAAGACACAAATTTATTTAGATGATTCGCAACCTATAGAACTTAGAGTAGAAGACGCGCTTTCTAAAATGACTTTAGAAGAAAAAGTAGCGATGCTTCATGCTCAGTCAAAATTCAGTTCACCAGGTGTTCCAAGATTAGGAATTCCAGAATTTTGGACGACTGATGGACCACACGGAATTCGTCCTGAAGTAAAATGGGATGAATGGGATCAAGCTGGTTGGACCAATGACTCCATCATTGCATATCCTGCGCTTACTGCACTCTCTGCAACTTGGAACAAAAAAATGTCTTGGAATTACGGAAAAGCTCTTGGAGAAGAAGCTCGTTATAGAAAAAAAGATATTCTATTAGGACCAGGTGTAAATATTTACAGGACTCCATTAAACGGTAGAAACTTCGAATATATGGGAGAAGACCCATTTTTATCTTCTAAAATGGTGGTTCCATACATTAAAGGCGTTCAATCTAATGGTGTAGCTGCTTGTGTGAAACATTATGCACTTAATAATCAGGAACAATTTAGACATACCAGCAACGTAATTGTAGATGATAGAGCTCTATATGAAATTTATTTACCTGCCTTCAAAGCAGCTGTACAAGAAGGAGATACTTGGTCTATAATGGGAGCTTATGATATGTACAAAAATCAGTATGCAAGTCAAAATCAATATTTATTAAACGATATTCTGAAAAAAGAATGGGGTTTTAAAGGAGTAGTTATTTCTGATTGGGGTGCTGTAAATGATACTAAACAAGCCATTATGAATGGACTTGACATGGAATTCGGGAGCTGGACAAATGGACTTTCTGAAGGAACCAGCAATGCTTATGACAATTACTATTTAGCACATCCTTATTTAAAACTCATCAAATCTGGTAAAGTAGGAACTAAAGAATTGGATGATAAAGTAAGAAGAATCCTAAGATTGGCTTTCTTTACAACCATGAATAAAAACAAGCCTTTTGGAAATATTGCTTCTGAAGAACACAGAGCGATTGCCAAAGAAATTGGTGAAGAAGGAATTGTATTGCTAAAAAATCAAAAAAATGTATTGCCAATTAACATTGCTAAAACTAAAAAGATTGCTGTAATTGGTGAAAACGCCATCAAAATGATGACTGTAGGCGGTGGTTCTTCTTCATTAAAAGTAAAATATGAAACTTTACCTTTAGACGGAATTAAAGCAAGATTTGGAAAAAATGCAGAAGTAGTTTTTGCTAGAGGTTATGTAGGAGATGTAGGCGGAGAATACAATGGAGTAAAAACAGGAAAAGACCTTACTGATAATCGTTCACAAGCAGAATTAACCAAAGAAGCAGTAGAATTGGCTAAAAATTCTGATTTTGTAATCTTCGTGGGCGGACTTAATAAGAGTGACTTCCAAGACAGTGAAGGAAATGACAGAAAAGATATGGGCTTGCCTTATCATCAAGATGAATTAATTTCAGCTTTGGCTAAAGCAAACAAAAATTTCTCTGTGGTTTTAGTTTCAGGAAATGCTGTAGAAATGCCTTGGGTAAAAGAAGTTCCTAGCATTGTTCAAGCGTGGTATTTAGGTTCAGAAAGCGGTCATGCTATCGCTTCAGTTTTAGCAGGTGACGCTAATCCTTCTGGAAAATTGCCTTTCACTTTCCCTGTGAAATTAGAAGACAATTCAGCGCATCAATTAGGAGAATATCCTGGTAATAAAGAAGAATTAGCTCAAGGAAAAGGAAAAGACCAACAAAACCCTATCAACATAAAATATAATGAAGGTATTTTCGTAGGTTATCGTTGGCATGACACCAAAAATATCAAACCACTTTTCAGTTTCGGGCATGGATTAAGTTACACCACTTTCGAAATTGGTCAAGCTAAAGCAGACAAATCTGTTATTACCGAAGATGAGACTATTACGTTTACAATTCCAGTAAAAAATACAGGCAAAAAAGCAGGTGCAGAAGTGGTTCAATTATACATAAGAGACCTAAAATCTTCTTTGCCAAGACCATTAAAAGAACTGAAAGGCTTTGAAAAAATCTACTTAAATCCAGGTGAACAAAAAGAAGTAACCATTACGATTGACAAATCTGCTTTAAGTTTCTTTGACCCAGTAAAACACGATTGGGTAGCAGAACCTGGTGATTTCGAAGCGCTGATTGGGAATTCTTCAGACGCGATTAAAACGAAAATCAAGTTTTCATTACAATAATTTTTTATTTCTTATTTCTTTAAATCGAAAGGACAACCTCTTTATGAAGTTGTCCTTTTTTATTTTGATAAAAATAATCTAATTATTCTCTAACCAAAGGCATGGTAGAACATCTGAGCAAACCTCCCATTTTAGAAATTTCACGATACGGAATTTCTTCTACCGTAAAACCCCACTCATTTCTCAGAAAGTCATTCATTCTGGTAAAAGTTTCGTCTGAAACTACAACTTCTGGCGAAATAGAGAAAATATTAGGATTCATCTCGAACATTTCTTCTGGTGTAATGTGGAAGCAGTTTTCTTCCCCGAAAATATCTATGATGAGTTGGTAATCACTTTCGTCTACAAAACCGTCTTTATAGATAATACATTTGTCTTTTCCAATGGGATTAAACGTGCAGTCTAAGTGCAAAACACCTTGATACGGAACCTTGTCATTTTTCTTAAGGTCAAGGTCTATGATACGTTTTTTAGGGAAATATTCTTTCAGGATTTCAATAGCATATTCATTGGTTCTAGCCGTTTTATAATTTCTGTAATCTTCGGAGAAACAAGTTCCCACAAAGAGAAAATCATCCCAAACAATTACATCTCCGCCTTCTATATGAGCGGTTTCTGGTAAATTGATGATTTTGCGCCATTCTACTTTTTCAAAAATTTTACGATAAGCTTCCTGTTCATCTGCTCTATCTTTGATGACGTTTGAGATAATCATTTTATCTTCGATGACGAAGGCTACATCTCTTGCGAAAACCTGATTGTAATCTTTGATAATATTCGGTCTGAAAACTTCTACATCATATTTTTTGAGCACTTTTTCGAAGGCAGTCATTTCTGCGATGATGTCTTCTTCTTTAGGATAAATACCATTTTCTATGGAGTAATATGACTTAGCATCATAACTTTCTTCTAAAGTAGGAACTGGGCCAATAGACTTTGGCTGACCTAGAACTACCGATTTTAATCTGCCTGTTTCGTTTTTTATATTGAGCTTCATAAATAATTTCTGCTTATAGCAAATATAAATAAAGGTTTTGAAGTGAGGAAATTTTTACAGAAAATCAAGCGGACTTCTTAATTTATATTTCTGAACATCTGTTATATGAGTGTAAATTTCTGTAGTCTTTATTGAGTTATGCCCAAGAAGCTCTTTAATAATCCTTATATCAGTTCCATTCTCTAATAGATGTGTGGCGTAAGAATGTCTGAGAGTATGCACAGAAGCCTGATTATTAATTTTTGCAATTTCTATTGACTTTTTAAGAATCTGCTGAACGCTTCTTGCAGAATATTTTCCGCCAAGTTGCCCTTCAAAAACATATTCTTTCGGTTTGTATTTTTTATAATATTCTCTTAATAGATCTAAAAGTTTGGGTGAAAGCATTACTATTCTATCTTTATTTCCTTTTGATTGTCTAATAACAATACAATCTTGTTCTGATTTTATGTCAGATATTTTTAATTCTAATAATTCACTTAATCTAAGCCCGCAAGAATAAATAGTAGTAATGATGGTTTTATGTTTTAGGTTTTCTGTAATATCAATAATTTTTTTAATTTCATTTTGTGTAAGAAATTTTGGTAATTTATTTTCTTTTCTTTTAGGATAAAGATGAGACAGGTTAACTTCTCTATTAAAAATTTCTTTATAAAATTTTTTTAGTGTTGCTAACATTGCTTTTTGATAAGATTGACCAATATTTTTTTCATTCACTAACCATATAATAAATTTTTCTAACTGATTATCAGTTATATCTTCTGGTTTATACTGATTAGAAATTTTTAAAAAATAAATTAGTTGACTTTTATAATTCTCAATTGTATTTTCTGAGAATCTTTGTACCCTCAGTCTAGTTAAAAATTTTTCTACTAATTTGTAGTCCATATTACAATTATTGCGCAAGTCCAAAATTAATAAAAATAAAAATACTGATTATCAAATATTTATATATTTTTATTGTTTTTTTACGCAGGTATATATAATTAAATTATACGCAATGCGTATATTTGGGTGTTATACGATATATTCAAATCAATGTTTCAAAATACTTCTAAATGCCTATTAATAGGCTATATTTGTTTTTTCACTATTAAATTAAAAGCATAAAAAAGCAACGGAAAATAGAATTTGTTGAACTAAATGTTGTACCTTTGTATCAGGTTGCATCCGATTGAATATTCAACAATTCAGCTGTTTGCGTTCCTTTTCAAAAAGAAGAATTTTTAGTACAACATCAAACAAATATTCTACCTATGGCATCAGTAAAATTTATCCTCAGAACGCAGCAGCAAGACAAGGAAGGCAAATGCCCTCTTTATATCCGATTGATTCAGGATCGCCAGTCTAAGTATATCAGTACTGGTCTTAAGATAAATCCGGCACAATGGGATGATGAAAATAAAAAAGTCCGCAAGAGCTTCCCAAACAGCGCACGCACAAATGCTATGCTCGCTGCAAAACTTGCAGAGGCATCTGCAACAATTGCTGATTCCGAAAGAAAATCCAAATCAATTACTGCCAGAAAGTTAAAGGAAGCCATTAAGGGTAAAGACCGGGTAAAGTTTTTTGCGTACGCCGAATCCAAACTGAAAAAACTGCAGCACACCTACTCTCCTTCAACCTATAAAATTTATAAATCGCAACTCGCAAAGTTCAAAGCATTTGTAAACGATGATTCAATTATGTTTGATGATATTACAGTAAGTCTTTTAAAAGATTATATGCTGTATGCTGGTAATGTTTTAAAAAATAACAAAACTTCGCAGAAACTAAGCATGATTGTTCTTTCTATGATGTTCAAACACGCACAAGAAGAGGAAATAATTGATGATAGTTTTTATCCCTTTAAAAAACTGAAACTGGAAACAGAACCCAGCAAAAGAAATTTTCTGAATGACGAGCAATTCGAAAAGCTGAAAAATCACAGGTTTGAAGGACGTTCAAAAGCCGAGCTTTACAGAGATCTATTTATGTTTTCTGTGTCAGCCGGTGGGCTCAGGTTTTCAGATGTTGTCACGCTTACAGTTTTTGAATATGACCCACATACCCATATGATTCGTAAAGAGGTCGAAAAAACCGGTCGTGTACACCATTTCAAAATAGGCGAAACAGCACAAAAAATCATCAAAAAATATAGAAATCATCCCGATAATATTGGCGAATTTCTTTTTCCTGCAATTACAGAAAGAAACTTTTTTAAAATCGATCCAGAAGGAAAAAGAAGAGCCATATCCAGCCAAAACGGTCTTTGCAATTTATATCTTCGAAAATTAGGTAAACAATTGGAATTTCCTTTTACGCTCCATTTTCATTTAAGCCGTCACACTTTTGCCACAATGGCTCTTAATAAAGGAATGCGTATTGAACATGTTTCAAAGCTTTTGGATCATAGAGATATCTCCACCACGCAGATTTACGCAAAAATTGTAAACGAGGAACTTTCAAAAGCGGTTGACCAGTTTGTATTGTAGCTGGTGGAGTGTGGATAACATAAGTAATTGATGTACAAATCCTTAAAAATAATTTTTAAGGATTTTTTCATTACAAATATTTTCGCTCACTAAATTTTGCATCCAATTTCCTAAATTTACATTTAGTCACTAAAAGTGAAAATCTTAATGTTTTCGGTTATGATTTGAACAGATTTTTGCGTAAAAACCAAACAATGCAATTAAAAGCAAACAATACTTTCATAAAAAAAACTCTAATATATAATAGCCATGGCTTCCAGGTATCTCATAAAGGAAACTCTACCCTTCGTGCAATTTTCGTCCGTAAAGGTTACGGACGCGTTCAACGCCTTATTTGATATTGAAAAAATCCCGGAGGAAACCCTCGAAACATATTGCCAGTCACTCTTCACAAAGGCCTTCAACCAAAACAATTCCAACATTCCCGACTTTCTGAACCACCATTGTAGCCTGGTAAAAGATCCCATGCTTTGGCTCAACAAGTTTGAGAAACTCATTTCCGAAAATGAAGAAATCTTCCATGAGGCAAAACGTGATTCTAAACTGATGAAATTTCAGACCTGCATTGAACTGAAAAGGCAGGAACTCAAAATTGAAAAATCAAAAGAAAAAACTAAGAAACCCCCGGCAAGAGAAATAAACGCACAGTCAGAGGAAAGATATTTCAGTTTTAAGGAATCGAAATTAAAATGCCATTCACTTCCTACGATACAGGAAAAGGTGTTTTTTCTAACAACCGAAATTTTTGAATACAGTACAGCAGAACTGGAATTGATAAATAACAAATTGCCGGACTTCGAACAGGAATGCCAGAAACTTATTGGAAAACTTCAAAATTATGCCAAAGCAAAAGCAGAAATGCAGAATGCTCTGCCTTCCACCCCGGAAGGTTTATTGCCATATTCCAAACTAAGGATAAACTGCAATGTAAACCAGATTGTTGATATTTTCTACCAGTTAAACCGTGAAATGTTTGTTGATGGCAAACCTTTTATAGACGGTAATGTACAGGATATTGTCGCAGTTATTGTAAACTGTTTCGAAGATAAAGGGGGACTTTCACTAAGTCCCCAAACAATTCGAACAATTTTGAAGCCTTCGAAAGAAGACAAGCGTCCAAATTCTGAGAAAAGAATAGACTTGGGAGAGATTTGAAAAAAAACTTAGTCCCCAGGGGACCATTTGGGGACTCGGGGACTTTTTCTTTTCTCACACCTTTGCTCCATAATCTTAAACAAACAATTTTTATGGAAGCAATTATTTTATCCAAAGATCAATTCGACGAACTTGTAGCAAAGATGAATGAAGTTCTTGAAAAACTAAATTACAAAACAGCACCAAAACAGGAAGTATTCCTGGATAATGAGGAACTCATCGCAATGCTTAAAATCTCACGCAGAACAGCACAGACGTGGCGCGATGAAGGGAAAATTTCTTTTTCCCAGGTAGGCAACAAAATCTACTACAAACTGTCAGATGTTGAAAAGACAATGCAGGATCACTACAACAAATCCTTCGCAAAAAAATGACTGACACTTTTCCAGACGCTGAAACCTCTAAGCCCTCAAATTCAGTGAGGGCTTTTGACTGCCAGTCAAACGGTCTATCTCAATAATCTTTGCAGCCATTGCAGCACATCTTCGATGTGCCTTTGCGATCTTAAAAGTTATGCTGCAAGTTTATCAGAAAAACCTTTGCGGACTTTGCGTTAAAAAAAATCTAACCTCTATCATCTAACTTCTAACATCTAAACCAATGCAATCCACCATATTCAAAAACTTCAACGAAGTTTCCGAACAGAAAGACTTCCTAAAAATTCTGGAAGATATAAAATCCGGAACTTACAAAAACGCCATCACATATCTCAGAAAATCCCTTGCCGACGATAAAAAAGAAGCTGCAGAACGAGCCAAAAAATCACTTCCGGCATTTACACCAAGTGCGACATTTAAGGGTGGCAGAAAAATGGAATTCCTGACAAACTATAACGGCTTAATAGTATTGGATATCGACAAACTCGAAAAAGAAAAACTCCAACAGTGTAAGACAAAAATCAGATTAGATGATTTTGTATTTGCTTCATTCGTTAGTCCTTCAGGAAACGGTCTGAAAATTTTAGTGAAAGTTTCGTCAGACAAAGAACAGCACAAAGAAACGTTTTTGGAACTTCAAAGATATTTTGAAGAACTTCTGCAGGTTGAAATTGACAAATCCGGCAAAGACATAACCCGGCTTTGCTTCTTTTCTTACGATCCTGAATTGTATCTGAATATCAATGCAGAAATATTTGCACCAGGCTCTGATGAAAATCAGCAAAACCTTCCTCCCGAAAAACCAAAAACGAAATCCCAAAAACCAACAACCGACGACACTCTTCTCATCTACGAACACACCGTCCGCTTCACAGAAAACAAAGTCCGTTTTGAGGAGGGCAACCGCAACAACTTCGTTTTTGCTTTGGCGAACAATCTCAACCGAAAAGGTATTTCCGAATCAATGGCTTTGGGTTACATTTTGGCAGATTATGGATATGATGCAAAGGAAGTAACGACAGCCGTTCAAAGTGCCTACCAAAACACCGCAGAACACAACACAGACACCTTCCAGCCGAAAACTAAATCTGCTAAATCTGTGCAATCTGTGAGCATTAAAACAAATTCCGGTGAATCGTCTGCGACCAAAACCAATGACGGCAATTTCTCCGACGACGAGGAAGAACAACCTTCCTACATTGATAAACTGGAAATGTTCCTCAACAACCGCTACAACTTCCGGTACAACAATGTTTTGGGTAAACTCGAATTCAAAACCCTCAAAGCCACCAAATGGAAGGCGATGACCGACTTTGCAGAAAATTCAATCCTTCGCGAAATCCTAAAAGCAAAAGTAAAATGCAGTATAAACAGCTTGAGAAACCTTCTCCATTCCGACTATTGCGAAATGTTCGATCCTTTCGAAGTCTATTTCGAAAGTCTTCCAAAAAATGAAGACGAAACTGATTATATAGAAATGTTGGCTGATACCATCACCACCACAAAACAGGATTTGTGGCGTACTTGCTTTAAAAAATGGTTTGTGGCTATGGTTGCCTGTGTACTGGATGAAAAACAGGTAAACCAAACGGTTATCGTATTTTCAGGAAAACAGGGATTGGGAAAAACAACCTGGATTGAAAAACTAATGCCGAAACAACTGAAAGAGTACATATTTTCGGGAACCATCAACCCAAGCAATAAAGACACTTTAATCCATTTGGCAGAATGTATGTTAATCAATCTGGATGAATTAGAAAATCTAAACCGTTCAGAAATTGGCAGCTTAAAAGAGATCATCACCAAAACCCATATCCGAATGCGCAAAGCTTACGGACACAACAACGAGAATTTGCCAAGAAGAGCATCTTTTGCAGGTTCGGTAAATACGGCTCAGTTTCTAAATGACACCACTGGCTCACGCCGTTTCTTATGCTTCGAAGTAGAACACATCGAGTACACCCATGATATTGATATCAATAAAGTCTACGCTCAAGCATTGCAACTAAAAGAGGACGGATTTAGACATTGGTTCAACCAAGAAGAAATCAAAGAAATAAACCAAAATAACGAACAATACCAATTGCTAAGCCCAGAAGAAGAATTGCTTTTAACGTGGTTCGAACCTGCTACAAAAGAAAATGCCAACGCTTTTTACAATGCCTCACAAATAGCGGTTCGATTGGCTGAACTTTCAAAAATTAATATTTCTGATGGCGTTGTGAACAAATTGGGCAAAGCATTAAAGAAACACGGTTTCCTGCGTTTAGCAAAGAATAAATCGTATGTGTATGCAGTGAAGGAATTCAGTTTTGAGCAAGTTGAAGAAAGAACAAAACAAAAATTCAATACAGAAAATCAGAACTTTGAAACCCCGAAAATTCCGTACAGATTTGAGAGTTAAAAGGAGGTGCAATCTGCACCTCTCTTTTTTTTTCTATTATCCATAATTTTCTTAAATTTAGCATTTTAAAGAAAACGGAAGCATATAATAGAATAATTTACTTTTTCACTTTCAATGAACTTTCAGGCTAGTTACATAATTGATGGGATTTCAGATCTCATAAATAACGAATTTCATAATAGATCTTTTTTTAATCGAAGGATTAAAAATCCTAAAGTCGATGCTTTGAAAGGGCTTCTTGAAAATCTTTCTTGCTTTTCAATAAATTTTGATTCAGATTCTGAGATAGATTATCAGCAAATACACCCAGTTCTTGCTGTTCAAAATAACATCCTGTCGAGAGGACTTCCAACAAGAGCGCCTATTTTATTGGAGAATTTTTTTGAAAAAATTGGTCTTTCATATAGTGACTCAACGAAGATTTATGATTACAAATACTTGATACCTGAGAATGTTATTCACTATCAAGATTACTTTGATTTACTTCATTTAGTGAGTCCTGGTTTAGATATTGCGAAACAAAATTACGCCGGGCAGCTTGATTCTGAATTGGAGTGGACTTTCCTCAATAATTCAAAGCCTTTTCTTAAGCAGATTTTTCAATCTCAAAGAGAATTTGGGACATTGGTTTCATCTTTTGGCGGCAAAAGACGTTTGGATTTTTCGTTTACAAAGCCCTATCAATATTTTAATCAAATTTCAGAAGATTATAAGTATGAAACTATTGTATTTGAGGTTGACGGTCCACATCATTTATTACAAGAGCAGGTTATTTACGATAAACTTAGAGATAAGAAAATATCTGAGAAAAATGGAAATGTGATTCGTTTTTCCAGTTTTGAAATTCAAAATCTTACCAAAACGCCTGAAGAATATTTGCAACAAGATATCCTTGATATTTTTCAAAAAAACTTTGATAAAATAGTTGAGAATGAACTTCCGAAATATTATCTGACATTATTGCCAACAGTTGTTGCCAGACTTCAGAAAACACTTTTAGAAATATTTATTCGTAAACCAGAATTTCTGGAAAAACAAAATCTCAACATTTGCTTTATTGAAAGAGATATTCCGGGGGGAGGTTTAGCTGTAGAACTTTTTAAAGAATTTATTGATAATATCACCCCACTTTTAAAAAGTGAAAGCAAACTGCAAATTCCGGAAATAACAATAACTGTTTTGCAAGATGAAAAATGGATTTTAAATAGTGAAATCAATTTTGGTCACAGAAAAATTCAGTGGAATGAATTTAATGCTTCAGATTTTGATTTTGTTATTGACCATTCTATTTTGTTAAGAGAAAATATTTACAATTTTGGAAACACCGTCACTCACCAGTTTTATACAGTAAGAAGTGCTCACTATGTGGATCAGTCAGTTGAAGGCTCAAGATTAATCTATTGTGCTGAATCTCTTAAATATAAACCACTGGTAATAAGAAATGAGGACACTTCTTATTCAAATATTGAAGAGTTATATCCACATATCGCATACTTCTTACGTAACATATTCCGAAAAAAAGATTTCAGGGAAGGTCAGTTGCCAATTATTTCACGAGCACTCCAAAAATTACCTGTAATAGGTCTTCTTCCTACAGGAGGCGGTAAATCATTGACTTTTCAAATTCCGGCTTTCATGCAGCCGTCTTTAACAATTGTAGTGGATCCTATTAAATCGCTGATGGAAGATCAGGTTAGAGTTTTAAAAGAAAATTGGATTGATTCTATTTGTTACGCAAATTCATCTCAAACTGACAAAGAAAAAAATCGCAGCATCGTAGATTTTAAACTGGCATCCAAACAAATCATTTTTGTGTCACCTGAAAGATTTGTAATTGAAAGTTTCAGGGATATTATTCAAAATATTTACACAACAGGCACAGGTCAGAGCATTGGATATTGCGTAATCGATGAAGTTCATTGTTTGTCAGAATGGGGACACGACTTTAGATATGATTATTTGATGTTAGGCGAAAATGCGCAAAAATATTGCTATACGCGAGATAAAGATAGATTTGGGAATTCAGTGCCAGTTAGTTTAATAGGACTTACTGCAACAGCTTCTTTTGATGTATTGGCTGATATTGAAAGGGAATTGAAAATAAAAAGCAATGACGTTGCTTCCGCAACCATTATGATTGAGAACACGATTCGTCCGGAGCTGTTTTTCAAAGTTGTTAATATTAAAAATAAAGAAAGCAGAGCAGAATCATTATTGGAAGAAATGGCTAATTTTCAGGAGAGTTACTCATACTTTAATAATGAGGAACTTTTATTAAAATCTCAATTACATCACTTTGAAAATTTTGATCCAAAAGATTTCTGTCTAAAAGAAAATCAAAAACCTGTTTATGACGAAAATAACGAGTTAATTTTTAAGTATAATTCTGAACTATATAACCATAAAAATGTCAACAATTTTTGTTCTATTTCTTTCTGTGCTGTAAAAGGAACTAGCAAAGGGGATGATGGTCAATTTCTAAATAAAAACGGGGTTCGTTTTGTTCAAAGTAAAATTCAGCAAAGTGGTATTTCGTCAACTTTTTACTATGGCTCAGATGATGAAAAAGAGCAGGAGGAAATTCAGAATAATTTCATAAAGTTCACTTCGGGAATTACTCCACATATGGTTTGCACAAAAGCTTTTGGAATGGGCATTGACAAAGATGATGTTCGAGGAACTTTTCATGTCAATTATTCTGGTTCGTTAGAAAGTCTGGTACAGGAGTGCGGTCGCGCAGGAAGAGATAAAAAAACGTCATTGGCTACCATTTTGGTCAATCCTCTAAATCACATCAAATTCAATTATTTAGAATTACCAAAATATTATAAAGGCTTGAATTCATTCAATATGTTTGTCATTAAGCAGAATCTTAATAGTGATGAAAATTTGGCTGAGGATAAAACTAAATTTTTACAAAAACTTTCTGAATGCGAATTTAAATGGACTTCTAAAACTGGTAAAGAAGGCGTGTTATCACCTTTTATGGTTAAGAACCTAAAAGAGATTATTGCAGAAAATATAGATAAATTATTGTATGAAAGTTCTCCCGACCGTGCCATTCACGATTTTTTCTATGATTTGGCTTACAAAGGAGAACGATATGAAAAATCGCATATAACAAACTTATTTAATAGTTCAGATTTTCCGTATGCTGATTCATTTCAACCACCGTTACGAAGTGTGTTTGATTCGGTAGAGACCGGTGAGTTTAAATTTATGCTTGCATTTTCTAATCTAAGAAATATTAAGCCATCAACAATTCTTCAGGAACTTATTACATTGCAAAAAGCGGAGCATACAAAAACGATTGACGATTTATTTAAAAACAGTGCAAATGTAGAGGAGTTATGGTTTAATCTTGAAATGGAGGGTATTTTAAAAGTTGATGAAATTGATGATTTTAAAAGAGCAAAAATCGAAGCTCCTTATTTTGCGCTTCGCAACGAAATAGAAACGGGAAGAATGGTTTATCGCTTACATTCTGCAGGTTTGCTACGATCTTACACCAAAGATTATGTAAAACAGCAATATCATTGTGTTTTATACAAAGATGAATCTATTGAGTATTATATTGGTAAATTAGAATCATTTCTACGCCGTTATCAATCGGAAGTATCAGTCGAAAATTCAATAAATATCTTACGCCAAAATCTTTCTTTTTCTGAAAATGATTTAGTTGATGATTTTATCAAAATCGTTTTTCATTTAATTGATTTTGCTATACTTGAGATTGCAGGTAAAAGAAAAAGAGCTACAGATGAAATTAAAAGGCTGATGGATAATATGGCCACAAATAATTTAGGTCTTTTTGAAAATAACCTTTACCTTAAGGAAGAAATGTATTTCTATTTTAACGCAAAATATTCCAAACCCGATTATGTTGAAAATGGAATTGACTGTTCTTTATTGGATGATCACAGATTATATCAAGATAAAAAGATGGATCCCTTTGATATTTTGCAAAAATATTTAAGTGATAGCATTATTAAAAATGGAACTGAACAAAACAATTACAAACATTTAATTGGTTCTTGTAAAAAAATTACATTTTCATTGGTCGAAAATGAACTCAACAAAGATTGGGTTTTAAAATTGCTGAATGCTTTTGCAATGTATTCCACCAATAATGTTTCGTACAGGAATGAGGCGAATAAGGTTATTGAAAAAGGATTTGATAAGCTTTTTGAAGATGTGGAATATCACAATAATGACTATACGCTAATTAAAAAAGTTTTCGAGACCTATTTTGAAAAACTTATCGAAAATATTAATGAAAAAAACGAAAGTATTTTGGACATTGATTTAATAAAAAATAAACTTTTACAAAACCTGCAGTTAAAACAGGTTTCAGAACTCTTAGATAAATTTTATACTACAGCATAATTATGAGCGATTATAATACTTCAGCAATTATTGAATCTTCTTTAGAAAATGTAAATGCACTACGCGATCACTTGCAAAAGATTTCCGAATTAAGAAATAATGTTAACAAAACTCTTGAAGAAGTAAAAAAAGTTCCAATTCATTTTGATCGTTTGGGTGTTAAACTCAGCGAAATTTCAGATCAGTTTGTTTACAAAAACTACGAACTTCTGAAAGAACAAAATATATTTCTGCAGGAAAAAATTATTGATCTCAATAACAGAATCGCTCAAATTGACGAAATTGATTTTAGAAAACGTTTTGAAAATGCAAATTCTGATTATTTTCAAAATTTAGAAAGGATAACATCAGAGAAAATTGGTCAGTTTGATGATGTTAAGAATAATTTGAGCACTACAGGACAACATTTTACCGGCGAGGTCGAAAGGTTAAAAACTGTTGATTTAGAAGAGCATTTCAATAAACACGACAAGCGATTATCTGATATTTTTGGTGCTGTTAACAATGTAAACACTTCGCTATTAAATATTTCAAATCAAACAATGCTATTTCAGGAGAAACTTTCCACAGTGGATCAAAAGCTACAAAGTTTAGAAAATAAATTATTGGAGCAGGAACGAAATTTAGTTTCTCAATTGAATGCACTAAAAGAAAAACAAGATCTACTTGCGAAAAAACAAGGTTCGAATTTTACTGTTTTAGTGTTGCTAATAGTAGTAGCAATCATCGTTTCGGTTGCAATGCACTTCATAAAGTAGTAAATCTAAAAACATCTAACTATGTCATTATTCAAAAAATTATTTGGCTTCGATAAGAAAGAAAATACTAATACCAGAACTTTTAAAAATATGGAACGTGGTCTAAATAATGGCTACCTTCTGGATTATCAAATTGCAGAGTCAGCATATTTAGCCGGAGATCTTAATAAAGCGCTTTCTTATATTAATTCTACTATTCAAAAATCTGATATTTCAGATTGGCGGCATTATGCTTTCCGTGCAAATGTTTATGAGGATCAAAATTATTTCACCGAAGCTATAACTGATTATAATAAAGCAATAGAGCTTTCTAATTCTGAATTGTCTGTTTACCAACTTTATCATCAGATTGGCATCTGTTATTAAATCTTGGGAACAATAAAAAAGCAGAGGAATTTTACACCGCTGCAATTGATATAAAGAAAAAACATCCCAATTCTGAACTGAACCCTGATTTGGAAGGAATGATGGGAGGCGTCCTAATGGGGCTTCCATTTGAAAGACTTTACAATAACCGTGGTAATGCGAGGAAAAACTTAGGCAAACTGAATGAAGGTTTTGAAGACTGCAGGAAGGCACTTGAATACAACCCAAACTATTCAAATCCCTATTTATTGGCTGGTCAAATTCAGCAACAGGCAGGAAATATTACTGAAGCAGAAAGATTACTAAAAGAAGCGATTAGACTTGGTAATCCTAATGCTAAAAGAATTTTGGACGCACTACATTCTTCTGAACCTTCACTTCAAAAACCTAAAGCAAATACTGATCCCGGTTTAATTCTGCAACAAAGTATGCAAGCTTGCGATTCCGGTAATTATGACAAAGCTGTAAAGTTAGGCGAAGAGCTTTTGTATATTCACAAATTGCCAACCGGTTATTATGCACTAGGATTGGTATATGCTGTCTTGGAGAATTGGAATCTTGCCCAAAAAAACTGTCTTGAAGCATATAAATATTTCCCACAGGTTGCGGATAATATCAACAGGCTTGGCGTAGCTTGTTGTTATCTTGGAAATATTAATGAAGGTCTTTCTTATTTCAGAAAAGGTATTGAATTGGGAGATACGAATTGTAGACAAAATTTCCGCTATTGGAGTGCGAGGCTTTAACATTTTTGTGAAGTCACCTCATAATTTAATTCTAAAAACCGAATGACGAAAAAACAGCTCATAATCAAAGCATTTGAACAACTTGATGCAGGAATGTTAGATGTTCTGCTCAATGATGATATGTCTTATCAGGATGTTCCAAAGCAAACCTTCGTCAATAAACTGAAAGATTATTTTGAAAGAGCAAAAAGTGATGAGGAAATTAAACAGGATTTCAAAGCTTATGAAGGAAGATGTGATGGTTGTCAAAAAGGAAAAACAGGTTACTCTTTTGTGAATTCCCAAGGTGAATGCTATATGAGTTTAGTATTTGAGGAAAATGAAGATGATTTTTCAGATATTTACAAATGTGGGCAATTCAAAACAGATAATATTAAAATTCAAAATGATTGGGTAGGAATCTATTTTTATGAAGATGAAAAAACAAATTTTGTCCATTCTTGGGAAACGTTACAGGAAGAAAAAGAATGTTTGAGGGCTGTTGAAGAAATAGAAAATGAAATGTCAGTCAATGGAATCCTAAGTTCAAATTTTTATTTAAATTGGTTTGATAAATACAATCATTTAGACTCAATGAAAAGGATTTTCGATAAAAAATCTTATCAATATACAGTCAAAATAGGTAATTATTTATTTGCAGTGAGTTCAGCAGTTACGGCAGTAAAAAGAAATCAATTAGCTAAAAAGCTATTTTTGGAATTTACAAAATTTCCAGTGATAAACGAACAATCGATTAAAAATTGGCTCATAAGGACTGATTTTGAGTTTAGATATGCAAAATATGGCTTTGAAGAGAACTGTTATTTCAGAGAGGATTTTTATGAAGATAGGAATTTCAAGTATCAATTGAGTGAAGTTTATTATTATCACATCATTTGCGAGTTATTAAACAAATATTTTGAATGGATTCCCGAAGAAAATCCGTTAATTCCAAAAGACGAATTTGATACTGAATTTGATGATGACGAAGAATTTCCTTTCTAGTAGAAATAATTGCGAAGCATTCTGCTTCGCTTTTCTTTTGTTTGTTGGGTGTAAGGGTGTAACCATTTTTCGCCAAAACATTTTTTTTATTTTTTTTCTAAAAATTTTCTGATTAAAATAGCGTAATACGAAGAAAATTACACTTTGAACTTCTTTAATATGTAACTTTTTACTTCCAATGGAACATTATTTTTAAAATGAAAATTGTGGAAAAGTTTTTCATATAAAATTTGCTTACACCCTTACACCCCACTAATTTAGCGCAAACAAATACTTTATGTTTCCCTAAAAATTAAATTTTGTAATACTCTACAATTAAAAATATTTGCATAATTAATTTTTTATGCTTTACTTTGCATTACTTTGTAGAGTACTTACAATACTATTTTATGAAAAAAGTTAAACTAAATGAAGTCTGCTCAATTCAGTTCGGTTCTTATTTAAAGCCGTCTGCAGAAGGTTCTTTGCCATTTTTACAGGCAAAGAATTTTTCGGAAACCGGTACTTTGTTGGGCAATTTTGATGCTTTTGTTCCAGACAGAGAAAACACTCGCGCTTTTGCTTTGCAGGTGGGAGACATTCTCTTTGCAGGAAAAGGAAGCCGTTTTTTTGCTGCGGAATATGAAGAAAAATGGGGAGAAGTCATTCCTTCCTCATTATTTTATGTGCTTAAGGTGGATGAAAATAAAGTGTTGCCTGGCTTTCTGTCAGCAGTGCTGAACCTTTCAAAAAACATTGCCTATTTTCAGCAGGCTGGAGCCGGAAGTAATATTCCTTCATTGCGTAAAAAAGAACTGGCAGATTTTGAGATTGAAATTCCGCCTTTGGAAATACAGAAAAAAATTGTCGCGATGAAAAAACTGCACGATGAAGAAATGAAACTTGCCGACGCTATTAAAGATCAGAAAATACTATTATACCAAACCGCCATTAATAACATTTTAAAATAACTCATAATGCCTGAAAATAAAATTACCCAAAAAGAAATCAACAATATCGTTTGGAAAGCCTGCGATTCCCTGCGTCCTGTGATGGGAAGCGGTTCTTATAAGGATTATGTCCTGAGTTTACTCTTCGTGAAATACCTTTCTGATGTATGGAAAGATAAACAGGAGCAATACCGCCAAAAATATCCTGGCAACGAAGAAATGGTAAAAAGACAGTTGCAGCGCGAGCGTTTTCAGGTTCCGGAAATCAGCACCTTTGATTATCTTTTTGAAAACCGCAACGAAGCCAATGTGGGCGAAATTATAGATATGGGTTTGGCGGCGCTGGAAGATGCCAACCGCGCCAAACTGAATATGGTATTCCGTTCGGTTTCCTTTAATTCCGAAACGGCTTTTGGGCCTACCAAACAGCGTAACGCCATTTTGAAAAATCTATTGGTAGATTTTTCTAAACTGGATCTGCAGCCTTCGCATTTGGATGGCAATGATGTGATTGGCGATTCTTACGAATTCCTCATTTCTCTTTTTGCCGGTGAAGCAGGTAAAAAAGCGGGAGAATTCTACACTCCGGCGGAAGTGAGCACTTTGCTTGCGAAACTGGTAGATCCGCAACCGGGCAATCGTATTTCCGATCCTACTTGTGGCTCCGGTTCACTATTGATTAAAGTGGCCAAAGAAATTCCGGGGAAAAACTACTCGCTTTACGGACAGGAAAACAACGGAAGCACCTGGGCTTTGTGTAACATGAATATGTTTCTGCACGAGCAGGACAGCGCAACCATAAAATGGGGCGATACCATTAACAATCCTCTGCTTTTAGAAAATGATAACCTGATGAAGTTCAATATTGTGGTCGCAAATCCACCATTTTCTCTGGATAAATGGGGTGCCAATAATGCAGCGGCTGATGAATTCGGGCGTTTCCACCGTGGTGTTCCGCCAAAAAGTAAGGGCGATTACGCTTTTATCAGCCATATGATTGAAACCGCCAACGAAACCGACGGTCGTGTTGGCGTAATTGTTCCGCACGGGGTGTTGTTCCGTGGAAGCTCGGAAGGCAAAATCCGTAAGCAACTGATTGAGGAAAACCTGCTGGATGCGGTAATTGGTTTGCCGGCAAATCTGTTTTTTGGAACAGGAATTCCTGCGGCTATTCTCATTTTTGATAAAGCGAGAAGCGCTAACAAAGATGTGTTGTTTATTGATGCGAGCAAAGAATTTGAAAGCGGTAAAAACCAGAATGTTCTTCGCGAAAAGGATATTGAGCATATCGTTACCACTTACAAAAACTACAGAAACGGCGAACCTTTACAGCAGGAAAAAGGCGAAGTGCTGGAAGATAAATACGCATACCGTGCAACCATTGAAGATATTAAAGAAAACGACTTCAACCTGAATATCCCGCGCTATGTGGACACTTTTGAGGAAGAGGAAGAAGTGGACATTAAAACCGTGCACGACAATATCCAATCGCTGAAACAGCAATTAAGCGAAGTAGAAGCACAGATGGAAAAATATTTAACAGAATTAAAACTAATATGATGAATTTAACGAAAGAACAAAAAGAACAGTTTAGTGAAATTATTGATGAATTAGGAAAAAGTCTTGATATCACAGAGACTGAGTTTAATGCTGCGGTTAGCAGTTATAAAATGGTTGGAGAGTGGCTGTGTAAAGATGACTCCTTATTGAAACCTTTTAATCCCGAGATAAAACCTCAAGGCTCACTAATTATTGGAACTGCCGTTCGTCCTGTGGATCCAAAACTTGATATGGATTTGGATATTGTCTGCGAACTTGAAGACAAAGCGCCGTCTTGGGTTCAAAAAAACCTGAAAGAGATTGTTGGTGATCAGATAAAAAAACACAAAGGATTAGAAAATATTTGTGATGAAGAAAAGCGCAGATGTTGGACTCTGCTTTACCGTCAGAATTCTGCTTCACAAAGATACCATATGGATATTCTACCGTCTGTTTCTGCATATGATTGGGATCAGAAACTTCAACTATCACTTTCTGATATTACAAATATGGATAATGTGGAAGATCTTGCTATAAGAATTACTGATAATCAATTGCCTAATTATACAACAGAAACAAATATTTCAGGATGGTATTTAAGCAATCCTTTTGGATATGCAAAATGGTTTATGAACAAGGCTGTTCAGGTAAGAGGTCTCAGGGAAACTAAAATGTTTTCATTGAATGAGGCTGTTCAGCCAATGCCAAGTTATCAGACGAATAAATATCCGTTGCAGCGCGTTGTTCAAATTTTAAAACGGCACCGTGATATGATGTTCAGCGATGATGAAGAAAGACCAATTTCTGTAATTATTACAACTTTGGCTGCACACGCTTACCAAGGTGAAGCAAACGTTTTGGATGCTTTGGTGAATGTGGTAAATAGAATGCATTTGTATATAGAAGATAAAATAGACTTCAAGACTTTAAAAACTTATAAATTTATTGGTAATCCTGTTTTGAAAAATCAAGAAGAAAATTTTGCGGATAAATGGATTGAATGTCCAGCAAAACAGGCGAAATTTTACCAATGGCTTGAAAAGGTTAAACAGGATATTGCTGGAGCATCTACATCAAGAGGAACTGCTATTCAGGAATCATTAATTAAATCTTTTGGAGAAAGAGAGGTTAAAGAGGCCTTCAATAATATAGGTTCAAAAAGAAGATTGTTAACCGAACAAGGCAAAACAAGATTTGATACGAAATTAGGAATTATGAGTGCTGGTGCAACAATAGTAAAACCGCATACTTTTTATGGCGCAGAAGATTAAACAGATTGCTTTAATGGTTCAGGCAATGCATTTAAAGAAAATGTTTCCAGATTCACATGTTTTTACTAAAAAAGGAAACTCGATGGTTTGGAAGTATACACTGTCACCATCGCCGATGGGAGATTCTTATTTTGTGAAAATGATTTACAACTTGGGTGAAAAACCAAAGGTTTATGTTATAGAGCCCAAACCTTTAAAAAAAGCCGAAGGAAAAAATAGACTCGAACACGTTTATAATGATAAGGATCAACTTCTATGCTTGTATTATGGTAATGAATGGAATGCTAATATGCTTCTTTCGGAAACAATTGTTCCTTGGATTTATGATTGGCTTTTTCATTATGAAATTTGGGTTGTAGGAGGTGAGTGGACTGGAGGAGGGATACATCCTGGAAGATCCAAAATATAAGAACACTGCAAAGTGAAAATTTAGATTAAGAAATTTTAATGAATTTAATAGATGCTTTACCTATAGATTGGAAAATTGTTTTATTAAAAGAAATATGCAAAATAATAGTAAGTAACGTTGATAAGCATATTTTTGAAAATGAAATTCCTGTTAAAATTTGTAATTACACAGATGTATATTACAATAATTTTATTTTTTCAGAATTAAAGTTGTCTGACGGAACGGTCAAAAGTGAAGAACTACAGAAATATTCTTTAAGGAAAGGCGATGTAATAATTACTAAAGACTCGGAAGATAGAAAGGATATTGCAGTTCCAGCATTAGTGCTAGAAGAGATGGAAAATGTAGTGTGCGGATATCACCTAGCAATTTTACGACCATTTAGCAAGAAAATCGACTCAGGTTACTTATCTCAAATGATAAACTATGCGCCAATAAATCATCAGTTTCAAAAATTAGCAAATGGGATGACAAGATTTGGTTTAAATATTTGCTCTATCGAAAATGCAAAAATTCCAATTCCTGATTTAAATGAACAGCAGAAAATATCTGAAATATTAATGGGGTGTGATTTAAAAATAACCATTATTAATAATTTGGTTAATGAATTAAAAATCAGAAACAAAAATATTTCTAAAAACCTAATAAGCGGTAGAAAAAGAATTCAAGGCTTTAATAATGAGTGGAAGTTTATACCGCTTGAAAATTGTTTAAAGAATGAAATTAGGCTTGTAGAAAAACCTAAAGAACCGTTTCTTTCAATTGGAATCCGCAGCCACGGTAAAGGTATTTTCCATAAACCAAATTTTAATCCGGCAGATATTGCGATGGAGGAATTATATGAAGTTAAGGAAGATGATTTAATTGTCAATATAACATTTGCTTGGGAACAGGCAATTGCAATTGTTTCTAAAGAGGACGACGGAGGTTTGGTGTCGCACCGTTTTCCTACCTATATTTTTAAAAAGGAAAAGGCAATCCCAGAATTTTTTAGACATTTTATTTTACAGCCAAGGTTCAAATATCTGTTAGAATTGATTTCACCAGGTGGAGCAGGCAGAAACCGAGTAATGAGTAAAAAGGACTTTTTAAAATTGGAAGTTAAAATTCCTTCAGTGGAAGAACAGAAAGCGATTGCGGAGGTCTTAGATACTGCTAATTTGGAGTTAAAACTATATGAAGAAAAATTGAGATTACTTCAAGAACAAAAAAAAGGTTTGTTACAACAACTATTAACAGGTAAAACAAGAGTTATATTGAGATGAGTGTAAGTTATATTCCCGAAAAAACAAAAATTATTTTATGGGGTAAAAGTGCTGGAAGATGCCAGTTTAGAGGATGCAATCAAAAACTTTACCTTGATCCTTTGACAAAAACGGAGTTCAATACCTCATATATTGCACATATTGTGGCAGATTCTCCTCATGGTCCCCGTGGGTGTACTGAGCGGTCGGAAGCATTAAAGAGTGATATAAACAATTTGATGGTTTTGTGCGATGTTCACCATCGTTTGATTGATAAAGGTGATATTGTAGGTCACCCAGAAGAATTGCTTTTAGAAATGAAAGCAGAACACGAAGAACGAATCGGTATCGTTGGAGCGATCAGTCCTGATATGACAAGCCACATTGTGACTTACAGTGCAAATATTGGCGCTCATTCTCCTAATGTTCACTACAGCACCATTAGTAAGTCATTGCTTCCTAAATTTTATCCAGCGCAGGATTCTTCAATTAATCTAGGCGTTGTAAGTTCATTGAATAAGGACTCCGATCCTGATTTTTGGATAACAGAAACAAAATCTTTGCAGCAAAAGTTCGACAGATTATTATTTCCTAAAATTAATGATAATGAAATAAAACAGATTTCATTATTTGCGTTTGCTCCAATACCGCTCTTGATTTATCTGGGAACGTTACTTAACGATATTACTTCTGTTGATGTTCATCAGAAACTTAGAAATCCCGATACTTGGTCTTTTCAAGATGATATTCAAACTGAATATCATTTTGTAGCAGATGAAGTAAAAACAAATGTTGCGTTAAAAATTGAATTAAGCGATGATATTGTTGATTCCAGAATTGCATCTGTATTAGGTAATGACACTTCTATTTACAGTATTAGAATTGACAACCCAAATAACGATTTTGTAAAAAGTAGAAAACAAATCCAAGATTTTGGCGAAAAAATGAAAGAAGCATTTCGTGAAATAAAAAGAATTCACGGTCAGGATGCAGTTTTAAATATTTTCCCTTCAATGCCCATTTCATTGGCGGTTCAGTTAGGGAGAGTTTGGATGCCCAAAGCGGATTTAAGTATGAAAATTTTTGATCAGAATAAAGAATTGGGTGGATTTGTCGAAGCAATAGACATTTCACACTCTTAAATTTCAAAACTATGACACCAAAACAACTACAGGTTACTTTAAACAATCTTCGCAGTCTTTCTGCGGAAAATGAAGTGGTAGAATTCAAGGAAGCCAAAAACACCTACGATTTTACCAAACTGGGGAAATATTTTTCGGCTTTAAGCAACGAAGCCAATCTTTGCGGCAAACCCAATGCCTGGCTTATTTTCGGTGTGGAAGATAAAAAACACACCATTGTAGGTTCGCAGTTCCGCCCGAATAGAAAAGACCTGGACAGTCTGAAAGGTGAAATAGCCAACAAAACCACCAACCGCATTTCTTTTATAGAAATCTATGAACTTCCGGAACCGGAAGGTCGTGTGGTAATGTTCAAAATTCCTGCTGCACCCAAAGGAATTCCGGTAAGTTTTGACGGTCATTATTATGCAAGAGATGGTGAAGAACTGGTGCCTCTTAATTTGGAGAAAATTGAAAGAATCCGTGCACAGGCAACCACAGAAGACTGGAGCATTGCAATTATTCCTGATGCTGCTTTTGAAGATTTGGACCAGGATGCTATTGATCTGGCAAGAAAAAACTACAAAAGTAAATTCCCGGAGAAAGCAGCAGAAGTGGACACTTGGGATGACGTCAGATTCCTGAACAAGGCCAAGGTTACCATTAAGGGTAAAATTACAAGAACGGCACTCATTCTTTTAGGTAAAGACGAATCCGAACATTTTCTGAATCCTGCCGAAGTAAAAATCCGCTGGAAGTTGGTAGATGAAAACAATAGCGATATTGATTATGAGATTTTCGGTTTGCCGCTCATTCTTTCTGTAGAAAAGGTTTTTGCGAAGATTAGAAATATCAAATACCGCTATATGAAGGAAGGAACGATCTTTCCGGATGAAGTGGCAAAATACGAACCTTTCTCAATTCGTGAAGCCATAAACAACTGTATTGCGCACCAGGATTACACCAAAGGAGCCAGAATTAATGTGATAGAAATGGAAGATCAGTTGGTGTTTACCAATCACGGCACTTTCATTCCCGGAAGTGTGGAAAAAGTAGTAATTGAGGATGCACCGGAAGAATTCTACCGAAATAAATTTTTGGCTACAGCAATGTTCAACCTGAAAATGGTGGATACAGCCGGCGGCGGAATAAAGAAAATTTTCAACTTCCAGCGTGCAAGATATTTCCCGATGCCCGATTATGATCTATCGGAAGAGAAAGTAAAAATGTCCATTTCCGGAAAAATTCTGGATATGGATTATGCGCGTTTATTGGCACAGAACAAAGACCTGTCCCTGGAAGAAATTATGATGCTGGATAAAGTGCAGAAAAAAAATCCTTTAACCGCCTTCGAAGAAAAACACCTGAAAAGCAAAAAATTGATAGAAGGCAGAAAACCGAACTATTTTATCGGTCTGAAGGTAGCACAAAATACCGGTCAGAAAGCAGAATATTCTAAGAATAAAGGGTTTGATAAGAAGTACTATCTAGATTTAATTGTTAAATCAATAAAGGAGCACAAGGAACTGACAAGGAGTGATGTGGATGCATTGTTGTGGAACAAATTACCAGAATGGATGGAGGAACAACAGAAGAAGAATAAGATTGGGAACTTGTTGTCAGAACTGAGGATTAAAGAAATTATTGAAAACAAAGGAACTTTTGGTAATCCGAAATGGTCTCTTAAAAAGTAAATTTTAAGAGAGATCTTAAGAGAGATTTTAAGAGAGTTTAAGAGAGAATTTATTAGAGGAAGTAATGTAACGTGTTGTTTTATAAGGGATTATTGCTCTGTTAAATTATAAATATATTAATTGAAATGTGCTAGAGTTTTGTTAGACTTCTCTTAGAGCAATTGTTAAACGACAAAATAGTAAATAGATAAAATAATAAAGATGTCCACACCGTCATACATTGAAGATCATATTAGCCAGATTCCCGCTTTGCAGTTGCTGATGAAAATGGGATATACTTACATTTCGCCGGATGAAGCAATGGTTTTGCGTGGCGAAAGAACCGGCAATGTATTGCTGGAACCTATTCTGCGTGATCAGTTGCAAAAAATCAACAGTATTGAGTATAAGGAAAAGACTTTTGAATTTTCAGATGCCAATATATCTTTAGCCATAAACGAATTAAGGGATTTGCCTATTCAGGATGGATATATCAGTGCCAATGAAGCATTTTATGATTTAATCACATTAGGGAAAAGTTTGGAGCAAAATGTTTTGGGCGACAAAAAAAGCTTTTCCTTTAAGTATATTGACTGGAAGAACCCCGAAAATAATGCCTACCACATTACCGAAGAATATTCCGTGTTGCGTTCCGGCAGAAATGACCATTACCGTCCGGATATTGTCCTGTTTGTGAATGGTATTCCAATGGTGGTGATTGAATGTAAATCACCGGCAATTAAAAAACCTTTGGAAGAGGCAGTTTCCCAGCATATGCGCAATCAGCAGGAAGACGGTATTCGCGATTTATACCTTTATTCCAATGTGCTGATGTCATTGGCGGTAAACGAAGCAAGTTACGCAACTACAGGAAGTTCCAAAGAATTCTGGAATGTCTGGAAAGAAATTTTCCGAACAAAAGATCAGGGTGTGGCTTATGCTGATGCTTTGAAGTTACTTAAGAACAGTCCAATTCCTGAAGACGAAAGAACACAAATTTTTAAACAAAGATATTTCAGCGTTCTGCAACACTTTAACAACCTAGAGCAGGAAGATATTTTGGTAACGGAACAGGACAAGTTATTGTTCAGTTTATGTCAGAAAAACCGTCTTTTAGACCTTATTTTTAATTTCATTGTGTATGATGACGGTATTAAGAAAATCAGCCGCTATCAACAATTTTTCGCTATTAAAGAAACTTTGAAAAAAATCAGTGTACAGGACGCTTCCGGAAAAAGAACGGGCGGTGTAATATGGCACACTCAAGGAAGCGGAAAATCACTGACAATGGTAATGTTGGCACAGTTGATAGCGTCTTTAAAATCAGTAAAAAATCACAAGATTATTTTGGTTACAGACCGTATTGATTTGGATGATCAGATTACCAAAACATTCCAAAAATGCCAGGTTCCGGTGGAAAATGCTCAAACAGGAAAACATTTGGTAGAATTATTAAAAGATCCTTCTGATGCGGTCATTACGACGATTATCAACAAGTTTGAAGCGGCAGTTCGCCAGCAGAAGGAGGGATTTCCATCTTCTGAAATTTTCGTACTGATAGACGAAGGTCACAGAAGTCAGTATGGAACTTTCAATGTAAAAATGCAAAAGACATTTCCGAATGCCTGCTTTATTGCCTTTACCGGGACACCTTTAATGAAAAAGGAGAAAAGCACTGCAAGTAAATTTGGAGGAATTATCGGCGATCCATACACCATAATGGATGCGGTGGAAGATAAGGCGGTTGTTCCGATTCTGTACGAAGGCCGTCATAATCTGATCGAAGTCAACGAAAAACCACTGGACACTTTTTTTGATAAAGTTTCCGAACCTTTAACGCCTTATGGTAAGGCAAAATTGAAAAAGAAATACAGCACCACAAGCCAGTTGAATAAGGCTGATCAGGTAATTTATGCTCGTGCCTGGGATATTTCGGACCATTTTGTTTCTAATTTTCAGAATACAGGTTTTAAAGGAATGTTGGTTGCACCCAATAAGACCAGCGCAATAAGATACCGAGAATACTTAAAGGAAATAGGAAAAGTTTCCTGCGAAGTTTTGATTTCTCCTGATGATACACGAGAAGGAAATGATGACGCCTACGAGGAAAAGGAAGAGGTGGTGAAAAAGTTCTACAAATCTATGATGGATAAATATGGAACATCTCAGAAATATGAAAAAGCCATAATTAATTCATTTAAAAAGAAAGAAACTCCGGAAATCATTATTGTAGTGGATAAATTGTTGACAGGTTTTGATGCACCAGTGGCTCAGGTTCTGTATCTAACCAGAGGTCTAAAAGAGCACACTCTATTACAGGCAATTGCAAGAGTAAATCGTGTGGCTCCCGGTAAAGATTATGGCTATATCATTGATTATTTTGGCAATCTTGAAAACCTGGACAGTGCTTTAAATACCTACAGTGGTTTGGAAGGGTTTGATGAAGAAGAACTGGAGGGGACACTGATTAATATTCAGAAAGAAATTGCAAAACTTCCTCAGGCACATTCAGACCTATGGGATTTATTTAAGACCATTAAAAACAAATACGATGTAGAAGCCTATTCTACATTATTGGGTGATGAAAGCATTCGCCACAGTTTTTATGAAAAGTTGTCCTTCTTTGTTCGTTTGTTCAAAATGGCGATGTCCACAGTGGAATTCAACGATGTATCTAATGAAAAACTGATAGACCGTTACAAAAAAGACGCTCATTTCTTCTTGAGATTAAGAGTAGATGTTACCAGAAGATATTATGATGATATCGACTATAGAGAATACGAACCACAGGTGCAGAAACTTATTGACAAGCATATAACAACGGAAGGCGATGTATTGAAAATCACAGAGCTAGTAAATATTTTTGATAAAGAGGAGCGTGAATCGGAAGTAGAAAAAATTATAGGAAAGGCTGCGAAAGCAGACCATATAGCGTCGAGAACAATTAGTGCAATAAACGTGAAGATGAATGATGATTCTGTTTTTTACAAAAAATTGTCTGAACTAATAAGAGAAGCAATTGAAGATTACCGTCAGCACCGTATTGACGAAGCAGAATATCTGAATAAAGTAAAAGACTATGAAAATCAGTTTTTAACCGGCAAACAGTTAGGAATTCCTGAGGTTCTGGAACATAAGCCTGTAGCAACCGCGTATTATAATGTGTTGGATGTGGTTGCTAAAGAAGTTTTTGAAAATTTGGAAAATCATAAGGATGTTGAAGCAGATTTGGCAGTAGAACTTGAAGCAGAAATTAAAGAAGTTATATACGAGGATGATGCACTAATCGTAGACTGGCAGACCAATACCGAACTGGAGAATGAATTAAAAATCAAATTGGATGATTTTCTTTTCGAATCCCAACAAAGGTACGATCTTTCAATTTCTTTTGATAAGATGGATGAAATCATAGAAGAAGTAATCAAAATCGCTAAAAACAGATACAAATAAAGGAAATGCAGGTGATGACGGTGGATTATGGTAAAATTGAAATAAACTTTAATCTGGAGTTTGCTGATAGAAAAACTTTGGGTATAAAGGTGTATCCTGATGCGTCAGTAAAAGTTATTGCTCCTTTGGAAACGAAAAAAGAAGAAGTTGTTGAAAAAGTCAAATCAAAGGCAAAATGGATACTGAAACAGCAGAAAAAATATGAAAGTTTTCAGCCAGGCATTCCAGCAAGAATCTATAAAAATGGTGAAACACACTTATACCTTGGAAGGCAATATCTCTTAAAAATTGAAAAAGCAGATGTAGTTGCTGTAAAACTTTATCGTGGAAAAATGATGGTGTACACCCCGAAAACGAGTTCAGAAACTGTTGAAAAAATAGTAAAAAACTGGTATCGTGAGAAAGCCATATCTTTATTTGACATCGTCTTAGAAAATAAACTGCCGTTATTAAGTAAATATGAAATAATCAAACCGGAAATTGTAGTAAGGTGGATGGAAAAGCGTTGGGGAAGTTGCACAAGGAACGGAAAAATAACTCTTAATCCGGAAATGATTAAAGCACCGAAAGCCTGTATTGAATATGTGATGGTACACGAACTTTGTCATTTGGTACATCACAATCACACCCGTGATTTCTATGATCTGCAGTCCCGTATGTTCCCAGATTGGCAAAAATGGAAAGACAAACTGGAAAAAACTTTAGCATAAATTTGAAAAATAAATTTTACAATGAAAACTAACTTTGTTGATTCGCACATTTCGAACTACCTAAAAAGTGTCTCGCAAAAAAATTCAATCATCGTGATCAAGGGCATTTCTCTTGAATTGATTTCTCAAGAATTACTTCAAAACTTTTTTGAAAAAGCCATCATTATAAATAAAAAAATTGATGAATTGCAGCTTTTTGATAAAGAAACGCGCAAAAACTTTAAGAAGACTTTAGTTGGTGGATTTGAAAAACCAGTTTTTATGTCGTATGATGTTTTTCTTTATCTGTCAAATATTTTAAAAGATGATGACTTAGTTGAGAGTTCTTTCACAATTCTGGATTTTTCTGTTTTTTCCTATCAAAAAAGTAATTTCACACATTTTTATTTAGATATTGAGGATCTTTCAGAGGCTGGTGAATCCTTTGATATTATGATTTACAAGAGAATAATAGCAAACTCCGTAATTGTAGAGGATACCTGTTTTGTCCAATATATCGAACTTGATTCAGAATTACAAAAGAAAACAAGTGTTGAAAAAGTGTTTCAATATGACATTTTTAATTTTGAAGGAATTGAAATTTTAAATGAAAATAATCTTTTAGATTCAGATTTTGTTTACAATTATGAAGATAGAAATTATTTGCAATTAGTTGATTTAGCGATTAGTAACCAAATCCAGAATCTTAGAATAGTAATTGATAATGAAACTATACAGGATGAGTCTTCTCGTATAGAGTTTCAGAAATTGAGTTCATTTTTAGTTAATTGTGATATTAGTTTTAATGTTGTAAAACTTCAACATAATTTACAAAAAACTACACGTCCTGAGTTAATTGATTTATTAGGGGAATATTGGAAAAGGCCAGGTGTTGAAGCAAAGTTTAATCAATTAAAAGTGTATGTTGATCCAGATATATCAAAAGAAATAATTGAAATTAGCCAAGGAGATGTTGTTGAAAATATTATTCAGCAATTTGAAAATGGTTTAAATAATGAAAGAACCGTTCGTGATATTTTTCTTACTGCACCTACTGGTGCAGGTAAATCGCTTCTCTTTCAGATGCCAGCAATGTACATTGGCCAAAAATATGATGCTTTAAGCATAGTTGTTTCTCCGTTAAAAGCATTGATGGTTGATCAAGTCAAACAGTTGAAGGAAATTAAGGGGTATAAAAAAGTTGCTTATATTAATTCGGATATTACTGTTATTCAGCGTGAAGATATAATTAATGATATTAGCAACGGAGAGATTGATATCTTATATATGGCACCTGAACTTTTACTTTCATATGATATATCGTATTTTCTAAACGGAAGAAGGTTGGGACTGTATATTGTAGATGAAGCTCATACTGTTTCCACGTGGGGAAGAGATTTCAGAATTGATTATTGGTATTTGGGATATCACATAAACAGAGTACGCAAATATGCCTTGAACATAGAAGGAGAAAAGATGAAGTTCCCAGTAGTTGCAGTTACTGCGACCGCACCATATGGGAGTATTCATGATGTTGCCTTTGAAACGATGAGTAGTCTTCAAATGAATGCCCCAATAAAATATATAGGTTATGCAAAAAGGCATGATATAATTTTTGCTATCAATCATGTTAATATTGACGGAAACTTGCAAACACAAAAAATCAATATGACAGTTGATAGAATAAGAGAGTTTGAGAATTCAGCAAAAAAGACAATAATATATTGTCCTTTCACAACACAAGTTAACGCAATAAGTATTCAGGCAAGAAATGAAAATCTAAATGTTTATTCCTATAGTGGTAACATGGATGTTGCAGATCAAAAAGAGTCTTATGAACACTTTCGAGATGAACAAATTGTAACAATGGCGGCGACTAAAGCTTTCGGTATGGGTGTTGACATTGATGATGTTTCATGTGTATATCATTTAGCACCTACAGGACTTTTGACTGATTATATACAGGAGATTGGAAGAGCAGCTCGGAAAGAAAATGTTGTTGGAACTGCTGCGGTAGATTATAGCACAAGAGATTTTCAATTTATAAATCAACTTCATGGGTTGGGCAGGATGCATAATTGGCAGTTAAAAGAAGTAATGAGAAGGCTGGTAAGATTATATAATGACACTGGACAGCAAAACCACCTATTAAATGCTGAAGATTTTTCTCATGTTTTTGGTAATACTTCTCCCGAACAGATTCAAAATGAAGTAAAAAAAGCTTTATTGTTATTGGAAAAAGATTTAAACAGGAAATTTAGCAGGATTCCAGTTATAATTGCAAGACCTAAAAATATGTTTTCAACTGTTTTCGCAAGTATTAGCAATCAAGATTATGTAGAGTTTCTACGTAGATATGGAAGTCTTAATATATCACAGATTCGTTATCCTAGAATAGAACACTTAGATAGAATTATCATTAAAATTGAGTTAGACAAAATTTGGGAAGAATATTTTCGTGATAAATCATTTGGCATCGTTAAAAGAGAATTCTACAATGAAAGTTTATTTGAAGGACTACAAGTGATGCCGAAACTAAGAATAACATTAGAAATAGAAAATGATGTATTGGATACTTTACGAACAATAAATAGTTCTTTTGAAAAAATTGAGTTTGCTCTAATATCCTTACAAGGTACTTTTTTTTCAAAAGGTCAATTTGCACTACAGCTAATAAATGAAGGTATGAATGTGGAGACAGCAAAAAGAATGTCTGACCTTCTCTTACCAATTTTTAGTCAACAAGAGGATTATGCAAATCTTTTGGCAAATGATGTTAGGGCAAACTCAAATTTTCTGCAAAGTAGGAGAATGACTGGCGAACTAGAAAATAAATACCGTTTGGTGGATGCGGCACTTGGTGTTTTACGTACAAATATGCGAAGAACGATTAATGCTTTATTCTCAAATGGTAGAAAAACAGCACATATGTTTGTTTCATCTTCGTCTGCAGAAAAAAAATTGTACGTCAAAATTGGACAGTTGCTAGATATTTTAGAATTAGGTCAATACCAAGTTACCGGCGGCGAGAATCCAAGGATGTTTGTGAGGATTAATGATCCGTTCAGGCTGCGAACTGAGGCTTTTTCAAATTACGAAAATCAGTTAGTTAATGACGTGCATAATCGTCATTATACTGGTGTAGATTTGATGAAAAGGTTCTTTGAAAGCGACATGACTTCAGATCAACGATGGGATTTTATTGAAAATTTCTTGTTGGGAAGAGAAGTGTAGTTTTTTTTGTCTGCTCTGCCACAGCAAGTTACATAATCGAAATTATACGCACTTGCCAACCGCTACAACGTTGCCCTCCAGTCCGCAGGCTCCCTTACGTGCAAACCAGCATCATATGTGCCTATAATTTGAGATTATGTAAAATGCTTTCCTTGCAACGGGCACAGCCCTTTTGCTCCAACTCCCTCCAGCCGCCAGTGCAGTTATAATTTACACGGTCAGTTCCCTAATTCACAACCTACAATATCCCCTCCACCCTTTCAAGGATGCAGTAAAATGGTGCAGAGAGTTTCGGGATTTATCCAGTTCCTTCAGCCACTGTATTGCTTTTTTTCAGCGGAAAAGTTTAGTGGCAATACAGTCGCTTCCGTCACCGCGCACAGTAGTATTACAGGCGGAAGAAAATTGCTTCATCCATTCCAATATTCTCAGCATACACCAAAAACACTTGAGTTTCATAGGCAAAGGTTTGTAGTGTGTTTGTGGCGCGTGCTGAAAATTCCTAAGCAAAGCATTTTCTTTCCGCCCTCCATACCACTGTCTTTACAGCCGCTTTTTCAGGCAGTTATCCAAATAAAGATTTTCGGTGGGTGAGCCTGTAGAACCCCACCATTTTCCTGCGATTCTGTTTCCCCGTTTTGCCATCGCTTTTCCAAGTTCCTCCAGTATATAGCCGTCATTCACTTTACAGATTCTGAAGAACCGTTTTTCTCTGCCGTCTATACACTTCCGTCACAGCGCACAGCAGTATGTCGTCAGTCCAAGTATTCCTGTCGCCATACCGCTGTCTTTTCCATTTCTTCCCACCGCTTTGATTGCACCTCAATCGAAGATCAGGCACCAAGAAAAAATAAAAAAAAAGAAAGTAAAGTTCTGTTGTCAGGAAAATGCGCTGACAATATCACGCCGTAAACGGTTTTTCAGAAAAAGTTTTGTGGCGCTAAAATTTAGCCCCAAAATTTTTCTGAAAAAATATTGCATCGCATTTTCCTTCCACACGGTCAGAGCACTTTCTTTTTTTCTTTTTTTTCTTTTGAAAAATTTTCAGCGGAGCAAAATTTTTTAAACCAAAATTATGCTTACACACAAAGTTCGCACGTACTCAGTGCACAGTCCAGCCCCGAAAACGGCTCTTTACATCCTTTCAAGAGGAAGAAACGCAGGAAAACCAATGCTCCAACCCTGCCCGAACTGCCACATCATTTACGTTACCAATACGGAAGAACTCGAAACCTACTATTGGACATTTTACGCCTTTTGGAAGCATGGCTTTTTCCACCCGCACCTTTGCGGCTCGGTCATCGAAATGCTTCGCCTCTGCGACTTGAAAACCCTGATGCGGAATTTCATCCAACCTGCCTTTGAAAAGTCCCGCAAAACCCCCGAAATGGTCAATAAAATCAAAGCCACATGGGAACTGGAGCAAAAAATTGAAAAACAGGCAGCAGCTCTTAAAGAATTGCGCCACTCATTAGTCCGCCGTTACTACCTTTCCGTTTAACCTCAAAAAACTTCCTTCAGGAAGTTTTTTTTTGATCCAGCCTGAAAACCAAACATGCTTAAAAAAAATTTCGGCTGACGCTTCCTCCTCCGCTTCGTTTCGTATGCTCACCGCTACAAACATACCGCTTTAAGGGCTCTTTCCCCGACTTTCCCAAATCTTCCGCACTGTCTTAAATCTTTCCGACTTGATTAACCCTTATTTAATGAATAAGAGCAGGATAAAGCATACATATTTCGCCCCTTTATAAGAAACGGTGCAAACCGATGAAAGCAAATAGTAAAGCCGGTCTTTTGAACCGGCCTGAATGATTTTCGTTGAAGATAAACGCCTGATAAACGCTATTTGTCTAATTCGCCAGGTGAATTCCCTGAGGAATTTCCGCCCGATTTTCGGGTTTTTTCGCCATACTCTTCAGAACTGATTGCAGTCTGACTGACTGTCACGTCCTAAAAAAAGTTTACACTTTTTATATTAATACTAAAATTCGTTTACAGTTCAAATATAATTCTAAAAT
>NZ_JASMRM010000019.1:0-52468 GCF_041431305.1 Cloacibacterium sp. Arc13
CGTAACAGAATTAATTCTGCTACGATTTAACTATATTTGAATTATTAACGAGTCAACCTTTTTTAGGACAACTCAATGTTTTAAAAGGAAAATTTTTTAGAATTTCCAGCCTAATGTAAGCGTTACATTGTTCTTAACATCTTCTAATTTAGAAGTAAATGTATTTGGATTATTCGTGAAGAATTCTACATCTCCGTTATTCGCTAAACTGTAATAATTACCATCTCCGTAAACATTGGTAGAATTGGTGGTAATTTTATTGTAAGCTGCATCAATATAGAATGATTTAAAATCAAATCCGAATCCTACCCCTAAAGTTTCTCTTTTTCCTACGTACAAATCATCAAAATTTGCTCTCTTCTCGAATGGTGAATTAGAAATTCCGTAACCACCTCTTAATCTAAAGTTGTTATAACGGTATTCACCTCCTACTCTAAGTTCTGATAAGTTTTTGTATTCAGATTGGAAGAAATCATTCAGTTGAGTTTCTGCAGGACCTTGAACTTTATATTTCGGCTTGGTTAAACCTAATGAATAGTCTACGTTGAGCGCGAAACTCTTATTCATTACAAAAGCTCCACTCAAAGTCGCTTTCATAGGTGAAGTGAATTTTCTGTCTTCATCATAATAATCGAAGTAATACCCTAAATTATCTTCGTTTACTTCGCTGTAAGTTCTGTATTGAGTCCACCAAGTTGGCGATTCAATAGACGCTCCTAATCGTATATTATTATTAATTTTTCCAATAATACCCGCAGAAACCGAGAATCCATTAGAATCTTCAGTATAAGGCGTTCCTTGTTTATTTAAAACATAGCTGTTATTATTGTCTACATCTAGTGAGAGTCTAGATGAATCGTATTGCTCAATCGTAGCTCCTTTGAAATTAAGGGAACCTCCCACATAGAATTTATTATCATAATTCCCACCAAAAGCGATGTTCATATTGGTAAGATTTCCGGTTCTGTCATAAGCATGACCTAGAGAAGTAAAAGTTCCTGTAACAGGATTTCCGTTGGTATCTACCAAATTGCTATCTTGAAATTTATAGCTAGAATTCGCTGGTGTTTCTATGTATTCTTCTAAATTTTGATTGGTGTAATTCACTCCAAAATTTACAAATTTCCACGGTGTGTTTCCACTGGTTTCAAAAACGACTACTCCACCTAATTGACCTAAGTCTGAATTGTTTAATTTATATGAGTTTGCAGCATTCGAAAAAGAAGATGTGGTTTTAGAATTATTAACCGCTAAAGTTCCACTGATATTTCCTGTGATGAAAACTCCTACACTTGCAGGATTGGTATTGATTGCAGAAAGATCTCCTCCTAAAGCTCCCATAGAACCTGCCATTGCATTAAATTTAGCAGAGCCACTTAATGGATTGGCAGAATAAACATCTACAGAATTTCTGATAATCGAAACATCTTGCGCTTGAAGATAAAATGCAGATGCAATACTTAATATTGTTAAAGATTTTTTAAACATTTTTTCAAAAAATTATAGTTTATTATTTCTTATCTAAAACCTCCTGATCTGAAACCTCCTCCAGAACTTGAGCTTCCACTAGAACTACCTCCAGATCTGAAACCGCCGCCAGAATTAGAACTTCCTCCCCAGTCATTTCTTCTAGGCTCTTGTCTTGGAGCTTCGTATTGTCTTGGTTCTTGTCTCGGAACACTTCTAAATCTTGAAGGATTAGAATTTTGCGGTGGTTGAGTCATATTTGGATTAGTATTTCTAGGTGGTGTAGTTCTAAATCCAGAGTTATTAGAATTATTGGTATTCATTCTATTGTTAAAACTTCTGTTATTAGAATTTTGGAAACCATTTCCTCTGGTAATAGCATCGGCTCCACTTCTCTTATAATTATTTCTTGGATAATAATAACCTCCATAATAGTAAGGATTATATCCATAGTAACCTCCATAATAAGGAGAATAATATCCATACCAAGGATTATAATAACCGTAACCACCATAACCAAAGTAAGGATCCCAATAAGGATTCCAGCCCCAATTGTTCCAACCCCAGTTATTCCAACCGAAACCAATTCCTATATTCCAGCCATTTCCCCATCCATAATAAGGAGAATAATATCCGTAAGGATTCCAACCCCAAGTATTATAATTGTTATAATAGATGTTTTGTTCTGTACCTGCGTAAGTTCCCCAGTCAGATTCTGTTCCGTTCCAAGTTTGATATTTGTTTTTTTGAGCCGCTTGGTTTTGTTGATTTTGCTCTATAATACTAGCCGAATCAGACTCATAAGAATATACTTCATCCACTTGATTAGGTTCTGGCATTACAATACCTTCTGGTATCACATCTTTATTAGGGTCATAATACACCCCATCAGTTTCTGTGTAACCTCCCATTTGGGAGCCACATGAAACCAAAAGCAAACCAGCTGCAACCCCTAGAACACCTTTTGTTCTAAGAATTTCTGATAAGTTTTTATAAGTAGAATTTTTCATGATAGATGTAATTAAGTTTATTTATCTTTGCAAAATATTAATACCAAAATTATACCAATATACTCGGTATTTATATTTTTCATCAAAAATACAATATAACATTAGATATTCTCAAAATTAAAAAGTTAAATTTTAATAAAAAATGGCAAAATTAACAACAAGGAGTGAAGATTATAGCAAATGGTATAACGAACTTGTAGTAAAAGCAGACCTTGCTGAAAACTCAGGTGTAAGAGGAAGCATGGTGATTAAACCCTACGGTTATGCAATTTGGGAAAAAATTCAAGCAGAACTAGACAAAAAATTCAAAGAAACTGGTCACCAAAACGCTTACTTCCCACTCTTTGTCCCGAAAAGCTTATTCGAAGCTGAAGAAAAAAATGCAGAAGGATTTGCCAAAGAATGCGCTGTAGTAACTCACTACAGACTAAAAACTGACCCAAACAATCCACATAAATTAATCGTAGACCCAGAAGCAAAATTAGAAGAAGAACTGATTGTTCGTCCTACTTCTGAAGCGATTATCTGGAACACTTATAAATCTTGGATTCAATCGTATAGAGATTTACCAATTCTTATCAATCAATGGGCAAATGTTGTTCGTTGGGAAATGAGAACCAGACTTTTCCTTAGAACTTCTGAGTTTCTTTGGCAAGAAGGTCACACTGCACACGCAACTAGAGATGAAGCCATCGAAGAGACTGAAAAAATGCTAGAAGTTTATGCTGATGTGGTAGAAAATTTCATGGCAATTCCTGTAATCAAAGGTTTTAAAACACCTACTGAAAGATTTGCTGGCGCAGATGAAACCTATTGTATCGAAGCGATGATGCAAGACGGAAAAGCGCTTCAAGCAGGAACTTCTCACTTCTTAGGACAGAATTTCGCGAAAGCTTTTGATGTGAAATTCACCAATAGAGAAGGAAAACAAGAATTTGCTTGGGCTACTTCTTGGGGCGTTTCTACCAGATTAATGGGTGCATTAATCATGACACATTCAGATGATTTTGGTTTGGTACTCCCTCCTAAATTGGCTCCAATTCAGGTGGTAATTGTTCCTATTTTCAAAGGAGAAGATCAACTGGCTGAAATTTCTGTGGTAGCTAATGACATTTTTGACAAATTAAAAGCAAAAGGAATTTCTGTAAAATATGACGACAGAACAGAATACAAACCAGGCTGGAAATTTGCAGAATATGAATTAAAAGGAGTTCCATTAAGAATTGCAATGGGCGCTAGAGATTTAGAAAATAAAACAGTAGAAATTGCAAGAAGGGATAACTTAACCAAAGAAGTTCGTTCGTTAGAAAACATCGAAGATTACATTGAAGAACTATTGGTTACCGTTCAAAATGACATCTACAAAAAAGCAGAAACGTATAGAAACGAACATATTACGAAAGTAGATTCTTACGAAGAATTCAAAAAAGTGTTAGAAGAAAAAGGAGGTTTCATAGCTGCACATTGGGACGGAACTGCTGAAGAAGAAGAGCAAATCAAAGAAGAAACCAAAGCTACCATCAGATGTATTCCTCTAGATGCAGAAGAAGAGCAAGGAATTTCTCTGATTACGGGAAAACCTTCTACCAAAAGAGTTCTTTTTGCAAAGGCCTATTAAAATTTCAAATAGAAGATTAATTTCTCATCATATTTTTTAAGAATTAACGAAGTAAAGGAAAAAATTTTTAACTTTAACTTCGTTAATTTTTTATACCAACACCATGTCACTCATTGACCTCATAAAACTGCAATTAAATCAAGAATTAATTTCCGAAGCCACTATTCAGTTAGGAGAAAGCGAATCAAATGTTTCAAAAGCTTTAGGAAGTCTTTTTCCAGCGGTTTTAGGAGTTTTTGCCCAAAATTCTAAACAAGATGATGTGATTAACGCACTTCTTGAAACCTCATCTCTCGATTTCTCTCATAATTTACTCGAAAAAGCAGGAAATAGCACAGAAATTCAGAATATTATTTCTAAAATTTTAGGAGAAAAAAGTGAACAAATCCTTTCTCATGTCTCTGAGTATGCTAACATCAATAAATCTTCGGCTGAAAACCTTTTAAAAGTTGCAACTGCTGCCACACTCCAAGGAATAAAAAAATGCGCTCATGAAAACGGGTTAGATGACCAAGGAATTCTTTCAAAATTAGCAGAAAACAGATGCTTAATTCCCGCTTTATTACCAGCTGGAATGTCTTTAGAGCATTTAGGTTTAGAAAATTTACTAGAAAAAAATACAGAAATTCCGGTTGAAACTTCTGCTCCATTTACTCATAAAACCAAAGAAGAAGTTAAAATCTTACATCAAGAAAACTCAGAAAAAAGTTCCTTCTGGAGATGGCTTCTTCCTTTACTTATTCTTGGCATCGTTTCTTGGTTTTTGTGGAACCAATTAGCTCAAAAAGAAGTTCTTAAAACTAAAACCGCAACAGAAAACGTTACTATAATTCCAGAACCTATTCCAGCTGATTCTTTATCAGATGCTCAGAAAAAAATTGAGTTCAAGGGAAATTCTCTGCAAGTGGTTTCTGATGGTTTAGAAGATAGAATGATTACATTTTTAAAAGCAGAAAATTATAAAAATGCTAAAGATGACGATGCGTTAAAATCTACTTGGTATGAATTTGACCAAGTAACTTTTGCTTCTGGGAAATCAGACCAATTAACATCTGGAACAGAACAAATTGCTAATCTCATTAAAATCTTAAAAGCGTATCCCGAAGTAAAAATTAAAATCGGTGCTTACACTGATAAATCTGGAACAGAAACTGAAAATTTAACCCTTTCTCAAGCTAGAGCAGATTTTATTAAAAACGAATTGACTAAAGTTGGCTTGGAAAAACAAATTGTAAATGCAGAAGGTTACGGAAGTAAATTTGCTACTTTACCTGCTACTGCAACTGATGAAGAAAAAGCCATCGACAGAAAAATAGCATTAAGATTTGCCAAATAATTTATAAAATAATTTAGTCAATAATAGACGCTTAGAAAATTTTCTAAGCGTTTTTTTTATATTTATTTTCAGAATAAGAAATATTTAACTAATTTTGTTAGACTAATCTAACTTTTATGAAGAAACCTTGGAGAAGAAATAATGACCAAAACTCCTTATCAGAATCTTTTGCTTCTATTCACATTCCTACTGATGGCAGTTTCTTGAAGAAACTTTTTGCATTTGCAGGCCCTGGTTTGATGGTCGCTGTAGGTTATATGGACCCAGGAAATTGGGCAACCGATATTGCAGGTGGTTCACAATTTGGTTATACTTTACTATCCGTCATTCTTTTATCCAATATTTTTGCCATTATCCTTCAACATTTATCTTTAAAACTGGGAATTGCAGCCGAAAGAGACTTAGCACAAGCTTGTAGAGACCATTTTTCGCCAATGGTAAATTTTATTTTATGGGTTTTATGCGAAATCGCCATTATTGCTTGTGATTTAGCAGAAGTTATCGGTTCTGCAATTGCTTTAAATTTACTTTTCGGAATTCCGCTTCCTGTTGGGATTTTAATCACAGGAATTGATGTTTTGCTTATTCTGATGCTTCAATCTAAAGGTTTCAGATGGCTCGAAAGCTTTGTCGCAGGACTTATTTTCGTCATTTTCGCTTGTTTCTTATACGAAATCTTGGTAAGCCAACCAGAAATCATGCCTATTTTAAGCAACCTACTTCCGAAAAAAGAAATTGTTTTTAATCCTTCTATGTTGTACATCGCAATCGGAATTTTAGGCGCTACAGTAATGCCTCATAATTTATATTTACATAGCAGTTTAGTACAAACCAGAGCTTATCCTAGAACTTCCGAAGGAAAGAAAATGGCAATAAAATTCGCAACCATTGACAGTACTGTTTCGTTACTTTTCGCCTTTTTTATCAATGCAGCTATTTTAATTGTTTCGGCGGCAACTTTCCATTATTCTGGTTACAAAGATGTAGCAGATATTCATGATGCCTACAAATTACTTTCGCCGATTTTGGGAACCAGTTTAGCCAGTATTTTATTTGCAGTAGCCTTATTAGCTTCTGGACAAAACTCTACACTTACAGGAACATTAGCGGGACAAATCGTGATGGAAGGTTTCCTAAATCTTAAATTAAAACCTTGGCTCAGAAGATTAATTACCAGACTTTTAGCAATCGTTCCAGCGTTTATTATCGCTATTATTTATGGCGAAAAAGGAACCACTGATTTATTGGTTTTAAGTCAAGTCATTTTATCAATGCAACTCAGTTTTGCGGTAATTCCTTTAGTCATGTTTACGAGTGATAAACTAAAAATGGGAGAATTTGTGAATAAACCTGCTTTGAAAACTCTTGCTTGGATTATTTCCATCATCATCGTGGTTCTAAATCTTTACTTACTGTATCAAACTTTTACTTCGTAATGATGAAAAAAGCAATAACAACGGTTCTTTTCGCAAATTTTTTACACGCTCAAGAAACCATACAATTGGATCGTCCAGACCAAACAGAATCTGTATATGTAGTTCCAAAAAATTACCTACAAACAGAAATGGGCTTCATGTTTGAAAAAACAAATCGAGAAAACAATCATTTTCACCTCCCCACTATTCTTTGGAAATATGGATTCAATGACAAAGTAGAACTGAGAGTAATCACAGAATTCTCGCTTTCTACTACTCCATCATCTAGCGTTTATGAGCTACAACCCGTAAGTTTAGGTTTCAAAACCAGTCTTTTAGAAGAAAAAGGAATTTTCCCAAAAGTTTCTTTTATTGGCAAAGCTGAAGTCAAAAAAAGTGAAGTTCTTCAAAGAAAAACCATAACTCCAGCATTTCGTTTCACTTTTCAAAATAATCTAAATCCCAAAACTTCTTTGGGTTACAATTTGGGAATGTTTTGGAACGAAGATTTACACGAAACCTATCTCTATACTTTAGCTCTTGGGAAAAGCATTTCGCCTAAACTGAATTATTTCGTAGAAATTTATGGTTTTGTTTCTCCAAATCAAACCGCAGATACAAGATTAAATGGTGGCTTCACATATTTAATTAATGACAATTTTATGCTTGATACTTCTTCGGGAATTGGACTTTCGGAAATTTCCGCTAAATATTTCTTTTCTTTTGGACTTTCTTATCGTTTGAAGTTACAGCAGTAAAGATTTCTTCTTTTACAAAATTCTGCCAATTTTTCCTAAACTGCTCTTTGGCAAAATCTTTGAAATATTGCAGTAGAAAATTCTAATGAAATGAGCGAAAACAAAGAACTACACGAAGAAAATTTAAATAAAGAAGGTCAAGAAAATCTACAAAACGAACAAAACACTACAGAAAGTGTGACAGAACAACCTACTCCAGAAGAACTTTTGGCAGAAGAAAAAGACCGTTACATTCGTTTGTATGCAGAGTTCGAAAATTATAAAAGAAGAACCTTAAAAGAAAAAATGGAGTTTGCACAATATGCAAATACCGAAATGATGATTGCTATGCTTTCTGTATTAGATGATTTCGAAAGAGCCATCAAAGAAATTGCAAAAAGCGGTAACGAATCAGACTTGAAAGGCGTAGAATTAATTTATCAAAAATTCAAAAACACATTATCAGACAAAGGTCTAAAAACGGTAGAAGTAAATGCTGGTGATGAGTTTAACGTAGATTTCCATGAAGCAATTACCTCTATTCCTGCTCCATCTGAGGAACTAAAAGGAAAAATCGTAGATGTAGTAGAAACGGGTTATCAGTTGCATGATAGAGTAATTAGATTTGCAAAAGTAGTTACAGGAAACTAAAAATAGTCAAATTTGCTCGCTAGTGAATTTCAGTGAGTCAATTTAAAAAATTCACCAATTCATAGCGTAGCGAATTCACAAGAAATAATTCACCTTATAAGATGTCAAAAAGAGATTATTACGAAATATTAGGCGTATCAAAATCAGCCAGCGCAGACGAAATCAAAAAGGCTTACCGTAAATTGGCCATCAAATATCACCCAGACAAAAATCCGGGAGATAAATCTGCAGAAGAAAAATTTAAAGAAGCTGCAGAAGCTTACGAAGTATTAAGCGATGCCGATAAAAAAGCTCGTTATGACCAATTCGGTCATGCAGGAGTTGGCGGAGCTGCAGGTGGTGGTTACGGCGGCGGTTTCGGCGGTGGCGGAATGAACATGGAAGATATTTTCTCACAATTTGGAGATATTTTCGGTGGACATTTCGGTGGCGGCGGTTTTGGTGGTGGCGGAAGAAGCCATCAAATCAAAGGTTCTAACTTGAGAGTTAGAATTAGATTAAATCTCGACGAAATGGTGAATGGCACCACTAAAACCATAAAAGTAAAAAGAATGAAAGTAGCGGAAGGTGCTACTTCTAAAACGTGTACCACTTGTAACGGAAGCGGAGTTCAGATTAAAATAATGAACACCATGTTCGGTCAAATGCAAACGCAAACCACTTGTGGAACGTGTAACGGTTTAGGTAAAATTGCAGATAAAATTCCTGCAGGAGCTAATTCTGAAGGACTCATCAAATCAGAAGAAGAAGTTTCTATCAAAATTCCAGCGGGAGCTAGAGACGGAATTCAATTAAACGTTCGTGGAAAAGGTAATGACGCTCCTTTTGGTGGAATGCCTGGAGATTTATTAGTAGTTATCGAAGAAGAACAAGATGCTACTATAAAACGTGAAGGTGATAATCTACACCAAGAACTCTATATTTCTTTTGCCGAAGCAGCTTTGGGAACTTCTAAAGAAATTAATACCGTCGGTGGAAAAGTTAAAATTAAAATTGATGCAGGAACGCAATCTGGCAAAATTTTAAGATTAGCAGGAAAAGGATTACCTAGCATAGATTCTTACGGAAAAGGCGATATGTTTGTTCATGTAAACGTTTGGACTCCTCAAAAACTCACTCCAGAACAAAAAGAATTCTTCGAAACGCAAATGAGAACCGGACAAATGCAAGCAGAACCTTCTGGAAAAGAAAAATCATTTTTTGACAAAGTAAGAGACATGTTCTCTTAAAAATTTAGGGATAAATACAAAAATCCAACTGAATTATCAGTTGGATTTTTTTTATATTGAATTGCAATCAAGTATTAATTTTCTAAATTTAATGTTCAGTAATTATATACAAATGAAAGGTTGGATATTGAATCAATAGAATCATTAAAATCTTCTTTTATCTCGTAACAATTCCGTAATTTCGCAACTAATTCTTTAGAATTTAAACTATAATGCTACAAGCAAATCACGTTACCAAAACATATAGTGCTGGAAAAAAAATTGCATTGCAAGATTTCAGCATTCACGTTCCTAAAGCTACTGTTTATGGCCTTCTTGGTCCAAATGGAGCTGGAAAAACCACTTTCATCAGAATTATCAACCAAATTACACAAGCAGATTCTGGCGAAGTTTTCATCAATGGAGAAAAACTAAATCCTCATCATATTAAAGACATCGGTTACATGCCGGAAGAAAGAGGGCTGTACAAAAACATGAATGTTGGCGACCAAATTCTCTATTTCGGAGCGCTCAAAGGAATGAAAAAGCAAGATGCACTATCCCAAGCGAAATATTGGTTTGACCGTTTAGAAATTGACCAATGGTGGAACAAAAAACTCTCTGAACTTTCTAAAGGAATGGCGCAGAAAATTCAGTTTGTGGTAACGGTTTTACATCAACCCAAACTATTGATTCTCGATGAACCATTTTCTGGATTTGACCCAGTGAATGCAAATTTAGTAAAAGACCAAATTCTTCAATTGAAAGAACAAGGAACCACCATCATTCTCTCTACTCACCGGATGGAAAGTGTAGAAGAACTCTGCGATAGTGTGGCTCTCATCAATAAATCTAGAAAAATTCTTGACGGAAAAGTCTTTGAAGTAAGAGAAAAATTCAAGCAAAATTTATTCAAAGTAGTTTTGTCTGATGTAAATGCTGAAAATTTAGAAACGCTGAAAAATCAGTATCAATTGGTCAATATTCATGACCAACATGGTTTAATTTCATTTGACTTAAACTACAATGAAGACCAAAATCTTTTGCTCAATGATTTAATGAAAGCTGGAAAAATCAGAAGTTTTGACGAAAAAATTCCGAGCATGAATGAAGTATTTATTACAGCAGTAAGCTCTCCGCAATCAGCAATCAGCAGTTTATAATTATTAATTTTTCACAAAAAATATAAGGCAGAATGCGTATTGCAGAAAGCCGAAAGCAACAAAATGAAAAATATCTTCATCATAACCAAAAGAGAATTTTTAACACAGGTTAAAAAGAAATCTTTTATCATTCTCACGCTTTTAGCCCCAATTCTATTGATAGGATTCGGTGCTTTAATTGCTTTTATGCTGAAAGCGAATGAAACCGAATATACTTTTAATGTCATCGATAAAAGTGGCGTATTTCAACAAAACATGAAAACACCAAAAGATGTGAAGTTTATTTATCTGCCAGAATCTACAGAACAGGCTTTGACAAGTACACTTCCAGAAATGGTAGACAATGTAGATGGACTGCTTATTATTCCCAAATTGCAAGACCAAAATTTTGAAAATTTACAAAAACAAACCCAACTTTTGGTCAATAAAAATATTGGTTTTGATGTGAAGCAAAACATCGCTTTTTCAATGTCTGAAGTGATTAAGAAAGAAAAAATCAAAAAACTGGGACTTACAGAAGCTCAAATCGAAAATATTGATAAAAACTTCGAAATCAACACCAAAAATGTGGTGGACAATAACAAACAAGACAGCACACTTGCTTTTGGTGTAAAATCTGGTTTGAGTATGGGATTAATGTACGTGACTTTTATGTTTATCATCATCTACGGAGTTCGTGTAATGCGCAGTGTTTTAGAGGAAAAAAACAACAGAGTGGTAGAAATCATCATCTCTTCTGTAAAACCTTTTGAACTCATGATGGGCAAAATTCTAGGTGTTACATTGGTCGCTTTAACCCAATTTGCCATTTGGATTACCATGACCATTTTAGGCGCAATTTTCTTTAACCAAGGCTTTTCTAAAATTTCTGGAAATCTTCCTCAGCAAGAAGAAATTCCGTTGGATAAATTAGATTTACAAGGCGTTTTTACGGAAATTTCACATTCTCTGTTAGACATGAATTTCGGAATTATCATTTTTGTATTCATCGTTTTCTTTTTATTGGGCTACATTTTTTACAGTTCTATGTATGCAGCGATAGGTTCTGCCGTAGACAATGAAACCGAAACCCAACAATTTACGATGATTGGTATTTTACCATTGATGCTGGGAATGTACGGAAGTTTTGGTTTAATCAATAATCCAGAAGGACCGATGGCGTTTTGGTTATCTATTATTCCGCTTACTTCACCAGTAGCGATGATTGCAAGAATTCCATTTGGTGTTCCTGTTTGGCAAATTGCCCTTTCTATTTTCTTATTGGTGATTTCTACGCTAGGAATGGTATATTTGGCTGCCAAAATATACAGAGTAGGAATTCTAATGTACGGCAACAAAGCGACTTTTAAAGAACTTTGGAAATGGATTAGAACGAGCTAGAAAATTAAAAAATTAAAGAATTAATAAATTAAAATCGTTGCAGTGATGTGGCGATTTTTTACTTTTCAATTTTAATATTGATTATTTTAGTAATTTAGTTGAATTACTTTAACTATTAAAACTATTGTTAATTAGAACACTCGAAAATGATAATTCAATAAAACTTTTACTTAGCTTAAATTTACACGTAAATATTATTGCCAAATGAAAACTCACGAAAAAAAATTTGAAGAAATTTATAACTTGCTGAAAGAAAAACTTGGCGAAAGAGTAATTTTTTCTCAAGGACATGAAACAAAATTTTTGGAGTTGAAAGATTCAAATTTTTGGTTGTCCATGAATAAAGATGAATTAACTGTTGGTTTTGGACTAAACCACAGCCATTTTAGTGAAGATTACAATAATTTGGAAAATGGTATAATTAGAGTATTTGACTTATTGACTAATCAAATTAAAACGACATTACATATAAAAGGAGATTATATTTATAAAGAAATTACAGAAATTATTTATTCAAATGGAAAAACTGTTAATATTGGTAAATCTAGTATTTGGTTTTATCCCTTCTGGAAAAAAAAGAAAATCATCACCAAATATTCAGATGTAATAATAGAGAAAAATAAAATAGAACTTGAATTCAACAAGATTTAGTTTTAATCACTTTACATCAAAATCAATTACAATTAATTTTAATTCATCATGCAAATCCTCTCAACCATTTTAGTCGCATTAGTAGCCCTAGAACATCTTTACATTTTATATATGGAGATGTTTGCTTGGGAAACTTTGGGCAAGAAAACTTTCAAAGGTTCTTTGCCAAATGAACTCTTTAAACCTACCAAAAAATTAGCCGCCAATCAAGGCTTGTATAATGGTTTTTTGGCAGCAGGTTTAATTTGGAGCTTTTTTATAGAAAATCCAGAATGGCAAAAGAATATTCAGTTTTTCTTTTTGGGTTGTGTAATTGTAGCGGGAATTTATGGTGCGCTTACTGCTTCTAGAAAAATATTTTTTGTACAAGCGTTACCAGCGATTTTAGCTTTAGCTTTTGTACTTATAAGTAGCAAAATTTGATTTTATTAATTATTGATTTTTTTACGCAATTTTTTATTAAAAATAAAATCACTATCTTTGCCGCTTAATTATTATAGACGATCTTTAAATGAATTTATTTACGGAATCCAATTTAAGTCCTGATTTATTGAAGGCAATTGGCGAACTCGGCTACGAACAGCCGACAGAAATCCAGAAACAGACTATTCCTTTTATCCTTTCGGATACTCGCGATCTCATCGCACTTGCGGCAACAGGAACAGGCAAAACAGCAGCATTTTCGCTTCCGATTCTGGATATGATAGACGACACAAGTCGTAAAATCCAGTTATTAGTGCTTTGCCCTACTCGTGAACTTTGCCTTCAGATTACCAAAGACATTAAAAACTATACAAAATACCTTCCTAACCTAAAAACTACCGCAGTTTATGGAGGAAGCAGTATTACAGACCAAATTCGTTCACTTCGTGAGAAACCACAGATTATTGTAGGAACTCCAGGACGTGTAATTGATTTAATTGGTAGAAAAGCTTTAGATTTTTCAGAAATCCATTGGCTCGTTTTAGACGAAGCTGATGAAATGCTTTCTATGGGTTTCAAAGATGATTTGGAAACTATTTTAAACGAAACACCTTCTGAAAAACAAACGTTACTTTTCTCTGCTACGATGAGCAAAGAGGTAGAACGTATTACCAAAAATTATTTGACCAATCCACACAGAATTTCTGTAGGTTCTATTAACGAAGTTAAGAAAAACATTAAGCACGAATATTATGTGGTAGGTTACAGACAAAAGAAAGAAGCCCTAAAAAGATTATTGGATGCAAATCCTAATCAGTATTCTATTATTTTCTGTAGAACAAGAATGGAAACTCAGGAAGTTGCAGATTTCTTGATGCAAAATGCTTATGCAGCAGATGCACTTCATGGTGATTTATCTCAAGCACAAAGAGATACGGTAATGAAAAAATTCCGTTTGAAAAACATTGATATTTTGGTTGCAACAGACGTAGCAGCGAGAGGACTTGATGTAAATTCTCTTACGCACGTAATTCACTACTCGCTTCCAGATGATCCAGAAGTTTTCGTACATAGAAGTGGTAGAACAGGTAGAGCTGGTAAAGATGGTATTTCTATGTCTTTAATTAAACCTGAAGAATCTAGAAAACTAAAACAAATCAAACTTTCTACAAAAATTGAAATTGTAGAGAAGAAAATTCCAACGGGTGAAGAAATCATCAAAGCTCAAGTAGAAGGTGTTTTCGAAAAACTGTTTACAGAACACGAAGAACTTTTCACTTTTGACGACAGCCTTATCCCTGATTTATCTGCATTCTCTAAAGAAGAATTGGTTCACCAGTTGCTTCAACTTCAGCTAAGAGATTTAGCGCTTTTCTATAAAGACAAACAAGATTTGGCAGACCAAAAATTATCTAATGACAGAGATGACAGAGGCAGCAGAAGAGATCGTGACCGTGATAGAGGAAGAGGAAGAGACAGAGGAGATAGAAGCGAAAGACGTTCGGACAGAGACGGAGGAAGAGAAAGAGGTGGAAAACCAAAACGCAGAAACGAAAACATGACCAGATTTTTCTTTAACCTTGGCAAAAGAGATAATCTAAAGAAAATGGACATGCTAGAAATCATCAATAAAGCTACGGCTAAATCTAAAAAACGTGCAGACATCGGTGATATAGAAATTCTAGAAAAATTCTCATTCTTCGAAGTTGAAAAATCTTTTAAAGACGAAGTTCTAAAAGGTTTACAAACACAGAAATTCAAAGGAAAAGATATGCGCGCCGAAGTGGCCAACTAATTTTTTCTTACATAATATAAAAACGCTACTTTTTCGGTAGCGTTTTTTTATTTTGTGTACATTTGTATAGAGATAAAATTTTAAAGTTATGGTAAACATCTATTTTATATGTTAATTTAACATTACCGTAACATTAATTTTCTTTATTATGATTAGCTTCGCAACACTCAAAAAAAGCATTCTAATGATACGCAAAATTTGCATTATCTTCATTTTTACTTTTGCTATTTTCGCAAAATCTCAAACCAATAGTTCAGAACATCTTTCTGGTTTTGCTGTAGTTTCACTCAATTACAAACATAATCCAAAATGGAATGCTTACTTAGAATTACAAGAACGTTCGATAGAAGATTTTAGCAAACCCGATTATTATGAAATCAAAGGAGGAATAGGTTATAATCTTGATAAAAGCAACCAATTATTCGTAGGTTTAGGAAGATACGCAACCTACAAAGTAAGCAGAATTGCCAATGAAGAATTCAGAATTTGGTTACAACACACATATTCCATTAATGTAGATAAATTAAAGATTGACAATAGAATACGTCTCGAAAAACGTTTCTTTCATAACGCAATTACAGACGTAAATACCAATGACGAAAGATACAGATTCAGAACTACTCTAACGCTGCCTCTTAACAGTGATAAAATGGCTCCAAAAACCATTTTTGTGAATGCTTTTGACGAGCTTTTCATTGGTCCAAATGGAGATTTATTCAAGAGAAATAGAATTTTCGGAGGTGTAGGATATGTATTGAATTCAAGCGTTTCTACCAATCTAGGCTATATGTGGCAAAGAGAACTTAATCCTAACCTTAGAAGCTTACATTTCTTGTATTTGGCATTTAATTTTACCTTAGACAGAGCTAAACTCGGGCATCACGAACCTTATAACGTAGCAGATTAAGTTAATGTTAATAAAACTTAACAAAACTATAACCATCGCAACACATTTTTTTCAGAAATTTGCAAAAAATTATAATTAAATATAAAACAATGGGAATTGGAAACATTTTCAGAGCATTTCAACCAAAAGACAAAATTTTCTTTGTATTGTTTGAACAAGTAGCAGAAAAATTGATAGACATGTCAAAAGAATTTCACGAAGGAATTACAGATTTTGACATCAATGATGATACTTTGTTAAAAAAAATGAGTGATTATGAGCATCAAATGGATGACCTTACTCACGAAATTTTTGTGCAATTAGGTGAAAACTTCATCACTCCTTTTGACAGAGAAGATATTAATTATCTTGCAGCTGGTTTAGATGACATCGCAGATTATTTATTTGCTTCAGCTAAATACATCTATTTATACAAGAGCCCAGAAGTAAAACAATATTCAGAGCTTTCTTTATTGATTTACAAATCTTGTGTAGAAATTCAAAACGCGATTAAAAACTTAAAAGAGTTTGCGAATCCTAAAGAAGTTAAAGAATCTTGCATCAAAATTAATTCTTTCGAAAACATTGCAGATGATGTACTAAGCCAAGGAATTGTAGATGTTTTTGAAAGCAATGACCCTATCAAAATCATTAAAGTAAAATCAGTTTTAGAATATCTAGAAATCGTAACTGATAAAGCGGAAGACGTAGCCAATACCATTGAAAGCATTGTTATTAAATACGCGTAAATCTATTTTCATTAACCTTAAAAATTTATAGAGAATGGATTTTCCCATACTATTAATCATCATTATTGCACTTGCATTAATTTTTGATTTTATTAACGGTTTCCACGATGCCGCGAATTCTATTGCAACCATAGTTTCTACTAAAGTACTTTCGCCGTTTCAGGCAGTATTATGGGCTGCACTTTGGAATTTTGTTGCATTTTTCTTTGCAGCATACGTTATCGGAGAATTTAAAATCGGTAATACCATCGCCAAAACAGTAAATGAAAATTATATTACCTTAGAAGTAATTTTTTCAGGATTGATTGCGGCTATCGCTTGGAATTTATTAACCTGGTGGTTTGGTATTCCTTCATCATCATCACACACACTTATTGGTGGTTTCTTAGGTGCTGCTCTTATGCATGCTTTAGTTTTAGATTACAATGCAGTAGCTCTTGCTCATCCAGACTTTACCATCATTGAAAAATTAAAACTTGCTTTTTCGGAACTTTTTACACAGAATGTGGTTAAATATGAAAAGGTAATTCCTATCTTTTTATTCATCTTCTTAGCACCAATTATCGGGATGATTGTTTCGGTAATCATTACTTTAATTATTGTATATTTTTCTAAGAAATCTAATCCACACAAAGCTGATCAACAGTTTAAAAAATGGCAGTTGTTTTCTTCTGCACTTTTCAGTTTAGGTCACGGATTAAATGACGCTCAAAAAGTAATGGGAATCATAGGTGCTGCTGTTATTTATTACCACGTAAATATGATTGGTGGTACAGATGTATATGCCACTATGGAAAGTGCTGATCGTTTTAATCACTTCACCACAGATTACATTTGGGTACCATTCGTATCATTCTTAGCCATCGGTTTAGGAACAATGAGTGGTGGTTGGAAAATTGTAAAAACCATGGGTACTAGAATTACTAAAGTGACTCCATTAGAAGGTGTAAGTGCTGAAACAGCTGGTGCAATTACCTTATTCCTTACAGACCATCTTGGTATTCCTGTATCTACTACACACACTATTACAGGTTCTATTATTGGTGTAGGTCTTACCAAAAGAGTTTCTGCAGTAAGATGGGGAGTTACCATCAGTTTACTTTGGGCATGGATAATTACTATTCCTATCAGTGCAGTTATTGCAGCATTATGCTATCTTAGTGTAATTGCTTTATAAAAAATAATATTTTTTAAATAATATTGAAACTACTTGTCTTTACAAGTAGTTTTTCTTTTTTTTAAACCTTAAGAATTGTATTTTTGTAAAAATTAACATGTATGGAATTCATAGACAGATATCAAGAAATAGTTGCCAAAGCAATTGAAAAACACTCCTTCAAAAATAAGCCAACCGAACTTTACGAACCCATGAATTACATCATTTCTCATGGCGGAAAAAGATTAAGACCTATCATGGTTCTTATGGCTAACGAACTTTTTGGTGGAGACATAGAAAAAGCAATGAAACCTGCTCTTGCCATAGAGTTTTTCCATAATTTTACACTCATTCATGATGATATTATGGATGAAGCACCACTCAGAAGAGGAAAACCTACCATTCATACATTACATGGAATTAATATCGGTATACTTTCCGGGGATGCATTACTGATAAAAGCTTACCAATTTTTTGAAGATTTAGAACCCGAACTTTTCAAAGAATGTATTAAAATTTTCTCTGAAACAGGTGCAGTTCTTTGTGAAGGTCAACAAATGGATGTGAATTTTGAAACGATGGAAAACGTAACCTATGATGATTACATAGAAATGATTACCAACAAAACAGGAGTTCTAAGTGCCGCTTCATTCCAAATTGGAGCACTCATTGCTGGTGCCAAAAAAGAAGATGCAGAACTTCTTTATAATTTCGGAAAACACATTGGCATTGCGTTCCAAATTATGGATGATTATTTAGATGTTTTCGGAAATGTAGAGCAATTCGGTAAAAAACACGCTGGAGACATCTTCGAAAATAAAAAAACCGTGCTTTATCTCCTAGCGATGGAACACGCCAATGAAGCAGAGAAAAAAGAACTGGATTTTTGGTATTCTAAAAAAACTGAAAATGTAGATAAAATCTACAGCGTAGAGAAAATTTTCAGAAGAAATAAGGTAGACGAAAAAGTGCTAAGACTTATCCAAAAACACAACGAAATAGGTCACGATTTCTTAAAACAAATTGACGCACCAGAAGAAAAGAAAAAACCTTTCATGGAACTGGCCAATTATTTATTGAGAAGAAACTCTTAAAATGAAATTCAGAACAGAAGTCAATATTCCTATTTCTGAAAAGAAAATCCTTTTAACCGACAGTATTTTTTCTGTCGGTTCTTGCTTTGCTGCAGAAATGTCTCAACTCCTCAAAAACGGACAAATGCAGACACTTTGCAATCCTTTTGGAACGATTTTTAACCCATTTTCGTTGAATATCGCCATCCAAAATCTACACTATTGCAAAAAGTACAAAGAAGAAGATTTAATCCTCTATAATCAAGAGTACATTTCTCTGAATCACCACACTTCTTTCAACAGTTTTTATGCACATAAAACCTTAGAAAGAATCAATCAAAACATAGAAACGGGAAACCAATTTCTACAAAAAACCAATTGGGTGATTATCACCTACGGAACCTCATTTATCTATGAATTTTTGCCTAAAAATCAATTGGTGGCGAATTGTCATAAAATTCCGCAAAAGTTTTTCAGCAAAAGACTTTTAACAGATGAGGAATTAAAAAATTTTATTGCAGAAACCATAGAGAATCTAAAAGATATTTGCGAAAATGACGTTCAAATTCTATTTACAGTTTCGCCAGTCCGTCATACCAAAGATGGAATGACCGAAAATCAATTGAGTAAATCTAAGCTGATTTGTGCACTTCATGAAACACTTCCCCATTTCGAAAACTGTCATTATTTACCGATTTACGAAATCATGATGGACGATTTGCGTGATTACAGATTTTACAAAGAAGACTTAATTCACCCCAATAATCAAGCGATACAGTATATTTGGGAAAAATTCGGGAATGCTTATTTTTCAGAAGAAGTAAAAGATTTCATTACCGAAAACTACAAAATAAAAGCAGCCCTAGAACACCGTCCTAATGATGAAAAATCCCCAAAATATTTGGAATTTTTAGAAAAATTGAAAGAAAAAATAGCACTTCAACAACAGAAAGTAAAACATAAGATTTTTATAGAATGAAAATCAGAAAACTCAATATCGACGAATTAGAAACGCTTAGAAATCTAAGCATTCAAACCTTCAAGGAAACTTTTTCTGAAGTGAATACCGAAGAAGACATGCAAAAATATCTCCTTGAAAATCTGAGCATTGAAAAGCTAAAATCTGAGTTAGAAAATCCAAATTCTGAGTTTTATTTCGGTGAAAATAATGGTGAGATTTTGGGTTACTTGAAACTGAATTTCAAAGATGCTCAAACCGAAAAATTAGAAGAAAATCACTTCGAAATTGAAAGAATTTATGTTTTAAAAGCGTTTTTAGGTCAAAAAATCGGACAAATTCTCTTTGACAAAGCTATAGAAATCGGAAGAGAAAAAAAATTAGAATATGTTTGGCTTGGCGTTTGGGAAGAAAACCACAGAGCCATTCGTTTTTACGAAAAAACTGGTTTTGAAATCTTTGGGAAACATGATTTTGTACTCGGAAAAGATGTACAAACAGACTTACTCATGAAAATGAAAATATAAATTTCCTGTTTGTCATTCTGAATGGAGCATAGCGAAATGAAGAATCTATTCACAAGAGATTCTTCACTCCATTTTATTTCGTTCAGAATGACAAAATACAAATAAATTTGTAAATAATGATTGACACACATACACACTTATATTCAGAAGAATTTGATGAAGACAGAGCAGAAATGATTCATCGCGCCATTAATAAGGGCGTTACCGAATTTTATTTACCTGCCATAGATTCAGAATCACACGAAAAAATGCTTGATTTGGAAGCTGAATTTCCCAATCAAATTTTCGCAATGATGGGATTGCATCCTTGTTATGTAAAACCAGAAACGTGGAAAAAAGAATTAGAAATTGTAGAAAATTATTTGAATCAAAGAAGTTTCCCAGCCATTGGTGAAATCGGAATTGATTTGTATTGGGACAAAACTACACTTGATATTCAAATAAAAGCTTTTGAAAAACAGATAGATTGGGCAATTGAAAGAGATTTACCGATTGTCATTCATACCAGAGAAAGTTTTGATGAAACTTTTGAAGTTTTAGAACGTAAAAAACACCCGAAATTAAGAGGAATTTTCCATTGTTTTTCTGGAAATTTAGAACAAGCAAAACGAGCGATAGATTTGAATTTCCTTCTCGGAATTGGCGGCGTTGTTACTTTTAAAAATGGTAAAATCGACCAATTTTTACATGAAATTCCTTTAGAAAAAATTGTTCTGGAAACAGATTCGCCTTATTTGGCACCAGTTCCGCACCGTGGAAAAAGAAATGAAAGTTCTTACCTGGATTTGGTCGTTGGGAAACTCGTCAATATTTACAATAAAGATTTTGCAGAAATTGATAGAATCACTACCGAAAACGCACATCGTATTTTCGGGAAGTAATTTCACGCAAAGACGCAGAAGAAAAGCAAAGACCGCAATGAATTTCATTACGGTCTTTTTTATAAATAATCTTTGCGCACATTGCGAAAAATATTTGCGTCATTGCGTGAAAACCTATTTCTTTCTATAAAAAACTTTCTTTTTCGGTTTTTTAAAGTTAATGTCTTCTTTTTTCTGAGGTTTTGGTTTAGGAACAAAAGGTTTATTGTTTGAATCTCTTTTTTGCTCAACTAATTTTTCAGGATGAAAAGGATGATCTTTCACCACAGGAATTTTCTTACCAATCAGTTTCTCAGTATTTCTCAAGTTCACTAAATCAAGACCATCTACAAACGAAATAGAAGTACCTTCTGCTCCCGCTCTTCCCGTTCTACCAATTCGGTGAACGTAAGTTTCAGAAACGTCTGAAAGCTCAAAATTAATCACGTATTTTAAGTCGTCAATGTCAATTCCTCTCGCTGCAATATCAGTCGCTACTAAAACTCTTGTTTTCTTATTTTTGAAATTACTCAGCGCGGTTTGTCTGGCATTTTGAGATTTATTTCCATGAATAGCTTCGGCTGAAATATTGCTTTTATGAAGTTTTCTGGCGATTTTATCAGAACCGTGTTTTGTTCTGGCAAAAACCAATACTTGGTCTAATTTATCATCTTGAAGAATATGTGTCAACAAATCTAATTTATCGTCTTTTTCTACAAAATAAATCGATTGATTAATCGTGTCAGCAGTTGAAGAAACAGGCGCAACCTCTACTTTTACAGGCTTATGAAGCATAGAATTCGCCAATTCTTGAATTTCTTTAGGAAAAGTCGCTGAGAAAAACAAAGTTTGTCTTTTCGGCGGAAGCAACTTTACTACTCTTTTCACATCGTGAACAAAACCCATATCGAGCATTCTATCGGCTTCATCCAAAACAAAAATTTCTAAATTTTTAAGCGAAATAATACCTTGATTGATAAAATCGAGTAATCTTCCTGGAGTGGCTACCAAAATATCAACCCCTTTTTTCAGAGCTTGTTCTTGAGCGCCTTGTTTTACACCTCCAAAAATCACCAATGTTTTCAAAGGTAAATTTCTTCCGTAAGCTTTGAAGCTTTCTTCAATTTGAATCGCTAATTCTCTGGTTGGCGTAAGAATTAATGCTTTAATTTGATGATTTTTGGTGTTTTTATGATGAAGATTTTGCAAAATAGGAATGGCAAATGCAGCAGTTTTTCCAGTTCCTGTTTGAGCAGTTCCTAGTAAGTCTTTGCCTTCTAATAAATGTGGAATCGCTTGTGATTGAATAGGTGTTGGTTTTTCATAACCTTCTTGGGTAAGCGCATCAAGGATGGGCTTAATCAATTGTAAATCTGTAAATAACAAATGTTTAAATTTTAAAAATGTGTGCGGGCGAAGTATTTTACTTCAACATTTTTTGCTCAAAAAATCTGTGAAATATTTACAGATATTTGAAAAAGTATCTTCTACTTTGGCTAAAGAATGCCGCGAATAATGGGACAAAGATAGTCTTTTAGAAATAAATGAAAAAAGCGCTCAAAAATGAACGCTTTCTTTATTTTTTTATCCGTGTAATTTTTTCCAGATAACGTCTTTCAGTTCTACCAAACCTTCTTGGGTAACTCCTGAAAAGAAAAGCGGTTTGAGTTTTTCTGGAAACTCTGCTGCGATTTCTTTTTTCAATTCATCATCTAGCAAATCAGATTTAGAAATAGAAACGATGATGTCTTTATCAATTAATTCTGGATTATATTCTTCTAGTTCATTCAGTAGAATTTGATATTCTTTGTAATGATCTTCAGAATCGGCAGGAATCATAAAAAGCAAGATAGAATTTCGCTCAATATGTCTTAAAAACCTGTGACCAAGACCTTTTCCTTCTGCAGCTCCTTCAATAATTCCGGGAATATCTGCCATTACAAAAGACTTGAAATTTCTGTATTCTACAATTCCTAAATTGGGAGTCAAAGTAGTAAAGGCGTAATCTGCGATCTTTGGTTTTGCCGCAGAAACAGCAGCTAAAAGTGTAGATTTTCCAGCATTTGGAAAACCAACTAATCCTACATCTGCTAAAATTTTGAGTTCAAAAACTACGTAACCTTCTTCACCGGGCATTCCTGGTTGTGCATATCTCGGAGTTTGATTGGTAGAAGATTTGAAATGCTCGTTTCCAAGACCACCCATTCCTCCTTTCATGATGATGATTTCTTGTCCATCTTCCATGATTTCTCCAATAATCTCGCCTTCTTCATTTTTGGCAATGGTACCAATAGGAACATTAATGTAAACATCTGCTCCATAAGCTCCAGTCAATTGGTTCTTGCCACCATTTTCGCCGCGTTCTGCCTTTACATGACGGGTATAACGAAGCGGAAGCAATGTCCATTCCTGAGCATTTCCTCTCATAATAACATGTCCTCCTCTTCCTCCATCGCCACCATCAGGTCCACCTTTGGGAATATATTTTTCTCTACGAAGATGCGCAGAACCTGCACCACCGTGACCTGATTTACAATGTATTTTTACGTAATCTACAAAATTGCTCATATTTTTTTGCTTTCGGCTTTCAGCTTTAAGCAATCTGCTTTTAAAATTTTACGCTGAAAGCGGATTGCTGATCGCAGATTGCATTATTTTATTTTTTCTACTTCGGCAAAAAGTTTTTCAGAAATTTCAGAGATTTCTCCTACTCCATTAATTTCTACATATTTGCCTTGTTTTTTATACAGTTCTGCTACTTCAGCAGTTTTAGTATAATATTCTTCTATTCTGTGTCTGATGATGCTTTCTTCACTATCATCTACTCTTCCAGAAGTTTCACCTCTTTTTACTAATCTTTGCACTAAGATTTCGTCTTCTACAACGAGTGAAAGACATACAGAAATTTCTGAATTTAATTGTTCTTTTACAATTTGGTCTAAAACTTCAGTTTGGTAAGAAGTTCTTGGGAAACCATCGAAAATAAAACCATTAGTATCTGTAGTTTTTTTAAGCTCATCTACTAACATATCAATGGTTACTTGGTCTGGAACCAATTCTCCTTTGTCAATATAATATTTAGCCAATTTTCCTAATTCCGTATCATTTTTCATATTAAAACGGAACAAATCACCTGTAGAAATTTGTTTAAGGTTAAATTTTTCAATTAGGTTTTGCGCTTGGGTTCCTTTACCACTTCCTGGAGGACCGAATAGAACGATGTTTATCATTTTTTAGCATTCGGCAATCTGCTTTCAGCTTTCAGCTTTGCAATGCCAATTTTTAATGGTTAATATTATTTACCTACTTTCTTTTTATTGATATCTTCTTCAATTTTCAGAATGAGTTTAGAAATCTTCATTTTTAATTCTTCAGCTTTGGGACTTAATTCTAAAAATTTATCTTCTGATATATAATTCAAATCTTTTGAGAGCAAAAGTATATATTCTACTTCAAATGCAGAACCAGATGCGTTTCTCAAAAATCTTTTAAAATCTTCATCACTTCCTCTACCACAACCTTCAACTATATTTATTCCTATAGAACTTGATGCTCTTCTAATCTGTGATGTAAGCCCAAATATTTCTTCTTTTGGAAAACTTTCAGTTATTTTATAAACTTCTAAAGTCAATAAATGACTCAATTTCCAAATATCATATTTTTTATAATCACGCATTTTGATTATTAGTTTTTTTGCTGATTGCTGATTGCAGAAAGCAAAAAACATTAATGATTTATTCTACCATCTTCTAATTGGTACAAATCTGGTAAATTTCTTCCTAATTCATCATAATCTAATCCATAACCCAACACGAATTTATTAGGAATTTCTTTCGCTACATAATGTATTTTGAAATCTTTTTTATAGACTTCTGATTTCAGTAAAAGTGTTGCCACTTTTAGAGATTTTGGTCTCTGTGTATTTTCGAAATAATTATATAAACTCTCGATGGTATTTCCTGTATCTACAATATCTTCCATTAAGATAATGTGTCTTCCTTCTACTTCTTTTGTCAAGTCCATTTTCTTGTAAACAATCCCTGTAGATTGTGTTCCTGAATAAGAAGACATTTGGATAAATGCCAATTCGCATTTCCCCGGATAATATTTTAGAAAATCAGAAAAAAACATGATTACACCATTCAAAACCCCGATAAAAACAGGCGTTTCATCTTTATAATCTTCGTAAACTTTTTCTGCAAGATTTTTTACGATTTCTTGAAGTTCGTCGTGCTTTAGGTAAGGCACGAAAGATTTGTCGTGAATTTGTATGCTTTCCATAACTTGTTGTAAGTCGCAAATTTACAGAAATTTTAGGAATTTTGGAGGGTAAATTTGGTTAAAAGGTATATATTTCTGCAATAGGGATAGAAGTGAAAATCCTTTTATTTTTCTTTGACAAATGGAAAAATAAAAGATTGTAACGAATAGCCCGACTTTTTCTTGCTTTGGCAAAAGTAGAGGCAGAAAAAGATTGCCTTGAATATTTACGATTTTAGATTTGGGATTCTTTAAAACTTAAAAAGTGACTTTAGAAAATCTTTAGTTAAAAATTTATCTAAAGGATAAATTCTCATAAAGTGATTACCTACAAAGAAAATAATCAAAACCAAAGCTGGTTTGTATACCAAATTCAAAAAACTATTTGAAAAATTAGGTAAAACAATCGCTACAGAAATGGCTAAAGTTGCTAAAATTACACTGTACAACATTTCTATCGTAAAAGGAGAAACCTTGAATTGATAGTAGTTGAATGCAATTTTGGTTAAGTTAAATATCGTCAATGAAACGGCGTAAGAAATAGAAATTCCCAGAATTCCTAAACTGGTTTTATTGATGAAATAAAAGTTGAGACTCGTGGTAAGAACCGCCAAAAACAACATCACATAAATATTAAATCGATAATATTTTGACATGGAAATAATGTGACTGTTAAAACCTGTTGCCAATTCAAACAACAGTGCAAAACCAATTACCCAAACCAACGGTTGCGCTTCCAGTAATAATTTTCCAGATTTTGGCATAAAATCCGTGAGATAAGGGTAACCAACTGCAATACAAGAAAATAACACCAAACCTAGAAAAAATAAACTCAGTGAGGTTTTTTTATAATAAACATCGAGTTCTTTAATGGTGTTGTCTGCAAAATGCTTACTAATAATTGGCGCAGAAATATTATACAATCCCATCGAAGGAATACTGATGAGTTGTACCACCGAAAAAACCGTGCTGTAAATTCCGTTTTCTTCGAATGAAAGCTTTTCACCAATCATATAATTGGAAATATTCAGTGCTAAGAAACTCCCTAAATTTCCTAAAAATCCATAGAAACTATAATTCAAGATTTCTTTCCAAAGTTTGTCTTTTTTAACAAAATCTGTACTGAAATCTGGCTCTATTTTTTCTAATTTATTGGTATACAAAACATAACCAATCAATCCGAGCACAAAAACGCCTAAGAAAAATGCATATGAGATTTTTTCAGAAGTTCCTAAGAAAAAGAACAGACAAAACGCTCCAAGATTGGCTAATTTTGGGAAAATATTTTCAAAAATATTCGGAACAACGATTCTTTTGAAATTAGAAATATATCGGTTAAAAACTGCGGAAAGCGACATCACCAAAACCATTGGCAAAATCAATCGCTTCATATCCCACAATTCAGAATCTTCCTGAAATGAGGAAAAAATATAGAAAAATGCGAAAAATCCGAGTAAAAAAATCAAGAAATTAATCCCAACTCCAATTAAAGAAAGGCTAAAAAGATTTTGATGCTTCCCTTCTTCTTTGGCTTTCCCGAAAAAGTAAACATTAGAATAACTCAACCCGAAAACCACAAAAGGAACCAACATTAAGGTAGCCGATAAAACGAAACGCAGTTTCCCGTAGAAAACCATATCAAACGGAAATATGAAAATAGCAGAAACAGTTCCCAGTAAAAAACCAAGGTATCCTATGATAGAATATTTAAAACTTTGTCTGGCTACTACGCTCATTCTTTTTTAAGTTGTTGATTTGTTGATTTGTAAAGTCGTGAAACTGTAAAATAACTGAGTCGGAAAAACATCTTAACCATTTTACAACTTTACGATTTTACGACTTTACAATAAATATAATATTGTTAATGTAATTTTCGTAATCTTTTACAAAGATAGCATTTTGAGATTTGATAAACTCTTCTGTCAGTTTTTTCAATTCAAAAGTATTTCTTTCTAAATAATGCGCTTCGAAACCCCAATTTTCCACTTCCGAAATCAAGTTCCAAACAGGTTCTTGGTGATGACGCTGTTCCATTTCCACCATTACCGTTGGTTTAAATTTCAAAATTGTTTCCTTCGCTCCGAAAAGTGTTTTCATCTCGTTTCCTTCTACATCTATTTTGATGAAATCTACTTTTTCTAATTTTTGAATTGGGTTAAAATCATCTAGTTTTACCACTTTTACCTTTTGAATAATGGTTTTTTCTTCGTTTTCTTCTCTGAAATCCGTCTGCAAAGTTCCTCTGGAATTCACTTTTTCACCTTTCAAAACTGGAATTTTAAATTCTGCCACCGTATTTTCGTCTGACAAAGCCACCGAAAACAATTTAACCTTCGGAAATAGCCTTTTCAATCTTCTGTTCAAAGATTTATTCGGTTCAAAAGCATAAATATTTTGAGGAAAAAGATGATATTCTAATTGATAAATAAAATGTCCCACATTTGCGCCAACATCTATAAAAACTGCATCTTTAGGAAGAAATTCGGTCAACCAAAGCAATTCCGGTTCTACTTTTCTGGAAATAATATTTTCGCGAGAAAGTTGATTCTGTTTCTTAAAAAACCTCTGTTTATACAACTGAGGAATGATATATTGTGACGCTTCTGTGAGAAGTTGATAGAATTTCATGAATGAATTATAAGAGTGCAAAAATAGTTTTTTCTAGCTCTTGTAAGACTTTTTCTTTGCTAAATTCTGAAAAATCTACATCTTTTTTGATAAATAGAAAATCTCCTAAACTTCCTTTTTCTGGAATAATAAACGAATAATTCGAAGGATAATTTTCTGGAAAAATCGCCGATTTTCCGAATTTAACAGCATCGCCAATGTTTCCGCTCATTTTGGTTATTCCATAGAGTTCTTTTTGACTAAAAAACTCTGTTTCCTGCTGAATTGGGCACCACAAAACATCTGCTTTTTGCATATAATCATCAAAAACATCTTGTGGAACCTTTTCTTTGAAATATTTTATGGAAATATTTTCTGGTTTTGATTGTTCAAAATTTTGAAGCATTTCTAACTCTTTTCCTTGCGCTTTTCCAAGGAATATAATTTCTAAAGGAAAATGGAATATTTTAATTGATTTCAAAACCCTTTCGTAATCTCTTCTTTTCTGCGAAACTGCTCCTGGAATAACTATTGTGAATATTGGATTATTTGGTTTTTCAGAAAATTTGGTGTAAAAAATCGGTAAGAATTTATATTTGTCAGACTGAGCATAAACTAAAGGTTTACGAACGAAGTTCTCGAAGCCTCGGTCTAAAACCAAAAGATTTTTTGCTTTTTGATAGACTTTTGATTTCCTCAACAAACCTTCTTTCAACAATAATTTCAAACGATATTGAAAATCTTCTTTGAAAATAGAACTCAACAAATCAAAGTTTGAAGCTTTCACAAAATTCAAATTATGACAAATAATCGAAGTGTTGAATTTTTCTGCAATTTTCTCAAAAACATTGAAATAGCGATGGACTGTTCCGATGATAATGAGTTCATAGTTGTCGGTTGATAGTTGTTGGATAAGATTTTCTGGAGTTGCTTTTTTGATATTTTCAGGTAATTTGTCATTCTGAGCGAAGCCTAAGAATCTCAAAATTTTTTCGCTGAAATAATAATCCACAGAAAATGCTTTGGAATCATTCATTAATTCCATAAAATTCAGCGCAATTTCAGCGTGAGTATCGATTTCTATGTAAGCGATTTTTTTCAAATTCTATCTATCTTTATTTAAAATTTTTTCAGAATTTTGGACAAGTCTCGACTTGTCCCTACAAAATAAATATCTTTTATTTTTTTGTGTCATTAATTATTTCAACTAAACCAAATCTCTTTCTCTCATTTTCTTGATGAACTTTTTTACCATCAACAAAGGTTTGCAAAACTTGTGTTTTTAAAATATCTCTTTCGTTAACTGTCATTAAATTCTGACTTAAAATAATAAAATCTGCATTTTTTCCTACTTCTAAACTTCCTCTTTCTTTCTCTTGAAAAACCGATTTTGCTGCCCAAATCGTCATTCCACGCAATGTTTGTTCTCTGGTTAAAGCATTCTCTTTTTGGAAACCATTTTCAGGATAATTCTGTGCATCTTTTCTGGCAACTGAAGCCAAAAACGTTTTAAACGGATTGATGTCTTCCACAGGAAAATCAGTTCCCAATGCAACCCAACCGTTTTGTTTCAACAAATCTTGATAAGCATACGCTGTTTTAATGCGTTCACTTCCCAATCTTTCTTCCGCCCAATACATGTCTGAAGTAGCATGAGTTGGCTGAACAGACGGAACAATATTATATTTTCCAAAATATTGAAAATCATTTGGATTTACAATTTGCGCGTGTTCTATTCTCCATCTTTTATCATTTTTACCTTTTAGAACATCACCATAAATTTTCAGAATTTCTCGGTTGGCAGAATCACCAATCGCGTGAGTACACATCTGTAAATCACTCTTAACCAATTTTTTAGCTAAATTTTCAAAATGTGATTTTTCGCTCAATAGAAAACCTCTCCATTTCGGTTTATCGTGATAATCGCTTAACAAACATGCTCCTCTACTTCCCAAAGCTCCGTCTGCATAAACTTTAAAACCGCCAACTGTGATTTTTCCGTTCGTATAGCGACCTTTTTTAGTCCATTTTTCATAATAATCAGGATTGTCACTTAAAAGCGCAAAAACATTCATTTTTAACACTTTTTGCTTCTGAGATTTTTCTAAAAGCGACAAAGTATGCTCAGAAATTCCGCAATCATGAAGCGAAGTTAAACCGAAAGCAATGCATTCTTTTTGCAACTCCCCGAAATATTTGATGGCCAAATCATCTTCAATCTCTGGAATCACTTTTTCTACCAAATCCATGGCATTATCAACTAAAATTCCGGTTAATTTTCCGTTTTTCTGTTCAATATCTCCTCCTAAAACTTTAGTTTCGGTTGTAATTTTAGCCAAATCCAAGGCTTTTTGATTGGCGATTGCAGCGTGACCATCCACTCTTTTTAAATAAACCGGACGATTAGGAAACAATTCATCTAATTTTTCTTTGGTCGGATATTCTTTTACTGCCCAATCATTCTGATCCCAACCTCTTCCGTACAACCAAAATTTAGGAGCTGTTTCGCTGTATTTTTTGATTTTTTCTACAATTTCTTCCCAAGATTTAGTGCCAACCAAATCACTTTTCCAACGATCTGTTGCATAACCTGTAAAATGGCAATGCGCATCTATAAAACCCGGATAAATTGGCTTTTGTTGAGCATCAATTTTTTGAGTAGCAGTATAATTTTTTAGAATTTCTTTTCCTCCAATAGCTACAATTTTTCCTTTGGAAATCGCCATGACTTCTGCAACATCAAAATTTTGATTTACCGTATAAATTTTTGCATTGTAAACAATTAAATCTGCTTTTTTTTGTGCGGAAAACAATCCGAAGAATAGTAAAAAGAGTATTTGTAGATTTTTCATATTTTATGATTTCATAATTTTTTTAAACATTTCACTCCAACGCAAATTTCTGATAAATGCAATTTCTTCATTGGTTAAAATCCTTTCATTTTTTTGATTTAAAAAAGATTTCATGGTGATAAAAAACTCAGAAATCGATTTATTTTTCAAAGAAGATTTTGCCGAAGAAATAGCAGCTAATGGAAAATTAAGCCCAATATTATAGAAATATTCTCCCAATTTCTGGGCTTTTTGAGATTTGTATTTATAGGCAGTTGGGCGAAGATGTTTCACCCAAAGTTCTTGAAGTGTTACCGTTTCAAATCCGTGCATTTTACACAGCATCACATCTATATTATCCCAACCGAGTACCGCTCTCAAGCCGTTCATTTTCTGGAAAAGTTCTTTGCGATAGGATTTTATCGGGCCTCGAACGTGATTTTTGGAAGACAGGTTTTCGAAAGTCCATTCATTTTGGTGGGTAAAATCGTAAAGTTGTGAAGTTGTAAAGTCTTTTTTGTCAGGCTGAGCGGAGTCGAAGCCTTTTTTAATATAAACCAAACCAGAAACCATACCTGCTTTTGGATTTTTTTCGTAAACTTCGTTTACTTTTTCTAAATAATTTTCAGGGAAAATAATATCTGCATCAAACTTACAAACCACATCAAAATTTTCTAAATTTTCAGTTTCTAAACCTTTATTGAAGGTTCTCACGACTTTTGCACCGGGTTCGTGCTTTGATAATTTTAGATTATAGATTCTAAATTTTAAATTATTTTCTAAAAATTTTTCTACAATTTCTTGAGTTTTATCGGTAGAACCATCGTTTACAATGACGCATTTAAAATCCTGAAACGTCTGATTTTTCAGAGATTCTAAACACGGAAGTATGTTTTTTTCTTCGTTGTGAGCGGGAATTATAATGAGAAACTTCATGGATTACATTAATTCGTCATGCCATTCTTTGATGATTACTTTCGATACCAAACCTGTGGTTACAAAAGGGTCGCCTTTTACAAATTCTTCGGCAGATTCTCTGTCGGTGAAAATTGCCATCGCTCCTTCTCCCGGAATTGCAAACGGACCAATTCCTAGAATTTTCCCAGCTTTTACAAAGATTTCTTCATTGGCTTGATGCGCAGGAAAAACTTCCATCATTTTCTCCATAGTCGTATCTGGAGAGGTTTCGTAAAGAACTACTGTTTTCATATTTTTTTTTGATTAGTAATTAGTATTTTGGTATTTGGTATTTGGTATTTGGTATTTTTTAAATTTTGGCTAAAGCGAATTGATTTTTTTTATTTTGAAAACGGGCTAAAGCCCGTTCCTATTGAAACCAATACTTGTTATTGGAATAAATTCCAAACCTCAAATTTCTGTCGTTCCTACGGAACTTCCTTTCAAATTCTACATTTTTTTCTACAAACCTTTTGCTTCTACGAAGCAAAAACATATTTTAAACTCTAATGTTTGGAATAAATTCAAAACCTCAAATTATCTGTCGTTCCTACGGAACTTCCTTTCAAAATCTACATTTTTTTCTACAAACCTTTTGCTTCTAATAAGCAAAAACATATTTTAAACTCTAATGTTTGGAGTAAATTTCAAATCTTAAAAATCTATCATTCCTACCGAATTTCTTTTCAAAATCTAAATTTTTTCTACAAGCCTTTTGCTTCTAATAAGCAATTTTTAAAAATAAATTTTGATTTTTTTAGAAAAGCAAACTCTCCAACTCTACCACTCTCTAACTCTACCATTCTCCCACTCAAAATCAATGCGCTTCTAACCAATTTTCACCCACGCCAACTTCCACCAATAAAGGAACTTCGGTTTTGTAGGCGTTTTCCATATTTTCTTTAATCAGTTTTTTGGCGGTTTCTACTTCGTTTTCTGGTGCTTCAAAAACCAATTCGTCATGCACTTGCAAGAGCATTTTGGTTTTCAGATGTTCCTGTTCTAGAACTTCCTGAATTTTAATCATCGCCAATTTGATAATATCTGCAGCAGAACCTTGAATCGGTGCGTTTACCGCATTTCTTTCGGCGTGACCTTTTACCACAAAATTATTAGAATTGATGTCTTGCAAATGACGTTTTCTGCCCAAAATTGTTTCTACATATCCTAATTTTCTGGCTTTCGCAACTTGTTCTGCCATAAATTCTTTCAATTTCGGATACGTTTCGTAGTAAGAATCGATGAGTTGTTTTGCTTCCGTTCGTGAAAGTCCAGTTTGCTCTGCCAAAGCAAACGCACCTTGACCATAAATAATTCCAAAATTCACGGTTTTGGCCTGTGAACGCTGCGTTTTCGTCACTTCTTCGATTGGGATTTTAAATAATTTTGCCGCAGTAGAAGCGTGAATATCTTCGCCATTTTGGAAAGCTTTAATCATATTTTCTTCGCCAGAAATTTCTGCAATCAAGCGCAATTCTATCTGAGAATAATCGGCAGAAATAAGTTTGTTTCCTTCATCTGCCACGAAAGCTCCACGAATTTGTTGACCACGCAAAGTTCTAATCGGAATGTTCTGTAAATTCGGGTTTAGAGAAGCCAATCTTCCTGTAGCAGCTGTAGTTTGCGAAAAGTTGGTATGTACTCTTTTCGTGTCTTTGTCAATCTGATTCGGCAATGCGTCTACATACGTTGATTTCAATTTTTGGTAGGTTCTGTATTCTAAAATGTATTGTATAATCTCATGTTTAGAAGCCAATTTCTGCAAAATATCTTCCGAAGTAGCGTATTGACCAGTTTTGGTTTTTTTCGCTTTTGGGTCTAGTTTTAACTTTTCGAATAAAATTTCGCCGAGTTGTTTCGGAGAATTCATGTTAAATTCTTCTCCACAGAGCTCAAAAATTTTGGTTTCAAGGTTTTTCAGGTCGTTTTCTAAGTCCTTGCTTTCTTGAATCAACCAATTTTCGTCTAAAGAAATTCCCGCAAATTCCATTTTGGCTAAAACACGCATTAATGGCATTTCGATGTGGTAAAACAAATCTTCTACTCCTTCTTTTTTCAGTTGAGGCGCAAAAATTTCGTATAATTGAAACGTTACATCTGCATCTTCCGCAGCGTAACTCGTTTGTTCTTCTAGCGAAACATCACGCAAAGTTCCTTGGTTCTTGCCTTTTTTGCCAATTAAACTTTCAATAGAAACAGGCTTATAATTGAGGTAAATCTCTGAAAGATAATCCATTCCGTGTCTTCCGTCTGGATTCAGAAGATAATGAGCAATCATGGTGTCAAAAATCGCTCCTTCTACTTCCACACCGTAATGTTTCAGAACTTTATAATCGAATTTAAGATTGTGAGCAATTTTTAAAATCTCTTTTTTCTCAAAAAACGGACGGAAAATTTCTAACGTTTTCTTCGCTTCTTCTTGGTTTTCAGAAATCGGAATGTAATAAGCCAGTCCTTTTCTGTAACAAAAACTCATCCCGATGAGTTCGGTTTCCATCTCATTAAGAGAAGTGGTTTCTGTATCAAAACAAACTACTTTTTGCGCCAAAAGATTTTTGACTAAAATTTTCTGAGCTTTTTCGGTATCGATATATTGATACATTTTATCCGTAGTTTCGATATTGAGCGTAGTAGAAGTTGATTGTTCTAAAGCTTCGAAATCTGCGAAAAGGTCTAATTGTAGAGCATTCTGCTTTCCGCTTTCCGCTTTCTGCGAGACTGGTTTTGAATCACTTTCATTCGCTGATTGCTGATTGCTGATTGCTGGTTGCTCATTATGAAACGCTCTGTACAGATTTTCATACAACCTTCTGAATTCTATTTCGTCAAAAATCTCACGAACTTTTTCGAAATCTGGAATATCTAAATCGTATTGCTCTTGGTGAAATTCAACGGGAACATCACAAATAATCGTTGCCAATTTTTTTGACAAAATCCCTCTTTCTGCAGAGTTTTCAACTTTTTCTTTGAGTTTTCCTTTTAGCTGGTCGGTGTTTGCCAAAAGATTTTCTATGCTGCCAAATTCTTTCAAAAATTTCATAGCAGTCTTTTCGCCCACTCCTTCTAATCCTGGAATATTATCCACGGCATCTCCCATCATCGCCAAGAAATCTATCACCTGTTTCGGGTCTTCAATTTCGTATTTGGCTTTAACTTCTTCCACGCCTAAAATTTCTACATCGCCACCTTTTAAACCCGGTTTGTAGATTTTAATTTTGTCGGTAACCAACTGCGCAAAATCCTTATCTGGCGTTACCATAAACGTGGTGTACCCTTCTTTTTCGGCTTTATTGGCAATGGTTCCTATCACGTCATCTGCTTCATAACCTTCTACTCCCAAAATTGGAATATGCATGGCTTCTAAAATTCTGTGAATATAGGGAACTGCATTTTTAATCGCTTCTGGAGTGTCACTTCTATTGGCTTTGTATTCTGTAAAATCTGCGGTTCTCACATTTTCTTTTCCTACATCAAAAACCACAGCCAAATGTGTAGGTTTTTCTCTTCTAATCAACTCAATTAATGAATTGGTAAATCCAAAAATAGCAGACGTATCAAAACCTTTAGATGTTAATCTAGGATTTCTAATCAGGGCGTAATAACCGCGGAAAATCATCGCATAAGCATCGATGAGAAAAAGTCTTTTGTCAGAATTTGTCATAAAACAAAGGTAATAAAAAGAGCCAAGTAAAAAGAACCAAGTAAAAAGTTTTTTGGGCTGAAAGTTGGAAGGATTTTCATCCGATTTTTATAAATAAATCGTATTTTTGACTCAATGAAAGATTTGAATTTAAGGAACGTTACGGTAATGCGTTACATTCTTCCGCTGCGCGAAGGCGGAAGTTTACCTGCATTAGCAGAAGCGGATGATGATTTTAAATACGTTTTGAAATTCCGAGGCGCTGGTCACGGTGTTAAAATGCTGATCTCTGAACTTTTGGGCGGAAAAATCGCTGAAATTCTAGGTTTGAAAATTCCAGAATTGGTTTTTGCAAATCTGGATGTAGATTTCGGGAGAACCGAAGCCGATGAAGAAATTCAGGATTTATTGAAATTTTCAGAAGGTTTAAACTTAGGTTTGCATTATCTTTCTGGAGCTATTGTATACGATCCAAGCATGAAAATCGATGCACTTTTAGCTTCAAAAATTGTTTGGCTCGATGCGTTTATTACCAATATTGATCGTACTTTCAAGAATACCAATTTGCTTTGGTGGCACAAAGAACTTTGGGTGATTGATAATGGAGCTTCTTTTTACTTCCATCATTCATGGCAAAATTTTGATGCAGCTGCGAAAACGCCTTTCAAATATGTAAAAGACCACGTTTTGCTTCCACAGGCCATTCAATTAGACGAAGCAGATGCATTTGCAAAATCGGTTTTAAATGATGACGTTTTCAGAACGATTGTGAATTTAATTCCTGAAGATTGGTTGCAATGGAATGACGCCGATGAATCGCCAGAAGAAATACGAGAAATTTATTTTAATTTCTTGAAAACCAGATTAGAACATTCAGAAATCTTTTTAAACGAAGCCAAAAATGCAAGAGGATAAAATTTACGAATACGCAGTCATAAGACTTGTTCCGAAAGTTGAAAGAGAAGAATTTTTCAACATAGGATTGGTAATGTTTTCTAAGAAAGAGAAATACATAAGAGTAGAATTTTATCTCTGTAAAGACAAATTCCAACTGATGCACAGCAAATTAGACTACGATGAAGTTTTTAAAAATCTGGAAAACTTCCAAAAAGTTGCCAAAGGCGAAAAAGAAGGCGGACCAATAGCTTTGCTAGATATTCCTGAACGTTTTCGTTGGCTCACTGCAGTAAGAAGTGCCGTAATTCAAACCTCGAGACCTCATCCTGGGAAATCTAAAGATTTGGACAAAACTTTTGACAGACTTTTTGAAGAATTGGTGAAATAAAGTTTATAAATTTCACGCAAAGACTCAAAGATTTTTCGCAAAGAACAATTAGAAATTCTGATTAAAAATAAAAAACGTGCAAATATGCACGTTTTTGCGTTTATAGTTTCGTCAATTTTGCAAATTTCAGGATTAGATTTTTTTCTCCTTCAGTTACAAATTTCACTTTAGCTTTAATATTTTCTGGGTCGGTTCCATCAAGGAAAACTACTTCACCAACTCCAAATCTATCATGACGAACTCTGTCTCCTACTTCAATATCTTGAGAAGAATTTCCGCTCGGATTGATGATTTTTGCTGAAGCAACCGGTTTTAATTTTTTAGGTAAAGGCAAAGATTCAGGTTCAGAAGAAGAAAGTTTCTTCTTTTCAATTTTTTTGAAAGTTCTCGGCTCAAAAGAATTATCACCAAAAATATCTGAACTTAATCCCGATTTATTTACAAATCTGCTTTCTACGGCTGGATTTAAGAATTCTATATATTCTTCGTCAACCTCGCTTAAAAATCTGGAAGGTTCTGCATCTGTAATTTTTCCCCATTGAAATCTGGAAACGGCATAAGAAAAGAACACCTGTTTTTCGGCTCTGGTTAAAGCTACGTAGAACAATCTTCGCTCTTCTTCCAACTCTTCACGCGTGGAAGAACTCATAAAACTTGGGAACAAATTTTCTTCTAAACCTACTAAATGAACTACTGGAAACTCCAATCCTTTTGACAAGTGAATCGTCATCAAAGAAACTTGGTCTTCGTTTTCAGATTTCTTGTCTTGGTCGGTAGAAAGTGCGATATTTTCTAGGAAATTAGATAAACTTGGGTCTCCGTCTTCTAACTGTTGTTGCTCCTCTATGAAACCTTGCATAGAGTTCATGAGTTCCTGCACGTTTTCTACTCTAGAAATTCCTTCAGGAGTTTGGTCGTCTTTCAAAAACTTGATTAAACCACTTCTTTGGGCAACTTCCATTGCAACAGTGTACACATTTTCGGTTTTTAGCATCACTTGGAAGGCTTTAATCATGCTCCAAAAATCTGCCAACTTAGAAATCACGCCATTGTTAAAACCTAAATGTGGTGCATAAATTCCTAAATTATCTAAAACGTTTGCCAAACTCACATTCTGTGAATCTGCAAAAACTATCAATTTATTCTGAGTGGTTTCTCCAATTCCACGAGTGGGATAATTGATGACTCTAAGCAAAGCTTCGCTGTCATTTTCATTGACCAAAAGTCTTAAATACGCCACCAAATCTTTAATTTCTTTTCTTTGGTAAAAACTTAAACCGCCATAAACTCTGTACGGAATATTTTTACGTCTCAGTGCATCTTCGAAAGCTCTGGTCTGGGAATTAGTTCTGTAAAGAATCGCAAAATCTGTAAATTTTCTTTGGTACGCGTTGTGCTGTTCCCAAATATTATTCGCCACAAAATTGGCTTCATCTGCATCTGAAAGTGCTCTGAAAACCTTTATTTTATCGCCCACTTCATTATCACTGAATACATTTTTCTTGAACTGTTCTTTGTTTCTGGCAATGACCACATTCGCAGCGTTCACGATATTCTGCGTAGAACGGTAATTCTGCTCCAGAGAAACGGTTTTGGCGTCTGGATAATCTTTCTTGAAGTTCAAAATATTATAAATATTTGCACCACGGAAAGAGTAAATGGACTGTGCATCATCTCCTACCACACAAATATTTTCGAATTTTGACGAAAGTGCTTTTACAATCAAATATTGAGAATGGTTAGTATCCTGATACTCATCTACCAGAATATATCTGAAACGGTCTTGATATTTCGCCAGAACCTCTGGAAATCTGGTCAATAACTCGTTGGTTCTCAAGAGTAAATCATCAAAATCCATCGCGCCGTTTCTGAAACACTGCTCTACATATTTCTCGTAGATTTTGCCAATGTATTTCATGTTGGCACGTTCGTCTGCTTCGATTAATTCTGGATTATTCTGATAGGCACGAACCGTGATAAGATTGTTCTTATAGCTAGAAATTCTAGCTTGAACTTTTTTAGGTTTGTATAATTCTTGGTCAATATTGAGGTCTTTCAAGACTTTTTTGAGAACATTGAGAGAATCTTGTGTATCATAAATAGTAAAATTAGAAGGAAAACCAAGAAAATGCGCTTCACTTCTCAAAATTCTAGCAAAAACAGAGTGGAAAGTTCCCATCCAAAGAGATTTGGCATTTCCTTCTCCTACTACTTTTGCAATACGGAGTTTCATTTCTTTTGCGGCTTTGTTGGTAAATGTAAGCGCCAAAATATTAAAAGGATCAATTCCGTTGGTAATTAAATGTGCAATTCTCATCGTAAGAACTCTCGTTTTACCAGAACCAGCTCCTGCCAAAACCATCAATGGTCCGTGCAAAGTGGTAACTGCTTCATACTGAGGTTCGTTTAATCCTTTCAAATAATCCATATTTTACTGCAAATTTTTCTGCTGCGAATTTATGAAAATTTGTTGGGAGTTGGAAGATGGAGTTTGGAAGATGGGAGTTGGAAATTATTTTAATAGAATGAGGAATTGATTAAAGTAATGGTCATGGAATAGAAATCCGAGACATGTGGATTTTAAGAATAACTTGTAAATATAAATAACTTACGTATATTTGGGTGTTACTGCAATTTTACCAAAACAAAGTGGAAAACTTAAATAAAAATAAAGAAGTCAAAATTGGAATTTCAAAATTTTCAATTGGTTTTGATTTTATTATTGTCATCATAATATTCGGAATTGCATTCTATTCATACTTTGGAAAAAATAATATTAAAATTTCAATTTTTCTGGTTATAATTGGCACACTAAACTTAATATATTATCTTCGAAAACTTTCTGACACTGAAACAAAGATATTGATTAACTCAAGAGGAATAAACCTTGAAAGCAAATTCATTAGTTGGGATGAAGTTAAGGATATTAATATGGAAAGGTTGAGTTCTGGAAAAACATACAGCGAATATTTGAATATTGTAACTAAAAAAAACAAATTGTTTGATATTGACATTACAGAATTAAATATTACTGGAAACAAACTACTAAAAACTATTGAATTTTATCGAAAATAAAAAACTACAGATAAAATAGATTTTGTAAAATTCGGAGTTAAACAATTAACACTACTCCCAATAGAATTTCTAAATTTTAAATCTAAATTTTACTTAGATTTACCACTAAAAGTTATCCAATTAATATTAACGTCTTGATTTAAATAAAAATATGAAAAAAATATATTTAGTCATTCTAACGCTCGCTTTGGTTTCTTGTCAGAAAAAAAATGAAACTCCTGAAACCCTTTCTCCTGAATTAGCTTCTTATGAGCAAAAAAGTGCTTCTGATTCATCAAATGTGACAAATGCACAGAATTCTGCGCCTATCATAATGAACAACTCTGCGCCTGTTGCTCCACAAAGTAATACAGTTTCAGTCAATCAACCACAACCAACTGCACCGGGAATGAATCCTCCACACGGACAACCGAATCACAGATGTGACATCCCAGTTGGCGCTCCACTAAATTCTAAAAAAGCAGAACCTACAACTGTAAAAACCACTGATATTCAAACCACTACCACTGCTCCTATTGCTGCACCAGAAAACAACGCTGGTTCTACAACTGTAGCAGATGGAATGAATCCTGCACACGGACAGCCTGGTCACAGATGTGATATTCCAGTTGGCGCACCTTTACCAACAAATTAATTTATAATATTTTACAAATTTTATAAAAATAATCACTACATTTGCAACTCAAAAATTTTAATATAAGATGAGTACTATATTTAGTCTTTTCATGGTGTTAATCATCATAGCTTGTGTTTTATTAGTTATTATTGTAATGGCACAAAACCCAAAAGGTGGAGGTTTATCTGCTACGTTTGGCGGTTCTTCTGCACAATTCGGCGTACAGAGAACGAATGATTTTATGGAAAAAGCAACTTGGGTATTAGCGATTATCATTGTTTCATTGATTTTCTTAAGCGTAGTGCTTACTGCAAAGCCAAGCGTACAAATTAAAGACGTAAATGCACCAGAGAAAAAAGAAGCTAAAGCTCCTGCTCAATCAGCTCCACAAGCTCCGGTTCAAAAACCAACTGCTACGAAATAATTTATTATTTACGATATTTAAAAAGCGATTCAGAAATTCTGAATCGCTTTTTTATTTGAGTTGAAGTTTTGCAATAAAGTGTCGAACTTTCAGTCCAAATTTTAAAAACTGATATTGCAACGGTGATTGTTTCTTGTAATATTTCTCAATAAAAATCTGCATGGCTCCGTAAAAGTTAGAAAGGTATTTTTCATCTTTTACCGTGCTTTCGCCTTTGATGTGCAAAATAGAATGTTTGCCGTAATACCAATTCTTATAACCTTTTTTCAGCAAGGTGTAACACAAATCTATATCTTCTCCGTACATAAAATACGATTCATCTAAACCGCCAATTTCCAAATACAATTCTCTTTTCATCAATAAAAAAGCACCTGTAATCACTTCAACGGGGGCAATTTCTGTTTCTGCAATATCGTTTCGGTAATAATTTTTCTTGGAAGACTGATTCGACTGAAATGGTGAAAATAATTTTTCAAAAGAATTAAACACATCAGGAACAGAACGCTTGCATTCTGGTAAAAAAGTGCCCTGCAAATCGTGAAATCTCACACCAAGACATCCTAAATTCTCTTGAGCATCTGCAAAATCCAAAATTTCTTTCATGTAATTACCTTCCAGTTCTGTATCTGGATTGAGCAATAAAATATATTCGCCTTTTGCAGTTTTTACAGCTTTATTATTGGCTTTAGCAAAACCTTCATTGGATGAATTCTCTATAAAATTAACTGTAGGAAACTCCATTATTAAATCTTTCCATGAAGAATCAGGTGATTGATTATCAATCACAATTACCTCATAATCAATATCATACACATGTTTTTCAATAGATAAAAGACAACTCCTTAACCATTGCGTTACGTTGTAATTTAATATGATAATGGAAAGTTTCATTATATTCTCGCTCTTATAATTCTGATGATGTATTTTAACTTGAAAAACAAATAAAAAAAGAAATATTCTATTGTCGAAATTCTTTTTTGATGAAGCATTTCTTTAAGATTTTTTTGAAAACCTTTTTCCATTGCTGGAAGATTTCCCGAAAGTCCAGATTCACCGAAAGATTTCTTTCCTGAACCCGTAATCACCAACGTTTCTCCTAAAACGAACATTTTATTTTTTTCAGAAATTCTAAGCCAATAATTCGCATCTTCTGCAAACCTTTGATTTTCATCAAAATAGCCTGTATTTCCTAATACTTTTCTTCTGAAAATTGCGGTAGAAGTTTGACCAATATACCTAATAAGAAATTTTCTTAACGTAATTTCTGTAAGGTTTTGATTGTTATATCGATAAGGAAATCCTATAAATTCATTATTTCTGAACGAAGCTAGAAAATCTATTTCAGGGTTTTTTGCTATAACCTTCATCATTACTTTGGTTTTATGAGACAACCAAACATCATCCGAATCTAAAAATGCAATCCACTCTCCTTTTGCCAATTTCAAACCTACATTTCTAGCCCAAGAAACGCCTTTGTTTTCCTGATGAATTAATTGAATTTTTAACTGAGGATTTTCATCTATGAATTGTTGAACTTTTTCAGCGCTTTTATCGGTAGAACCGTCATTGATTACCAAAATTTCAAAATCAAAATCCCCTTCTTGATTTTTCACCGAATCTAGTGCAGCTAGAATGGTATTTTCGGCGTTGTAAAGAGGAATAATTACAGAAATCATGCAGTGAAATTTTTATAAAAATTACATTTTTTCGTTGTAAGGCAAACGGTTCACAATACTTCTTCCCAAAGAGATTTCATCTGCATATTCCAATTCATCACCTACCGAAATTCCACGAGCAATGGTAGAAAAAGTCACCGGAAATCCTTTGAATTTTTTGTATAAATAATACGCTGTGGTATCTCCTTCCATGGTTGCAGAAAGCGCAAAAATTAATTCTTTTACTTTTCCTTCATTCAGTTTTCTTTCAATAGAAGAAATATTCAATTGATGCGGCCCAATTCCTTCCATCGGAGAAATTTTACCACCCAAAACCAAATATTTACCATTAAATTTAGCTGTATTTTCTATCGCCATTACATCTCTTACATCTTCTACGATGCACAAAACCTCATCATTTCTCTTATGATTACTGCAAATTTCGCAAATATCTTCATCTGAAAAATTATGACACTCCTGACAATATTTAATGTCCGTTACCAATTTTTGGATGGCTTTACCTAGTGCCATTCCTTGAGATTCTGGAACGCGAAGCAAATGCAAAGCAAGTCTCAATGCAGATTTTTTACCAATACCAGGCAAACTAGAAATTTCTTCTACGGCTTTTTCTAAAACTTTACTGGGAAAATTCATTATACAAATGTACTTTTTAATTTGAAAATCTGAAAATTTGAAAATTTAAAATTATCTTTATCAAAAATAAATTTCTATGCAAAATCTTCAGTATCCGCTATTTTTAAAATTTAAAATTTCTACATTGGCGAGTGATTTCAATATTTCTGACAAAAACGGCAATTCTTTGGCTTATGTTCGTCAAAAATTATTCAAACTCAAAGAAGATGTAGTTGTTTACAATAACGAAAGCAGAACGCAGGAAAATTTCAGAATAAGAGCCAATCAATGGATAGATTTTAACGCAAGTTATGCGATAACAGACCACACTGGAAAGAATTTAGGAAAAATAGCCAGAAAAGGAATGCGCTCTATTTGGAAGGCTACTTATTTTGTAATGGATGCCTTTGACAACCAAAAATATAAAGTTCAGGAAGAAAATGCTTGGGTAAAAATTATAGACGGATTCTTTACCGAAATTCCAATTTTGGGAATTTTTACAGGTTATTTTTTCAATCCTACTTATATCGTTCATGATAATAACGGGAAAGAAATTTACCGTTTGAGGAAAATGCCTTCATTTTTTGGTAGAAAATTTCAGTTAGACCAACTTAATGACATTGCAGATGAAGATGAAACTTTAGTGGTTTAAGCCTAATGATGATGGTTTTATTAGAAAGAGCAAAAGGTTAACATCAAATCAAAAAATATTTATTATCTTTGATAAAATCCAAAAAATTATGAAAAAGCTAATATTACTTTCCGCAATACTTTTTTCTGTACTTTCTTTTGCGCAACAAAATTCTTCTAACAATGTAAAAAGAGATAGCGATAATTATCAAAGCTATTTTACCATGAATGATGCTTCGTTTAAAAACAATGAAGCAGATTTAGAAATTAGCAAATATTATTTTGACATCAGAAAATACATTAAATCAAAGAAAGCAGAACTTTCTTCAGAAGATTATCAAACGCTGATGAAGCAAAACGAAAAAGACTTTACCACCATTAATAAAGCGGTTTATGGAATGACTGCTCGATTATTTTTAGAAAAATACGGCGAAGAATTAGAACAATACAAGAAAAAAATTTACGAACAAGTAGATTTACTTGCTAAAAAATAAAAGAAAAGCCTGCATTTTGCAGGTTTTTTTATGTTTACATTTTCACGATTCATTATCTTTGTAAGAAATCATTTTATATGTCAATTACCCATTTAGAACCTCAAAATATTTGGAAAAACTTTGCGGCGCTTAATGCCGTTCCACGTCCTTCTAAAAAGGAAGAAAGAGTTATCGCTTTTATTAAAAATTTTGGCGAAAATCTTGGTTTACCCACTTCTGTAGACGAAGTTGGAAACGTCATCATCAAAAAACCAGCAACCGCAGGAATGGAAAACCGTCAAACCGTGGTTTTACAATCTCACCTAGACATGGTTTGTCAGAAAAACAATGATGTAGATTTCGATTTTGACACGCAAGGAATCGAAATGTATGTAGACGGAGATTGGGTAAAAGCAAAAGGAACCACTTTAGGTGCTGACAATGGACTTGGCGTTGCAGCCATTATGAGTATTTTAGAAAGTTCAGACATTGCTCATCCTGCGATAGAAGCGCTTTTTACCATAGATGAAGAAACAGGAATGACAGGTGCGCTTGGTTTAAAACCTGGTCAATTAACAGGCGAAATTTTATTAAATCTAGATACAGAAGAAGATGACGAAATAGATATAGGTTGTGCTGGTGGAATCGATGTAACGGCTTCTGCCAACTATACTCTGACTTCTACTTCATCAAATTTCGTGAAAATTGAAATCAAAGGTTTACAAGGTGGCCACTCTGGAATGGATATTCATAAAGGTTTTGGCAACTCTAATGTAATCTTGGGAAGATTGCTTTATGCAGGCATTTCAAACGAAATTCAATTGATTTCTATTGACGGAGGAGGATTGAGAAACGCTATTCCTAGAGAAGCTCACGCTTTGGTTGCTGTAAACAATGCTTCTGAATATTTACAAAAATTAGAAACCCTTAAATCTGATATTTTAGAAGAATTTGCTTCGGTTGAAAAAGATTTAGAAATTAATTTCGCTACCGATGAAAATACAAAGAACGGACTTTCTGTAGAAGATTCTAAAAAAATTATTTTAGCTTTAAAATCTGCTCACAATGGTGTATACAGAATGTCTCCAGACGTTGCAGATTTAGTAGAAGCATCTAATAATATCGCAAGAGTAGAACTGAAAAATGGTGGTTTAAAAATCTTAAACCTTACTCGTTCTTCTGTAGAATCTACCAAAATGGCTGTTGCCGAACAACTGAAATCTGTTTTTGAACTGGCAGGAATGCAAGTTGACTTTTCGGGTTCATATCCAGGTTGGAAACCAAAACCAGGTGCAGAAATCATTAAAATTATGACAGAAATTTATGAAAAGGACTTCGGAGCAAAACCTCACGTTGCTGCTTGTCATGCTGGTTTAGAATGCGGAATTATTGGCGCGAATTATCCAAAAATGGAAATGGTAAGTTTCGGGCCTACAATTAGAGGAGCGCATTCTCCAGACGAAAGAGCGAATATTCCATCTGCTCAAAAATTCTGGAAATATTTACAAGAAATCTTAAAGAATATTCCTGTGAAGAATTAAGAATTGTCTTTTAACTTTAAAAAAAATCCAAAACATTTAGTTTTGGATTTTTTTTATATATTTGAATAATAATAATCATGAAACAATCCTTTATAGAAAAATATTAAATAAAAATCTATTTTTCAATTGAAATTTCTCTGAAAAACAAAAATACATTAGCATAAGTCTAATAGTATTTTATTCTTTGTCAAATATATTTTACCAATTACAATTAAATTAATAACAATTATTAAAATGAAGAAAAAAAAGTACATTATTTTAGCTTTGGTCTTAAGCAATTTTTTTCTTATAAAAGCCCAATCGGCTATTGTCTCTTCTGGTTCTGACACTAGTTCTTCAGCAGGAATGGTAAGCTCTACTATTGGAGAAACGATTTACACTACTACAAGCTCGGGAAACGGAAGTATTTCTCAAGGCACCCAACAAGCTTATGAAGTGAGCACGTATTTAGGAGTTAACGAAACAGACATTAATCTTATTTTCAACGCATTTCCTAATCCGGTTACAGATTTTTTAACAATAAGTATAAATAAAGATTATAAAAATTTGAGTTTTGAACTTTTAGACTCTAATGGTCGTCTATTAGAATCTAATGAAATCACTTCAAAAGACTCCTCTATTAATATGGTGAAGCGCCTACCTTCTGTCTATTTATTGAATATAAAGAAAGGAAAACAAACCATTAAAACTTTCAAAATAATTAAAAAATAATACTATGAAAAAAAATCTATTTTCGCTATTTGCCTTTTTATTTGCAACTTTATTAATTGCGCAGACACCTAATCTAATTAGTTATCAAGCAGTGGTAAGAAATGCTTCTAACGCATTAGTGGTTAATCATTCAGTTGGCATAAAGTTCAGTATAATAAAAAATTCTATTAATGGAACTACAGTATACTCTGAAACTCAAAACTCAACCACTAACAACAACGGACTTTTTACTGCTAAAATAGGTAGCGGAAGTCTTGTAAGTGGCTCTCTAACAAATATTAATTGGGGAGACGATTTGTATTTCATAAAAACTGAAATAGACCCAACTGGTGGCAATTCTTATACCATTAATGGCACTTCTCAACTTCTAAGTGTTCCTTATGCTTTACATGCTAAAACCGTAGATGATAATTCTATAACCACAGCGAAAATTTCGGCAACAGGAACAGCTAATTCTAGCACCTATCTAAGAGGTGATGGAACTTGGGCTACATTGTCAACTCCCAATATCCCTTTTTCTGTTGTTGATGTAAATTCTACAACATTTAATTACACTGTACAAAATTCTAGTATTGGAGGCGTACTACTTTTAAATTATTCCGCTTTTACTTCTGAAACTGTTAATATAAACATTACTTTACCATCTCCAGCTGTTGTAGGAAATGGCGCAAGATTAAAAATATCATACACTCAATATAATAGTAATACAACAATTAATGTAAAAAGCAAAACGCCTTTTGGACTACTTTACACTGCTTCTGATGGCATAAAAGCCTCTAACACTTATGGAATAACTATTGGTGCAACGGAATTCATTTGCGATGGAACAAATTGGTATGAAGTACCTTCTCTTTAATATCACTTTTAAAACAAAATAATAAAAAATCCAAAACATTTAGTTTTGGATTTTTTATTAAAAACCTATTTCTAATAATGATATAATCGTTATTTTTGATAAAATTTAAATCAGACATGAAAAAACTCTTATTTCTTTTATGGATTAATATTTTTGCAATTGGTTTTGCACAGGTAAAAAGTCCAAATGAATTTATACCCACTTATGGAAAACAAATTACCCTTTATCATCAAGTAGAAGATTATTTCAATCATCTTACCACCCAAACTCCTTATGTAAAACACCAGAAATACGGTGAAACTTCAGAACATAGAAATCTTAATCTTTATTATATCTCAACTCCTGAAAATTTAGCCAACCTAGAAGAAATAAGACTTCAGAATTTAGCTTCTATTGGTATGGCTCCTAAAACCTCAACCAAAATCGGCGACAAGCTCATTGTTTGGCTAAGTTTTAATGTACATGGCAACGAATGGGCTGGAACCGAAAGCGCTCTTTCTGTAGCTTACGAATTAGCGAACCCAGAAAATAAAACAACTAAAGAATGGCTGAAAAACACGATTGTTATCTTAGACCCATGTCTTAACCCTGATGGATTTTCCAGATACGGAAACTGGCTAAGAGAAATTTCGGGTAAAAATACCAATCCTAATAAATTCGACAGAGAACATGCAGAAGAATGGCCTGGCGGAAGATACAATCATTATGTTTTTGATATGAACAGAGATTGGGCTTGGCAAACGCAAGCAGAAACTAAGCAGAGAATGGCAATTTATAACCAATGGATGCCACATGTACATTCGGATATTCATGAGCAAGGATATGATTCTCCTTATTTTTTTCCGCCTGCAGCAGAACCTCAACATGAATTTATTGAAGCCTATCAAAAAGATTTTCACAAATTATTAGGAAAAAATATTGCCGAAAAATTTGACAAAAAAAATTGGTTATATAACACCAGTGAAAGATTTGATCTTTTTTATCCTAGCTATGGAGACACTTATCCTATGTACAATGGAGCCGTAGGAATGACCATAGAACAAGGCGGAATTCGTGCCGGTAGAGAAGTTACGATGGAAAATGGTGTAAATCTTACCATCAAAGAAAGATTAACCCACCATAAAACTGCTGTTTTAGCAGTAGTAGAAACCTCAGCTTCGCAGATGGAACCATTAATAAAAGGATTTAGAAATTTCATGAATAATCCTAGAACGAAGATGAAAGGAAAATATGCTACATATGTGGTTAAACACAATCCTAAAAACGTTCAATTAGCAGAACTCCTCAAAATTAATAAAATAGAATATGCTTATGCAACTGAAAAAATGAGCACAAGCGGTTATAATTATTTCAGTAAAAAAGATGAAAGTTTTTCTGTAGAGCCCAATGATTTAATTGTAAAAGTAGATCAACCGAAAGCGGTTTTCACACAGATTTTATTTGAACCGACTAATAAAATGACGGACAGTCTTTCTTATGACATTACCGCTTGGAGCCTTCCTTTAGCTTACGGCGTGCAAGGTTATGCGGTAAAAAATGCTTTAAAAATAAAAACAAAAAATTCTATTGAAACTACTTCTAAAGAAATTCCGAAAAACGTTTACGCATTTTATGTACCTTGGAATAACAGAATTTCTGCAGAAATTGTAGGCGAACTTCACAAAAAAGACATTAAAGTAAGATATGCCATGAAACAGGCTATTTTTGGCGATACCACCATAGAACCTGGAGGAATTGTTATCACTAAAGGAGACAACCCAAAAATTACTGATTTTGAAAACCTTGTAGGAGAAATCGTAAAAAAGAAAAATGATTTCACTACTATTTCTACAGGTTTTTCTAAAAATGCTAAAGATTTAGGTGGAGAGAACTTCGCGTTGATGAAAGCTCCAAAAGTGCTTTTACTCTCTGGTGAAGGCGTTACTTCTACTGAATTTGGTGCTGCTTGGTATTATTTTGATGAAGTCTTGAATTATCCCGTAACAATTGTGGAGCAAAATAAACTCAAAAATGTAAAACTTTTTGAATTTAATACTTTGGTGTTGGCAGACGGAAAATATAATTTTTCTGATGCTGAAATGAAGAGATTAACAGAATGGATTAACAATGGCGGAAAAGTAATTGCAATTGATGGCGCACTGAATATCTTTGACGGAAAAGAAGGTTTCGCCTTAAATCCTTATGCTTCAGATGAAGAAAAACAAGCTGCGGAAAAATTAAAAAAGGAAAAGGAGTTGAAAGAACGTTTCTTAGATTCTGGAAGTGAAGAAAGAAGACTATTGGCCAATTCCATTCCTGGTGCAATCATTGAGAATAATTTAGACATTACCCATCCTTTATCTTTTGGATTAGGCAAAAAATATTACAGTTTAAAAACGGGAGACAAAATCTATTCTTTATTGAAAGGAAGCAACAATATAGTTTATGTACCTAAAAACTATAAAAGCTATGGTTATATTGGCCACAATTTCGGAAAAAAACTACCCGAAACGGTAAGTTATTCAGTAGAAAGCAAAGGCTCTGGTAAACTGGTTTACATGATAGACAATCCGCTTTTTAGAGCATTTTGGGAAAACGGAATTCTGTTATTTAGCAATGCTTTATTTTTAGTGAATTAATTCAATCTTGATAAAGAAAAAGGCTGTTTCGGAAATTGAAACAGCCTTTTTTTATTTTTTTCAGAAGAACATTTACTCGTAAGGAGCCAACTCTACTTCCAGACCTTCTAAATCTTCGGTGATGTGAATTTGACAACCTAATCTAGAATTTTCTTTTACATTGTATGCTTCAGAAAGCATTGCTTCTTCTTCATCAGATTTTTCAGGAAGCGGAGTGTCACTTTTTACATAACATTGACAAGATGCGCACATTGCCATTCCTCCACAAACACCAATCGTTCCTTCTTCTGCTAATTCATAGAGTTTCACGATTTCCATCAAGTTCATCGCCATATCTGTAGGTGCTGCCACTTCATGGGTAACTCCGTTTCTATCTGTAATTTTTATGTTTACGTCTAATGCCATTAATTCAAAATTTAAAATTCAAAATTCAAGTTTTTTACTTGAATCTTTTCACTTGGCTCTTAATCTATCTTCTTCACTACTGCTTTTTCGGCTTCTTTTCTGGTTCCGTCAAAACCATCTACTCCACTTACAGTCGTATATTTCAAGACATATTTTCTGCCAGGATTCATTCTATTGTAGACACTTTGACACATCAAAGTTGCTTCGTGGAAACCACATAAAATTAATTTTAATTTTCCTGGATAAGTATTCACGTCGCCAATTGCATAGACGCCTTCAATATTGGTTTGATAATCCAAAGCGTTATTCACCACAATCGCATTTTTCTCAATTTCTAATCCCCAATTCGCAATATCACCTAATTTAGGAGTTAATCCAAATAGTGGAATAAAATAATCGGTTGCTAAATCGTAAACTTCACCTTCTTTATCTACTGTAATAGCTTCTATATGACCATCACCTTTTAGACCAATTACTTCTGCAGGTGTAATTAAGTTAATCTTGCCCGCATTTTTAAGTTCTTGTACCTTTTCTACGGAGTCAAGAGCACCTCTAAACTCATTTCTACGGTGAATAAGTGTAACAGATTTTGCCACATTAGATAAGAAAATACTCCAATCCAGTGCAGAATCACCACCACCAGCAATTACAATATTTTTATCTCTGAAATGTTCAGGATTTTTCACAAAATATTCTACTCCTTTTTCTTCGTAGTCTGCAATATTGTCAATCAAAGGTTTTCTCGGCTCGAAAGTTCCTAAACCACCAGCAATTGCCACAGCTTTTGCACGGTGAATTGTACCTTTATTGGTAATCACTTCGAACGTCCCATCTTCTAATTTATTAAGAGTAGTTGCAGTTTCTGCCAAAGTAAATCCAGGCTCAAACTGTTTAATTTGTTCCATTAAATTATCTACCAATTCACCTGCTAACACTGATGGATAACCAGGAATATCAAAAATTGGTTTCTTAGGATAAAGTTCTGCCAATTGCCCGCCTGGTTGTGGCAATGCATCTATGATGTGACATTTAATTTTAAGTAAACCTGCCTCAAAAACAGCAAAAAGACCGGTTGGTCCGGCTCCGATAATCAATAAATCTGTATTTACCATTTATATATTTTTTATTGTAAATTTGAATTACGAATAAAAACTTTTCATTTTTTGCAAATATAGCAAATTTTGTGGTTTGGCCTATGTAACATTTATGACATTTGTCAATACTGATTATGCGTAAAATTGCCACTTTAAAATTTTGGCAAAGAATTTGCGAAGAAATAAATATTTAAAAATCGATTATGAAAAAAATATTCAATTTTATATTTTTATTAATTTCAATCACTGTTTTTTCACAAATTGACAATATTAAAAGTGGTGAAAAACTCTCTTATAGATTACATTATGGTTTCTTAAATGCAGGAACCGCTACATTGACCACCAACCAAATTACTTATAAAGGAAAACCTCATTACAGAGTGACAGGAGTTGGGAGAAGTACTGGTGCAGTAAGAGCTTTCTTCAAAGTGGATGATGTGTACGAAAGTTACATTAATATCGCTACTGGATTACCGAGTTATTATGTAAGAAACGTTTCGGAAGGTGGTTACAGAAGACATTATGAAACCGAATTTAACCATGATAATCAATCTCTTACCCTAACCAATAAATTAGACCAAACTTCTAAAAATTTTAAAACCATGAGAGGAATTCAAGATATGCTTTCTTCTTTTTACAACCTTAGAAGTATGGACAAATCTAAATTTAAAGTAGGAAGTAATATTAAAATGAACGTTTGGATTGATGATGAATCTTATCCATTTATGCTAAAAGTGGTGGCTGTAGAAAACAAAACTACCAAATTTGGAGATATTTCTTGTCTCAAAATCAAGCCATACGTGATGAGTGGGAGAATTTTTAAATCTCAAGAAGGCGTTACGATGTGGGTAACCAATGACGAAAACCACGTTCCCGTAGAAATTAGGGCAGAACTTTTAGTAGGTTCTCTCAAAGCAAGTTTAGACGGATATGCCAACGTAAAATATCCTTTGAATTTTTCTAAATAAAATTTCTTGAAATATAAAATCCGACAATTTTTGTCGGATTTTTTTGTACTTTGTCTTGTCCTGAAAAAAGTTGACTAAAAATTAGATAATATGTCAACAAAGAAGAAAATTTCAAAAATTCCAATT
>NZ_JASMRM010000020.1:0-37150 GCF_041431305.1 Cloacibacterium sp. Arc13
TTTTTTTGTTGTACAACCTCAAAGATACTTTGAGTTACTTTAATTCCTTCTTATTTTTTTATTTAGGACGCTATTGATAATAATTCTATTGTTCAGTTTGCTTTAAATTATTATTAATAATAGGATATTCTATGATATGAACAACCAAAAATGACTCTTGTATAAAGCAAAAACGCTAATGAATAATAATAGTTATCCTTTAGAAAATTGTTGATAATTAAATGAATGTTTAATGAATAATATTTTAAAAAAGCATGTTTTGTTTTATCGTATTCACAATATTATTCTCATATCATTTTGCCCATTTACCGTATTCTCTATTCTCACCTCTTGACTCTCGGATCTTTGACTCTCGGCTCACTGAAATGCTCCCTTCATGATCGGGGAAGGTATACTTAATTTTAATTACTCTTGTCACCATTCACCATTAACTCTTGACTCTCGGCTCACTGGAATGCTCCCTTCATGGTCGGGGAAGGTATATTTAATTTTAATTACTCTTATCACCATTCACCATTAACTCTTGACTCTCGGTTCTTGACTCTCGGCTCTTGGTTCTTGGTTCTAAAAAAAGCCCCAGCAAATGTCAGGGCTTTTTTATCATTTTAGGGGAATAGTTTTGCTCGTTACAATGGGTAAACCAATTAGTTTTATTTTCTTGGGCCAGAGTTGTAAGGAAGCATGGTTTTTCTTTCGTTTGATTTTCATGTATTTGACCAATTTTTTAAAGTCTTTAACAGTATTTTTATTTTCAGACCTTGGGAAGTACGTCAGTCTCTTGGCTAATCGGTCTACGTCTATTATTCTGCTTCTCGGTCTTGGAGTGTTATATTTTTTGATGTATTCATTGAGAGGGATAATAGGGGCTTTTTCATCTTCAGAAACTTCGGGTTCATGTAAGGGCAATACCATAAAATTTTTAGGATAATAAATCTTACCCCCAAAGCGAATAAATCTTATTTTGCCATTTTTGCGGTAGCGCTGTAAAGTTCTTTCGGTGACTTTCAGTTTTTCCATCATGGATACATTGTCGTAAAACAGTAAATCTTCATCAGACAAATGGTCTGCTAGATTGTTTCCGCTTTTTTCGCGGTTTAGTACTGTAACAATTGCATCTAAAGCTTTTTGAATACTTTCTCCACTCATGGGTTGCATCATAATTGATAAAATTTAAAAAATTATAATTATTCCTTCATTTTTTTTAACTTCACATTGATAATCAATGAATTTTGGAAGGATTTGTATCAAAATTAAGAAATTGATATTTAATTCTAAAATAGATAATTTATATTTTTGTTAAATTTTGGTGCAATAGGAGCAAAAAGTTTTCCACAATTACATAGAACTTGCTCTAAGAGGGGATTTAGAGAGATCCCCTACTAAAAATAAGGTTTTTGGGTCTGTTTTTTTTAAACGCATGCCTTAAGCTTGTTTTAAAAGCCTATTTAATGGAGAATATCTAAGAAGTTCTATTTAAACAGATGTAACAGTTTTTTAAGACGCTATTTTTTATCAATGAGCCGTCTCCTCCGAATCAAAGTGCAGTCAAAGTGCAGTTTTGTTCGGAAAAAGTACCCGTTTTCCGAAGCAGACTCGGGCTTGATTCGAACTTGATTCGAACAAAACCCATTTTTTACCCATAAAAACTCATTTTTCTTGAAGATTTTTTTTCTGCTCAGAAAAAAAAACGTTTCTCATTTTTCTCAAAAATTCATTTTTTCATTCCAGTCCCAAACGACAGTTTAAGACAATAAATACTACACCCAGACAATACCCGACAATTTAAGACAATCGTTTGATTTACAATGTTTTATGATGTAAGTTTGTCAATGTAAAAGTGCTGCAGCCTTTTCGGATTTATTAAACTTAGTATTTTAATTAACAACAAAACCAATTAACAATGGGAAAAATTAGAACAGGAATCCTCGGAGGATTCCAAGGAAAAGTAGGAACCGTAATCGGTTCTAATTGGAGAGGCGAAGATATTATGAGAGCTTTGCCCAAAAAATCAAGAAAAAGTCCAACAGAATTACAAAGAATTCAAAGGATGAAGTTTAAAACCGTAAGTGAATTTCTGAATCCGTTGAGAGCACCTCTCAATATGTATTTTGGAAATGACAATGGTAAGAAAAGTAAGTACAATTTGGCGACTTCTTACCATATTACCAATGCTTTAGAGGTTTTTGATGAAGCGGTACAGATTGTTTATCCAAGGGTGTTGGTCTCCAAGGGGACGCTTTTTGGATTTCAAAATCTTAGTGTAACGGTTTCTGAAACGGATCTTGAATTAAAATGGGATGATAATGCCATCTTTGGCAATGCTAAACCAGAAGACACGGTGAATGTAGTATGTTACAATGAAGAACAAAATGTGTTTTTTGTTTTTGAAAATGTGGCGCAGAGAAGCGCTCTTACCGCTATGGTATCATTGCCTCAGAATCTTGTTGGGTATGATGTAATGGCTTATGCTTTTTTGTATGATTCCACTTCTAAAACCGCAAGTAATTCTGATTACTTAGGTAATCTTTCATTAGGATAAAACAGGTAGGTTTTTTCACAACAGCTCTCAAAAATCCTTGAGAGCTGTTTTTTGTTATTGTTTTTTCATAGTTTAGTAATATAATGCTGAAATTTTTCATTTCCCTACCTAAAGTGCGGAAAAATTTCTCACTGTAAAATAAAATAGGCTCCCTTTAGGGTTCGGGGAATACCTATTTTATTTTTAGCTACTCTTGTCACCATTCACCATTAACTCTTGACTCTCGGCTCACTGGAATGCTCCCTTCATGGTCGGGGAAGGCATATTTTATTTTTAGCTACTCTTGTCACCATTCACCATTCACTATTGACTCTTGACTCTCAGGTCTTGCCTTTCGGCTCTCAAATCTCTTCTTTAGAATCAATATAAAATGAATTTATTTTTTGAAAGGAAAATAAATTTGTTATTAATTTGCAGTTTGAAAAAAAAACTAATAACAATAGATTGTTGTAAAACAATAACCAAAAAATTAACCATGAATTGGTACGCCATTTATACCAAACCAAGGAATGAAAAGAAAGTAGTAGCGAATATTCAGGCGCTAGGAGTAGAGGCGTATTGTCCTACCATTTCTGTCGTGAAACAATGGAGTGACAGAAAAAAAACAATCATTCAGCCGTTGCTATCTTCATATGTTTTTGTAAAATTAGATGAAAAAGACCGAGAAATAGTATTTCAGGTTCCTGGTGTAGTGCGTTATCTTTTCTGGTTGGGTAAGCCAGCGATTGTAAGACAAGAAGAGATTCAAGCGATGAAAGAACTACTTCAAGAAAAGTACAAACAAGTAGGTGTCGCGGATATTGCAAGAGGTGAAAAGATCACCATAAACGAAGGGCTTTTCAAGGGGCAAACAGCAACTTTGGTGGAGCAAAAAAATAATAAAACAATTTTAGTTTTAGACAGTCTAGGAATTACTTTGATTTTAGAAAAGTAAAAGGAAGAGTCAATATCAAGAAATATTTTTTATAATACACGATTAAGAAAATTAATTATATGAGCAAAATATTGATCACAGGAGGAGCAGGATTCATAGGTTCTAATTTATGTGAATATTTTTTAGGGAAAGGTCATGAAATTATTTGTTTAGATAATTTCGCAACAGGGCATAGACATAACATTGTTCCATTTTTAGAGAATTCTAATTTTAAATTAATTGAAGGTGATATCCGTGATATAGGAGTTTGTCATACTGCAGTAGCAGGTGTAGACTATGTTTTGCATCAAGCAGCGTTAGGTTCTGTACCACGTTCCATAAAAGATCCTATTACTTCAAATGAAGTGAACGTTTCAGGGTTTTTAAATATGCTAGTTGCCGCTAGAGATGCAGGAGTAAAAAGATTTATCTATGCAGCGAGTTCTTCTACCTACGGAGATTCTGAAAGTTTACCAAAAGTAGAAGATAAAATAGGAAAGCCACTTTCGCCGTATGCCATTACGAAATATGTAAATGAGCTATATGCAGAAATTTTTAGTAAAACTTACGGAATCGAAACCATTGGATTGAGATATTTTAACGTATTCGGAAGAAGACAAGATCCTAATGGAGCGTATGCTGCTGTTATTCCTTTATTTGTGAAGCAATTAATGAAAAAAGAATCTCCAGTAATTAACGGAGCAGGAGATTATTCTAGAGATTTCACGTATGTAGATAATGTGGTTCAGATGAATGAACGCGCAATGTTAACCACCAATTCTAAAGCCGTGAATACAGTATATAATACAGCGGTTGGAGATAGAACAACTTTAAATGATTTAGTGAAATATTTGAAAGAATATTTAAGTAAATATGATGCTGAGATTGCTGATGTAGAAGTAGTTCATGGTCCAAATAGACAAGGAGATATTCCACATTCTTTGGCGTCAGTAGAAAAAGCAAAAGAATTATTAGGGTATCAGCCTACACATACCATTAGTCAAGGTTTAAAAGAGGCGGTAGATTGGTACTGGGAAAATTTGAAATAAAAATGGGCTTTAAAGCCCATTTTTTTCATGAAGATATTGCAAATTTCACACCTGGCTTCATCAAAGTTACCATGAGCAAGAATATTTTTAATTATTTAATCTTTTAATTCTCGCATTCGCATATTAACTATTTTACAACTTTACAACTTTACGCCTTTACGGTTTTACCCATTTTCGCTTTTACGCCTTTACGATTTTACGATTTTACAACTTTACGGTTTTACATCTCATATCTTGATTCTTGATTATCAAATCTTTTCTTCAAAAATTTTTGTTATTTGAAAACATTTGAGTACTTTTGTTGTTCATTCGGAAATATGTTAGACAGCATTATAACATCTAAAACACGATTGCGACTATTGGTAAAGTTCTTTATCAATGCTGCTAATACAGGCTACCTTAGAGGTTTAGCTCAAGAAATGAATGAAAATACAAATGCTATTCGCAAGGAATTAAATAACCTCAGTGAAGCTGGTTTTATCATCAGAGAAGAGGCAGATAAAAAGGTCATGTATCATGCGAATACCAACCATCCTTTGTTTACTACACTCCAGCAATTAATCCAAAAATACATCGGTATAGATTTTATTATTAATCAGATTCTCGAAAGAATGGGAGAGGTTTCTCGTATTTTTTTAGTGGGAGATTATGCGAAAGGAATAGATTCTGGCGTCATAGAAGTGGTTATAGAAGGTCCAGCATTGAACCAAAGCTATATTGAAAATCTAATACAAAGAATAAAGAAAGAAATAAAAAAAGAAGTAATTGTCCATATTACTCCAAAATACGTGGGAGATGGACTTTTAGTTTTTGAAAATAAATAAAAAGTAGATAAGGTTTTTCAGTTTTCTTGAGAAACAAATGTTGAAGATAACTTATTTCATGGTGAACTCGTTTTAAACGGGACTCACAGGGCGAAGCCGTAAATAAAATAAACCAAAGAGCTATGAAATAGTAAACTGAATGTTTAAAAAACAATTCAAAAATCAAATATAATTAACAACAAATAAAATACAAATGAACAAGATTGCCATCATCGGACTAGGCTATGTTGGGCTTCCTTTAGCAAGATTATTTGCAACCAAATTTCCAGTAGTTGGCTTTGATATTAACCAAAAGAGAATAGAAGAGCTTAATCAAGGAAGAGATGTAACCCTAGAAGTAGAAGATGATATTTTACAGCAGGTATTAGTACAGTCCAATCCTTTTAAAGATAATACTTCAGGCTTATTCTGTACGGCTCATCTAGAAGAAATTAAAGATGCCAATTATTATATTGTAACAGTTCCTACACCAGTTGATAAACATAATAGACCAGATTTGACGCCTTTGTACAAAGCCTCAGAAACAGTAGGTAAAGTGTTGAAAAAAGGAGATGTAGTAGTGTATGAATCTACAGTTTTTCCTGGTGCTACAGAGGAAGAATGCATCCCAGTTTTAGAAAAAGTTTCGGGTTTGGAATTTAATGTAGATTTCTTTGCAGGATATTCTCCAGAACGTATTAATCCAGGAGATAAAGAACATACGGTAGAAAAAATCCTTAAAGTAACGTCTGGTTCTACTCCAGAAATAGGGGCAAAAGTAAATGAATTATACAAAACGGTCATTACTGCAGGTACGCATTTGGCTCCAACTATTAAGGTAGCTGAAGCAGCTAAAGTAATTGAAAATTCGCAAAGAGACATTAATATTGCTTTTGTAAATGAGTTGGCTAAAATTTTTAATATTCTAGACATAGATACTCATGCTGTTTTGGAAGCTGCGGGTACAAAATGGAACTTTTTACCTTTTAGACCAGGTTTGGTAGGTGGACATTGTATTGGGGTTGATCCTTATTACTTAGCCCAAAAAGCACAAGAGCATGGTTATCACCCAGAAATAATTTTGGCAGGGAGAAGGTTGAATGATTCTATGGGAGAATATGTAGCGGCGCAAGTAGTGAAACTAATGATTAAAAAAGGGATTACCGTAAAAGGAGCTCAATTATTATTATTGGGAATTACCTTCAAAGAAAATTGTCCAGATGTAAGAAATACCAAAATAGTAGATGTGGTAAAAGCACTAGAAGATTACGGTATCCAAGTAACTATTTTTGATCCATGGGCAAATCCTGCAGAGGTAAAACATGAATACAATTTAGTTTGTCACGATGAACTTGTTTCTGGATCTAAATATGATTCTATTGTACTAGGAGTTTCGCACAAAGAATTCTTAAACTTAGATTTAGAACCATTGAAAAATCAAAATGCAGTGGTGTATGATGTAAAAGGTATTTTACAGGGCAGTGATGCTAAACTTTAGCATAAAAATCAGAAGTTAAATAAAAGTAAATGCTTTTTGATGAAAAAAGTATCATATAAAAACATAATGTTGAAAACAATTATAAAAAAGGTATTACCCAATTTTCTTTTCTTTTACCAAACACTCAAGTATAGGCTTTTCATTTTAATATTAGCGAGTGTTTTAGTAGGATTATTAGATGGTTTAGGTTTAGCGATGTTTTTGCCGTTAATAGAACTTTTTGCAGACCCTAAAGCAGTTGTATCAACGGAAGGTCATGGTAATTTTTCTTATTTACTGAGAATTTTTGACCAGATGGGGATTTCCTTAAACTTGGTAAGAGTTTTACTATTAATGTTCATCTTCTTTGTTTTAAAAGGATTTGCTATGTTTTTAGTAAGATATCTAAGAGTGGTTTACCAGCAATATTTCACGGCGAAAACAAGACTACAATGTATAGATGCATTATCCGACTTTAGTTATGAAGGTTATGTAAAATCAGATGCGGGGGTCATTCAAAATGCGTTAACGGGAGAAGTAGAAAGATTGATGCAATCATTTGTAAATTATACAGATATGATTCAGCAGTTCATGATGCTGGGAACGTACGTGGTGTTAGCGGTATTGTCCAGTCCTGAATTTGCTTTATTAATTGTGGTTGGAGCAATGCTTTCTAATTTTATATTCACAAGCCTATACAGAAAAACTAAAATTTTATCTAAAGAGTTGGTAAAAGGGAATAATGCTTTTCAAGGATACATCATTCAAGCAGTGGTGTTTTTTAAATACCTCAAAGCTACAGCTACCATGCCTTTGTACCATCAGTTCCTAAAAAATAAAGTCGAAGAAATTGAAAGAACCAATAAGAAAATGGGAGTTTTAAGCAGTATAATGCTAGGAGCAAAAGAACCCATTACTATTGGAATTGTTTTGGTAGTAATCTATATACAAGTGATGGTTTTGAAAGGCAATTTTTCATCCATTGTCTTAAGTTTATTATTCTTTTATAGAGGATTGACCGCGATGAATACTTTTCAAAATTCGTATAATTTGTTTCTTGGCAAAATGGGCTCTATCGAGAACAGCGTTACTTTTGTTCAAAATCTTAGAAAAGGTGCAACTAAAACTGGAACTAAAAAATTAGAACCTATTCAAAAGGAAATAGAGTTGAAAAATGTCTCTTTTGGGTATAATGAAGTTTCTATTTTGCATAATATTTCTTTGACAATTAAAAAAAATGAATCTGTAGCATTTGTGGGTGAAAGTGGTTCAGGAAAAACAACGCTATTGAATGTTATCAGCGGTTTATTAACTCCCACTAAAGGCAGCTTATTCATAGATGAAGTAGACACCAAAGCAATTAATATAGCTACATACCAAGAGAGAATTGGTTATATTACTCAAGAACCGGTTATTTTTGATGATACCATATACAACAATGTAACTTTATGGAGTCCAAAAACGGAACAAAATATTAGAAAATTCCAAACCGCTATCGAACAAGCGAATTTATCACAGTTGATTGAAAAGTCTCAAGAAAAAGAAAACATGCAGGTGGGAAGTAATGGAGTAAGTCTCAGTGGTGGTCAGAAACAAAGAATTACCATTGCTAGAGAGTTATTTAAAGAGGTAGATTTATTGTTTTTAGATGAAGCGACCTCAGCATTGGATTCAGAAACAGAAAATATAATACAGCAAAACATAGAACAGCTAAAAGGGAAATACACAATGATTACCATTGCCCACCGTTTGGCAACCATAAAAAATGTGGACCGTATTTTCGTTTTTGACAAGGGGAATATCGTAGACTCAGGAACGTATGAAGAACTCCTAGCACGTTCTGAAAATTTCAACAGAATGGTAAACTACCAAAAAATTTAATAAAAAAAACATTTATACTATGGAATTAAAAAATAAAACAGTTCTAATTACAGGAGGTACAGGATCCTTAGGAAAAGCTTTAACAGAGTATATTTTACTAAACTATCCTGATTTAAAAAAATTGATTATTCTATCGCGAGATGAACAAAAGCAATTTGTCATGGCTCATGAATATCCTTCTAATAAATATCCCCAAATTCGGTTTTTTTTAGGAGATGTAAGAGATAAAGAACGTATGGTAAGAGCTTTTAGAGGGGTGGATTATGTAATTCATGCAGCAGCAATGAAACATGTTCATTTAGCTGAGTATAACCCAGATGAGTGTATTAAAACAAATATAGGTGGTGCTCAAAATGTAATACATGCTGCTTTAGAAACAGGTGTACAAAATGTCGTAGCACTATCAACCGATAAAGCTTGTGCACCCATAAATTTATATGGTGCAACAAAATTGACATCTGATAAATTATTTGTAGCCGCAAATAATATTAAAGGTACAAATCCTATCAAATTTTCAGTAGTTAGGTATGGAAACGTTATGGGTTCAAATGGTTCTGTTATTCCATTCTTTATTAAAAAAAGAAAAGAGGGTAAATTACCAATAACGGATCCAACAATGACACGTTTTAATATTTCATTACAAGGAGGAGTAGATATGGTAATGCACGCCATGGAACATGCCTGGGGAGGTGAAATTTTTATTCCTAAAATACCTTCTTACAAAATTACAGATGTAGCGACTGCCATAGCTCCAGAATGTGAATTAGAAATTATAGGGATACGACCTGGCGAAAAAATTCACGAGGAAATGATTACGGCTTCGGACTCGTTTTACACATATGATCTGGGTAAATATTACACGATACTGCCTTCGGTGCCAAATTTTGATATTCAAGAATTTATAAAACATTTTAATGCGAAATTAGTTCCAGCAGGATTTAATTATAATTCAGGAGATAATACAGAGTGGGAAACTGTGACAACCTTAAGACAATTAATAAAAGAACATGTAGACTCTAATTTTAAAATATAATGGAACATAAAATTATTCCTTACGGTCGTCAAAATATCACACAAGAGGATATTAATACAGTAATAGAAGCATTAAAATCAGATTATTTAACTCAAGGGCCGAAAATTCTGGAATTTGAAAATGCATTTGCAAAATATGTAGGAAGCAAATATGCGGTTGCGGTTGCGAATGGGACCGCTGCATTGCATTTATGTACATTGGCTTTAGATGTTAAAAAAGGACAAAAAGTAATAACTACTCCTATCACTTTTGCCGCTTCAGCTAATTGTGTACGTTACTGTGATGGAGAAGTTGTTTTTGCGGATATTGATCCTGAAACCTATTTGATTGATTATGATTCGGTAAAAAGGCTTTTAGAATCCTCTTCAAAGGGTACTTATCAAGGCATAATACCTGTTGATTTTGCAGGGAGGGCTGTTGATTTGGAAAAGTTTAGAAAGCTAGCAGATGAATACAACCTTTGGATTATTGAAGATGCATGTCATGCTCCAGGTGGTTATTTTATTGATGAAAAAGGTGAAGCACACAATTGTGGGAATAGTAATTTTGCTGATCTAGCCATTTTTTCATTTCATCCAGTTAAACATATAGCTTCAGGTGAAGGCGGAATGGTTACTACAAATGATGAAAATTTATACAAAAGACTACTAAAGTTAAGAACTCATGGGATAGTTAAATCAGATGATTTATATACTAATTCGATTGAACTTGCAGGGGGTGACTGGCAATATCCACTATGGTATATGGAAATGCAAGAATTGGGTTTTAATTATAGATTAACTGATTTTCAAGCTGCTTTAGGTTTAAGTCAATTAAATAGAGCCGATGAAGGAATACAGAGAAGACGTGAAATTGCTACCACCTATTATGAAGCTTTTAAAAATAAATCATTTATAAAAGGTCAATCAGGTGTCGTACAAGGACATGCTTATCACCTTTACATTATAGAAGTAGAAAATAGATTAGGGCTATATAACTTTTTGCGAACAAAAAACATTTTTGCTCAAATCCACTATATTCCATGTCATTTAATGCCGTATTATCGTCAATTTGGATGGAAAGAAGGAGATATGCCTAATGCGGAAAACTATTATAAATATTGTATTAGTTTACCAATGTATCCCACTTTGACAGATGAAGAACAATTATTTGTAATACAATCCATCATTGAATTTTATGGCTAGCATTTGCATTATACCTGCAAGAGGCGGTAGCAAACGTATTCCTAGAAAAAATGTTAAAGATTTTCTTGGAAAACCTATTATAGCATATACCATTGAAGCTGCTATTGCTAGCGGCTTGTTTGCAGAAGTTATGGTTTCAACAAATGATGTTGAAATAGCTGAAATAGCAAAAAAATATGGTGCAAAGGTTCCTTTTGTTAGAAGCGAGGTAAATTCAAATGATTTTGCCACTACTTTTAATGTTATTGAAGAAGTATTGCATGAATATCAAGAAAAAGGGAGTACTTTTGAATTTACTTGTTGCATTTATGCTTGCGCCCCATTTGTTACTTCTAATAAATTGATAGAGGCTTTTCAAGTTATGGAGCAAAATCAATATGATAGTGTTTTTCCTGTAATACCATTTGGTTTTCCCATTCAAAGAGCATTAAAATTTGAAGATAAAAAAACTCGTTTTTTTTATCCAGAATATTGTTCTTCCCGATCACAAGATTTAGAGAAAAGTTATCATGATGCAGGTCAGTTTTATTGGATGAATACAGAAGTTTGCTTAAATAAAAAACAAATTTTAACGGATAATTCTGGTAGTATAGTTTTATCAGAATTAGAAGGACAAGATATAGATAACGAAGTAGATTGGAAGTTAGCTGAATTAAAATATGAACTCATACAAAGTATTAAATAAGCAGTTTTTTCAAAAAGAGGCATTTTCTCTCGTTCCCATACGTTTGGAAGATCGGTTTGATATTATGCAATGGCGTAACGAACAAATTTACCACTTGCGTCAAAATAAACCTCTTACCGAAGCTGATCAAGAGCAATATTTCAAAAATGTATTAGCTAAATTATTTGATGAAGACCAACCCAATCAAATTTTGTTTTCTTTTATGGAGAATGATGTTTGTGTTGGATATGGAGGACTGGTTCACATCAATTGGATTGATAAAAATGCGGAGATTTCATTTATTATGAATACCGTTTTAGAAAAAAATCGTTTTAAAGAAATATGGTCAGTATATTTAGAACTGATTCAGATAGTAGCTTTTGATGATTTAAAACTGCATAAAATTTACACGTATGCTTTTGATTTAAGACCTCATTTATATGAAATACTTATTGATTCAAAATTTATTGAAGAGGCACGACTCAAAGAACACTGTTTTTTTGATCATAAACATATTGACGTTGTAATGCATTCAAAAATCAATAATTCAATTACATTGAGAAAAGTAACTGACCAAGATTTAGAAATAACTTTTCAATGGGCTACAAATAAAGATATAAGAAAGTATTCGATTCAAAAAAAAGAAATTGGATACGATGAGCATGAAAAGTGGTTTTTTTCAAAAATTCATGCAGATGATTGTTATTACTACATTGCCATTTATGAAGATATCCCAATTGGTTCTATTCGTTTTGATATCATAAATATTAATGAAGTTTTAATTAGTTTTTTACTAAATCCTAAATACCAGGGAAGAGGTTTTGGAAAACAAATACTTGAAAAAGGATGTGATTTAGTTCAAAAAGACGTTAATTTAAAAAAAATTGTTGGTGTTGTTCATGAAAGTAATTTACCTTCTCTGAAAACATTCAGATCATTAAATTTTAATGAATATAGAGATAGTGAATCTTATATTACTTTTTTTAAAAATATAAATCATGAAAATAGATAAATTAGAAATATCTCAAAATTCAAAAGTTTTCATTATAGCTGAACTTTCAGCAAATCACAATGGAAACTTAGAGACAGCTTTGGAGACAATCAGAGCGGCAAAACGAGCAGGAGCGGATTGTATCAAATTACAAACTTATACCGCTGATACTATAACTATAGATTCAAAAAAAGATGATTTCTTGATTAAAGGGACTATTTGGGAAGGAAAGAATTTGCATGATCTTTATCAGGAAGCTTATACACCGTGGGAATGGCACGAAGCTTTGTTTGAAGAAGCAAAAAAACAAAATTTGATTTGTTTTTCATCTCCTTTTGACAAAACAGCAGTCGATTTTTTAGAGCATTTTAATGTGCCTGCCTATAAAATTGCCTCTTTTGAAATAACAGATATTCCTTTGATTGAATATGTAGCCTCTAAAGGAAAACCTATAATATTATCTACTGGGATAGCAGAAATTGAAGATATTAAATTAGCTATAGATGCCTGTAAAAGAATGGGAAATCATGATATTGCATTGTTAAAATGTACATCAAGTTATCCAGCTCCCATTGAAGAAGCAAATATGGTCATGGTAAAAGATATGGCAGAACAATTTGGGGTAATTACAGGTTTGTCAGATCATACAATGGGAAGTACAGTTCCTATTGTGGCAACTTGTTTTGGTGCCAAAATTATTGAGAAACATTTTATTTTAGATCGTGCTATCGGAGGCCCCGATGCGTCTTTTTCTATGGATGAAGCGGAATTCACAGCTATGGTAAAAGCGATAAGGGAAGCAGAAGCAGCAATCGGTGTTGTGAATTATAAATTAACGGATAAACAATTTAAAGGTAAAGAATTTTCTAGATCATTGTATATAGTTAAAGATATTAAGGAAGGAGAAGTGATTACTGAAGAGCATGTGAAGAGTATTAGACCAGGATTTGGATTACATCCTATGTATTATTCACTCGCAATTGGTAGTAAAGCAATTAAAGATTTTGAAAAAGGAGATCGTTTTGAAATGTAAATTGTAAAAAAATGATTAATTCACTATTTCAATTTATAACAAAAAAACAAATTATTCTATATAACAAGCATAGAAGTACATTGCCAATTGTTTTAAATAAAAAAAATCATTCCAAATTTTATTTTTGGGATATAGATTTGTTATGGAAGTTTATACCTTTTAAAACTTCAGATAAAAGGAAACATATTGTAATGTATATATTCTTGAATATAATAAATCCAAAGTATATACTTTCTAAGAATTGGATTTCAATAAGAGAAAGTTTATATAAGATATGGACTTCTAATCATGAATCTAGTAAATTTATTGTAGTTCAGCATGGCTCGTATGTAGGAGGAGTAGTTACTGATATTCCTCACAAATTTACCAAATGTGATGTTTTTTTAACTTGGGGAGAGTACTTTGTTGAGCAATTTAATAGCTATAACTCAAGAAAAAAAGTTTCTATTGTAAAGTTTGGTAACCCTATTTTTAATAATTATAATAGGGATAATTATCATTATAGTAATAAAAGAACCAACAAGATATTAATATTACCTACAGCTTTAGATAAGTTGAATCTCGAATTTTTTTATTCGTTAATAAATAAATTGAGAGAACTTCAATTTGATATTACAATAAAAACTCATGGAAAGCAAGGCAATAGTGAAAAAAATAGCGATGGTAGTCCAAGATTCCCGAAAATAAACAATACAGATTGTTTAACAGGCCCACTATATCCTTTGCTACAGAATAATGATTATGATTTTATCATTTCAGATCATTCTACTTCTTTGTTAGACGCTGTTTTTTTTAAAAATAAAGTAATTTATTTTGATCCTAACAATAAAGTTAAAGGTTATACAACAAATTATTCTAAATATTTAGTAAATCTTTTTGAAGCTAATTTGGAGTCATTAACAAAAGATGATTTTTATAATTTAGTATCAGTAGAGAAACAGGAACAACTCCTAGAAAATATGATTTTCTCTGGGAATAATGAATTATCTTCTATAAATTAAATTTAAAAAAATGCACCGACTAAAGCAGAAAATTGTTTTTCTGAGAAATCATTTTATTTATAAAAAATGGGATTTTTTAGCCAAAATAAATCAAACAAAATTATATACAGACCCCAAAGCGGATTTTGTAGTTTCTATAGCAACTTATCCTAAAAGAGCTCATTTATTGCCCGCTGTTTTTGAGGCGCTTAACCAGCAAACACAGCTGCCTCAAAAATGGATTGTAGTGCTAACGGAGGAAGAATGGCCAGGGCTTCAACTGCCAAAATACCTCAATAAATTAATAAATCGAGGGATAGAGATTGTTTGGGTAAAAAACAATTCCTTTGCAGTGAAAAAATTACTTCCAGTAATGCAAAAATATCCTGATTTAGGAGTGATTACGCTTGATGATGATATCATTTATCATAAAAGTTTGGTGCGAGGCTTACTAAATAATAGAACAGAAAATCCTGAGACAATAGTAGGATATGTAGGAAAAGCAATGGTGAAAAAAGAGAATCAGTTACATATGTACTACAGAGAAAAAAATGCTGCCAATAAGAATACCCCTTCGTCACAAGTATATTTAATTGGATGGGGAGGGATTTATTATCCGGCAGGAAGTTTACATGAAAAAGCTTTTAATGAAGATCAAGTACGCCGAATAGTGCCTGGAAGAGGCTCAGATATATGGTTTTGGGCAGCTGCAATAGCTAATAATACGAATCAAATCTGCTTGGGACTACCGAAAAATTACAATTTAGGTGTTCCTATACCACAGAATGATAAAACAAAACCGAAAGACAGACCAAAAACAGATGTTTTATTAGAACGTTTTCAAATGGCTATTGATTATTTTGAATTAAGAGAGAGATTAATAAAGCTATTGCCTAACAAATAGTCAAAAAAATGAAACAAGCAAGTCAAATAAAAAATTCATATAATGGTTATTTAATGCTATTGATGTTGTTTTCTCCTATAATGGGAGTGGTGAAATTACTCAGAAATAGAGATGAAAAAACATTACTTCTTTTTGGAATTATATTTTTTGGAATAGCGGGAAGTCTATACGTGTATAGACCAGGCTCAGATGGAGAGGCGCATTTGAGTAGTGCACTTACTTATTATTCAGACATGTCTTTTAATGCCTTCATAAATCAATTTTATGATTTAGTTACCCTTAATTCTACAACAGGTGCAAAAGATATTTATCTACATTGTATATCGTACTTAGCAGCATCAGTTTTTGGTGTCCCAGAACTTATTCACGTATTTGCAGGTTTAATCTTAGGGTATTTTTTTACAAAATCAGCACTTTTAGTTCTTAAGGATAAGCTTACCATTAAAAAAAGTGGCTTATTAACAGCTTTTATTGTATTATTTATTTTTGATAGAAGTTTAGGAGCGCTTAATTCTATTAGAATGTGGACAGGAATGTGGGTGTTTTTTTATGGAACGTATAGTTATGTGATTACTAAAAAGAAAAAATTTTTATTAGTAATTTTATTTTCTATCGTTGTACACTTTTCTTATCTTATTGTTTTAATTCCTTTTTTAATTTCTTATATATTAAGAAATAGAACTTTTATTATGACAGGTTTATACTTGGTGTCATTTGGGATGTCTTTAGATTTTACAAGTGTTGAAAACTTCTTGCCCAAGACTGATTTAGTTGAAAGTCAACAAAAATCTAATGTAATTGATTCCGAAGAAAAAGCTGAATTCTTTCAAGAAAAAGCTGCAATTGCAAATTCAGTTAAAAAAAATTTTTATGTTACTTATGGAGAAGGTTTTTACAAAGATTATTGCATAGTAGGGCTATCATTTATTTTGTTGCTTTTCTACAATAGCAAATATGCCGAGAAAAAATTTATTTTCCTTTTTGCTTCAGGCATTGGGTTATACATATTTTCGAATTTGGCAACTTTTTCCCCTTCATTATCTGGAAGGGTAAGAACAATTTCCGCTCTTTTTATATTAGTTTCAACCATTCAGCTCCTTTTTACAATAGTTAGGTATAAATTAAGTCGTCAAAAGATGAACTTATTAAATGCTGGCTTAGTTATTTTTTTGTTATCATCCGTTCCGATGTTTCTTTTTCAACTTTCTTATCTTATTCAGATGTTAAGTTTTTTTTCAATTATTCTTGCTCCAGTATCTTGGTTATTAGGAGACGCAGATATTTCTATTAGAGATTTTTTTAATTATTTATTTTAAAAATGAAAATTGCAATAATTTTACAACAACAGTTTGATCCGAATGCCGGAGGTGTACAAAGGGTTACAAACAATCTTTCTGAACTTCTTTCAGTACAGAATGATGTATATATAATTTGTTATAATAAAAATGAAACAAATAGACATGTTAATAATATTCCAATAATGGCAGTAAAATCTGATATTGAGTTAAAAAATATTTTAGAACAGCTCAATATAGAAATCATTATTAATCAGACTGGATATTCAGTTAAATTTACTAAAATGCTTTTGAATATTACTAATGATAAGGCTAAGATAATCAATAATCTACATATTAATCCACTCAATTTTTATGACAATCATAAAAATATTATCCAAGAACTTTTCAATAGAAAAAAAATAGGATTTCTCAATACTTACATCACAAGGAAAATAATTCTAGGATATCATGTATGGAAGCAAAATAAAGAACTAGGTTTCATTGTCAAAAACACTGATGCTTTTGTTATGCTATCAGAAAAATTTAAACCAGAGTTATTCTTTTTAGTACCAAAACTCAAAAAATACTTACATAAAATACACGGAATAGGCAATCCATTTCAGAGACCCGAAGTAGATATTGAGGCGCTACCAAAAGAAAATGTAGTCTTGTTTGTAGGGCGTTTAGATCTTTCTCAGAAGAGAGTAGACTTACTATTAGAGATTTGGAAAAGATTACATGCTCACTCGCCTGATTGGAAATTTTGGGTGCTAGGAGATGGTGCTGAGAAAAAAAGTATGGAGAAATTTTGTCTGCAAAATAATTTAGACAGAGTACAATTTTTTGGGAAAGTAAAACCAGATGAGTACTATAAAAAAGCAAAAATTTTCCATATGACTTCTGCTTTTGAAGGGTTCGGGAATGTTTTAATAGAAGCGCAGAGTTATGGTTGTGTGCCGATGCTTTTTGACTCATACGCAGCAGCTTCGGATATCGTTCATCATAATCAAAATGGGATTTTGATAAAAGCTTTCGATTGTAATGCTTATGTTGAAGAAACAATTAAACTGATGGAAAGTCCTATTAAGATTTCCGAACTATCAGTAAATGCGTATGAGAATGTTCTTCGTTTTTCCTACGAGGAAACGTATAAAAAATGGGAGAAGGTTTTCGAAACGCTTAAATAGTGTTTTTTATTTTTTAAACTTAAACTATGCTATCAAATTTTAAGAATAGAGTAAGAGCTCATTTAATCAATTACAAAGGCTGGAGCACCAAAAGAAAAATCGTTGTTTTTGAAAGCGATGATTGGGGAGCCATCCGACTTCCAGATATTACTAAAATTGAGGAATACAGAAAACAATATCCTCATACGAAGAATCCTTATCTCAAATATGATTCTTTAGCTTCAGAAGATGACTTAAATGTATTGTTTTCATTGATTAGTGATTGCAAAGATAATTTTGGAAATCATCCCAAATTGACTTTTAACACGGTAGTAGCCAACCCAGATTTTAAAAAAATTAAAGAATCAGGTTTTAAACAATATTATTATGAGCCTTTTACAGAAACGTTAAAAAGATTTTCTAACCATTCTCAATCCTTTAATCTATGGAAAAATGCAATTGATGAAAAGTTAATGTATCCTCAGTTTCACGGGAGAGAGCATGTAAATGTACCATTATGGTTAGAAGAACTAAGAAATGGAAATCAAGAACTCCTAGATGCCTTTGATCTAGGGACGTGGAGTGTTCCAGAAAATAAAAGCTCAATAATTAATCTTCAAGCTTCCTTAGATTGGATAGATGAAAGACCTAAAGAGTATCAAGAAGGATATATAAATGAGGGACTTTCATTGTTTGAAGAAATCTTTGGATTTAAATCAATCACCATGATTCCTAATAATTTCATTTTAGGAGAGCAACTTCACGAAGTGCTTAAAAATAATGGTATAAAGGTCATTCAAGGGATGAAATATCAAAAATTACCATTTGGCGAAGATAATAATCAAAAAAGAAGAATCGTTGGCAGATTTATAGGCAGTGAAAACGAACAACAAATAAAGTATTTTGTAAGAAATGGGCAATATGAACCTACACAAATGCCAGCAAATTATGATAGTGTAGATGGATGTTTAAAAGAAATTTCAAATGCCTTTTTTTGGAACAAGCCAGCTATTATAAATACTCATCGTCTCAATTATGTAGGGGTCTATGACCAGAAAACCAAAGATGAAAATATTAAGAATTTCAGAGTTTTAGTAAAAAGCATTATAAAGAATTGGCCAAATGTAGAATTTATGGATTCTGCAGAATTGGCAAATTTAATGTTAGAAGAATAAATTTAATCACGACAATTATTAGAGAATGTATTGATTAGAAATTGAAAAAAAAAATACACTTATGATAAAAACTAAAAACGAACTGAAAAAATATTTAGAACAAGACCGAATAGCTCTTGGGATTAGAAATTTAAGTGTGAAAGGTAGGCTTAAAAATATTATTTTCCCTAATCATATTTATTGTTTTCAAAAAGCATTGAGAAAAGCAGAATATTATGGAAATAATAAGAGAAACATAATTTCTTTATTACTATTTGCCTATTATTTTTTTAAATACAAAAGGTTAAGTATCAAACTTGGATTTAGCATACCTATGAATGTTTTTGGACCAGGTTTAGCTATTATTCATTATGGAACTATTGTGGTAAATCCCAGAGCCAAAGTGGGCGCAAATTGTCGTATTCATGTTTGTACAAATATAGGGGAATCTGGTGGTGTAGCAGGTGCTCCCAAAATAGGAGATAATGTATACATTGGACCAGGAGCTAAAATATACGGAGATATTACTATAGCAAATAATACTGTTGTTGCAGCAAATGCAGCAGTAAATAAATCTATCTTAGAAGAAGGGATGCTGGTAGCAGGAGTTCCAGCTAAAGCAATTAAAGAGATTGACGTGAAAAGAATGATTAAACACATCTAGTTTTTAGTATATATCAAAACAAAAATAATCACAAATAAAACAACATTGACGAGAAAATTAGATAATAAAACTTGTCAGCAAATGATAAAAAATGAGTAAAATTTTAGTAACAGGCGCAGCAGGCTTTATAGGATTTCATGTTAGTAAGAAATTAATTGATTTAGGTTTTGAAGTCTATGGTATTGATAATTTGAATGCCTATTATGATGTAAGATTAAAAATAGATAGATTAAAAGAATTAGGTATAGATACACAGTCTGAATTATTCATGAGACAACAGGAGGTGAAAAGTGGAAGCAATGAAAATTTTCGTTTTTCTCAAATGGATTTGGTAGATGAACACAGATTAGACCACCTTTTTCTTAAAGAAAAATTTGATGCGGTTATCAATTTAGCAGCACAAGCGGGAGTAAGATACTCCATAGAAAACCCTAAAGCATATATTCAAGCAAATGTAGTAGGCTTTATGAATATATTAGAAGCCTGTAGAAGCAATCAGATTAAGCATTTAATCTATGCCTCTAGTTCTTCAGTGTACGGCAATCAACAAAAAGTACCATTTTCTGAGAAAGATAGAGTAGATCATCCTATAAGTTTATATGCGGCAACCAAGAAGAGTAATGAATTAATGGCACATGTATACAGCCATTTATATGGACTAAAAACTACAGGACTCCGTTTCTTTACCGTTTATGGACCTTGGGGAAGACCAGATATGGCACCATTTTTATTTACAAAAGCCATTTTGAGTGAAACGCCAATTAAGGTGTTTAATAATGGAGATTTAATGCGAGATTTTACCTATATAGATGATATTGTAAAAGGAATTATAGAAGTATTGATTACAGATAAAATTCAAGAGAATTATAATATTTATAATATTGGAAATAATACTCCTGTAAAACTATTAGATTTTATACAAGCTGTAGAATTGGCATGTAACAAAAAAGCCCAATTAGATTTTTACCCAATGCAAGATGGAGATGTATACCAAACCTTTGCAGATATAGAGGATTTAAAGGCAGTAACAGGATATATTCCCAAAGTAAAAATTAATGAAGGAATACAAGAATTTGTCAATTGGTATAAAGCCTATTTTAAAAAATAAATCATGAAAGTTGCTTTGGTCATTCATTCACTCGGAATTGGAGGAATGGAAAGGGTGATGGCACATCTCATTCAAGAATTTTCTACCTATGAAAAAGTAGAAGTACATGTAATATTAATTGGCAATAAAAGAGAAGTTAAATATAATTTACCAAACTCGGTCACGATTCATAAACCAGAATGGGAATTTAATAATGATAAACGTTTTTGGCACACCCTGAAGACAGTTGCTTTTATTAGAAAGAAACTAAAAGAAATAAATCCCAACACCGTATTAAGTTTTGGTGAAATGTGGAATAATTTACTTTTGATAGCTTCTTTGGGACTTCATTTTAATATTTACGTTTCAGACAGAAGTATTCCAGGGAAAAATCTAGGAAAACTTCAAAATTTATTGCGAAATAAACTTTACCCCTTAGCGAAAGGCTTTATCGCCCAAACAGAAAAATCTGAAAAAATAGCCAAAAAATACAAATGGAATAATAATATTCAAGTGATAGGAAATCCTGTTCCTGCGTTTACTTTTTCTACCAATAACCTTAGAAAGCAAAATGTGCTAATGGTAAGTCGTTTAATTAAGACTAAAAAAGTAGACCGCTTGATAGACATGTTTGCTTCGGTAAATCAAACGAAGTCTTGGAAACTTATAGTGGTAGGAGGAAATGCAAAAAAAATGAATCTCCTAGAAGAATACAGACAAGAGGTACAAGATAAAAAATTAGAAAATGAAGTCTATTTAGTGGGCGAACAAAACAATGTACATACTTTTTATGCAGAAGCAGCAATTTTTGCCTTTACTTCTGTTTCCGAAGGTTTTCCCAATGCATTGGCAGAAGCCATGTCAGCAGGCTGTGCTTGTATAGCGTATGATTGTATGGCAGGTCCTTCTGACATGATTGATGATGGAGTAAATGGATTTTTAATTCAAGAAAATGATGAAAAGAGTTTTACTGAAAAATTAAATAAATTAATGCAAGATGCTAGTCTTCGCGAACAATTCGGTTGGGCAGCTAAAGAAAAAATGAAAACTTTTGAAGGAAAAGCAATCGCAAAAAAATTCTACCGCTTCATCACTCAGCATTCTGCATCGAACTAGAAGAAGTTTTACTTAACTAATGAAGAAATGAAAATAATTATTAATACGGCACATCAGCGTTTTGGAGGAGCTGTACAAGTAGCACTTTCTTTTATTAATGAATGCAAACAGTTTCCCGAGCACGAATACCACATTTGGGTAGGACAAGGAGTAGGAAAAGCTTTAGATAAATCTAGTTTCCCCAATAATTTTTACTTCTATGATTTTGATTTTGGTATAATTGGATTAAAAAAAGTAAAAGAAATACAGCATACACTAAGACCTCTGGAAGAGAAGATTAATCCAGATGTTTTAATTTCTAGTACTGGGCCTACTTATTATAAGTCAAAAGCTCCTCAAATTATAGGTTTTAATTTACCGTTATATATCTACCCCGAGTCTCCTTTTGTAAAGAACTTAAGTTTAAAAAGCAAATTAAAACTAATAATCAAAAAGAAATTACATTATTATTATTTCAAAAGAGATGCTACTGCGTATGTAGTGCAAACAGATGATGTAAATAATAGAGTGAGAAAAGCATTAAAAACAGATAAGGTACATACAGTTACGAATAACCACAGTGCTTTTTATCTAGACCATAATTTACAGTTTGAAAATAAATTACCTCCAAAAGAAAAAGGAGAGTTTCGCTTTTTAACGCTTACTTCTTATTATAAGCATAAAAACTTAGACCTCATTGTAAAAATAAATGAGTTACTCCATTCAAAAGGCTTTAACAATGTGAAGTTTATTTTAACATTGAAAGAAGAAGAGCAAATGAAACATCATTTACATGGCGAAGGAATTATAAATGTGGGACCACTGAAACCCCAAGAATGCCCAAGCGTATATAGAGAATGTGATGCGATGTTTTTACCCACCTTAGCCGAATGTTTCTCCGCTTCTTATCCAGAAGCAATGATTATGGAAAAGCCTATTATTACGACTAATTTAGGTTTTGCAACGAGTATTTGTGGAAATGCGGCACTCTATTTCAAACCATTATCGGCAGAAGATGCTTGTGAAAAAATAATTGCTTTAATCCAAAGCGAAAACTTGCGCAAGGAATTGATTGAAGAGGGAAAAAAAGAAGTGAAAAAATTTGATACTCCAAAAGAAAGAGCTAGAAAATATTTGGAAATCTGTGCTCATTACGCAAATGAGAAAAAATAGTTTAATATAACCAAATGACGAACATGAATATCAAGCAAAAAGTAGCGCACAACCTTAAAAATATGATTGGTTGTTCGGTTAAAAAGAAATACTTAATAATAGAAAGTGACGATTGGGGAAGTATTCGTATGCCTTCATTAGAGGCTTTAGAAAGACTAAAAGCAAAAGGAGTTTCCTTAGAAAAAGGAGACAGTAAACGATATAATAATACGGATACGCTCGCATCAAAAGAAGATTTTGAACAGCTGTTTAATACTTTAATAGAATTCAAAGACCAATTAGGAAATCACCCAGTTTTTACAGCAATGAGTGTGGTGGCAAATCCTGATTTTCAAAAAATAAAAGAAAGTAATTTTCAGAAATTCTATCATGAGCCTTTTACCAAAACGCTAGAGCGTTATGGGAGAGCAGACGCATTTCAAATGTGGCAAAAAGGGGTAGAAGAAAAACTTTTTCACCCAGAATTTCATGGAAGAGAACATTTAAATGCTGGAGCATGGATGAGACAGTTACAAGCAAATGATGAACATACACATTGGGCTTTCGAAGAGGGATGCTGGGCTTTTAATAATAAACTAGCCGTGAATTATCAAGCAGCTTTTAATCTAGAAAAAGCAAGCGACTTAGAGCTACAAAGAGAAATTTTAAGTTCTGGGCTAGATCTTTTTGAAGAAATTCATGGCTACAAAGCGAGATTTTTAGTTCCCCCAAATGGGTTTTTTAATAATCAATTAGTAGAAATTGCAGCTGGAAAAGGAGTAGACTATATGGGAATTTCTAAATTTCAAATAGAACCACTGGGAGACGGGAAGTACAAGAAAAATTTTCATTGGATTGGTAAAAAGAATAAATACTTACAAACATATTTAACCAGAAATGCCTTTTTTGAACCTAATGCTCCTGGAAAAGATTGGCATAGTGACTGCTTAAACGAAATTCATTATGCGTTTAAATGGAATAAACCGGCTGTTATTAGCTCGCACAGAACTAATTTTATTGGAAGTTTAAATGCTAAAAATAGAGAAGAAAGTTTAATGGCTTTAAAAAAATTGTTAAAAGAAGTGCTTAAACGCTGGCCAGATGTCCGTTTTATTACTTCTACTCAACTAGGTGATATCATTACAGGGAAAACCCAAGAAAAATAATGAAATCTAAAAAGATTTACATTGCAGGTCATAAAGGAATGGTAGGCTCTGCAGTTTGGAGGGCACTAGAAGCTAGAGGTTATAAAAACGTATTGGGATGTTCAAAACAAGATCTTGATTTGAGAAACCAACACCAAGTGAATCATTTTTTTCAAGAGGAACAACCCGAAATCGTAATAGATGCAGCAGCATTAGTAGGCGGGATAATGGCGAATAAGGATAATCCATATCCTTTCATTATGGATAATTTACAAATCCAAATGAACCTAATGGATGCTGCACACCAAAATAAAGTAGAGAAATTTATTTTTTTAGGATCTTCTTGTATTTATCCTAAAGAGGCTCCTCAACCCTTAAAAGAAGAGTATTTGCTTACAGCTCCCTTAGAACCTACCAATGAGTGGTACGCAATTGCTAAAATTGCAGGAGTAAAAACAGTAGAAGCGATAAGGAAACAATACAAAAAAGACTTTGTGAGCTTAATGCCCACAAACTTGTATGGGATAAGAGATAATTTTGATTTGCAAACCTCTCATGTATTACCTGCCATGATTCGGAAATTTCATGAGGCTAAAGAAAAGTCAGAAAAAACAGGCATAAATGAACCCGTAGAATTGTGGGGAACAGGAAATCCTAAAAGAGAATTTTTATTTGTAGATGATTTGGCAGAAGCTATAATTTTTGTTATGGAAAATAAACTCGAAGAGAGTTTATACAATGTAGGATCTGGGGAAGATTTATCTTTAAAAGAAGTTGCTTTACGGGTACAAAAAATAATAGGACATCAAGGAGAAATTATTTGGGATACTTCCAAACCAGATGGAACCCCAAGAAAGGTAATGGAGGTGAGTAAATTAAAAAATCTAGGTTGGTCTCCAAAAATAAGCTTGGAACAAGGAATTGAAGAAACATATCAGTGGTTTCTTGAAAACAGAGAAGAAATAAGAGAAATGAAACTTTAGAATAAATGAAGCAATAGAATGGCAAATTTCAAAAAAAAATGAATGTGGCGCTATTAGCAATTTAAGGAATCAGATGATTATTTTTTTTAAAAATAAATTTCTAGTGGCTCAAAATAGTGAGTAGAATAATAAAGAGATGATAAACAAGACTAAAGAGTAAAATAATCATTCAAATAAATAAAAAAATATTTATTAAATATGAAGATAATATGAATTAAATTTCAAAAAAATCAAGAATTAATTAACGAATGTTAAAGCTAAATTCTTTCAAATTTTATAAATTTGTATCCAATTAATGAATAAAAAATAATAGTTAAAAATAACAATATGAAAAATGCACTAGTTTTAGGTGGTGGTGGTTTTATAGGCGGTCATCTAGCTAAAAGATTAAAAGAAGAGGGGTTTTATGTGAAAATTGTAGACATTAAGCCAAATCACGAATTTTGGGATCACAATCTAATTTGTAATGAATATGTACAAGGGGATTTAAGAGATCCAAGAATTGTAGAAAAAGCTTTTGAAGGTAGAGTTTACGATGAGGTTTATCAATTAGCTGCTGATATGGGAGGAGCAGGATATATTTTTACAGGAGATAATGATGCAAATGTTATGCATAACTCGGCGCTCATTAACCTAAATGTAGTACATGAATGTGCAAAAAATAACGTAGGAAGAGTATTCTATTCTTCATCTGCTTGTATGTATCCAGAGCATAATCAGCAAGATCCTAATAATCCAAACTGTGAAGAAAGTTCTGCTTACCCTGCAAATCCGGATTCTGAATATGGTTGGGAAAAACTTTTTTCAGAACGTCTTTATTTAGCTTTCAATAGAAACTATAAGTTAAACGTAAGAGTAGCAAGATTCCATAATATTTTCGGTGAGTTTGGAACATGGGTGGGTGGTAAAGAAAAGGCACCAGCAGCAATGTGTAGAAAAGCTGCAGAAACAGAAGATGGTGGCACAATAGAAGTTTGGGGAGATGGACAGCAAACGCGTTCTTTCTTGCATGTAAATGAATGTGTAGAAGCAGTACTTAGATTGATGAGACAAGATGATTTCTTAGGGCCTGTAAACATCGGTTCAGAAGAAATGGTAACCATCAATCAATTGGCAGAAATGGCAATTAAACTGTCTGGTAAAAACATTAAAATTCACAATATCGGAGGACAAGAATTCAAAGATAAATACGGATTCTCTTGCCCAGTGGGAGTAAAAGGACGTAATAGTGATAATAAATTATACAGAGAAAAAATCGGTTGGGACGTAAGCATCCCATTAATCGAAGGAATGAAAACAACCTTTGATTGGATTAATGAGCAAGTAAAACTTCAAAAAAATAATGGCTAAAAATAAAACAGTAGTCATTCTAGATCAAGCATCTGGCTATCTTCAAATAGATATGCTGGATGCTTTATCTACAAAATATGATAAGTGCGTAATCATTGCGGGTACAATTGTAGAAAGAGAAACGAAACTCTCTGAGAAATACAAGTGGCATAAAATTACGAAATACAATAAATCTACGGCATTCAAAAGAATTTACACTTGGCTCGCAGCTACCATTCAGATGTTTTTTATTGTATTATGGAAGTACAGAAACGCTAGAATAATCGCGATTACTAATCCGCCAAGTGCACCTTTGGTTCCTTACCTCTTAAGAGCAAATTATGATATATTAGTTTATGATTTGTATCCAGATGCATTGGTAAATTTTAATTATATTACCAAAGACGGTTGGGCAAATAAAGTGTTTACCCATTTTACCAAAAAAATGTTTAAAAAGGCAAATACGCTTTACACCTTAACACCAGAATTAGCCAAAGAAACTTCTAAATATGCAGAGGGAAAAGAAATAAAAATAGTACCGATATGGACCAATAATGAATTTTTCCCTCAGATTGATAGAAATGAAAATCTAATTTTCAAAAAATTAGGAATCGCAAAAGATACCTTTGTAATTTGTTACTCAGGAAATTTAGGAAAAACACACCCTATTGAAAAATTAGTTGACCTAGCGCATGCATTTAAGAATGAGCCTGATTTTTATTTTCTCGTGATTGGAGGAGGTCATAAATACGAACTGATTCATAAATTGATTGAAGAGCAAAAATTAACCAATATTCAATTATTGCCTTGGCAACCTATTGAACTACTCCCGCACAACATGCAGGTAGGAAATCTAAACGTGGTAACGCTAGATGAAGGAGCAGCAGATTTAAGTATACCGAGTAAAACGTTTAATTTATTGTCAGTAGGGAAGCCCATTTTAGCCATTTGTTCTAAAAGGTCTGCACTGGCAAATTTGTTAGAAAGAAGCAATTGTGGGCGCGCATTTGAAGCCAACGAAGTAAATGAAATTAAAAGTTTTATTTATCAGCTTCAAAATGAACCAGAGACTTATAAAGCATACAGCGAAAATGCAAAAAAAGCTTCTAATAATTTTACAAAAGAAAACGCAATGCAATTTTTATAATGTATAAGAAAGGCTTTAAAAGACTAATAGATGTAACAGCTGCAGTGCTGGTTTTAATATTTTTTTCACCCCTATTTATAGGGGTTTACCTATTATTGATACTGAGTCAGAATTCAGCATTCTTTACACAGGATAGACCAGGGAAAAACGGGAAAGTTTTTAAATTAATTAAATTTAAAACCATGAGTGACAAGCGAGATGCACAAGGAAATTTATTACCAGACGCAGAACGCTTAACCAAAGTGGGGAAATGGGTAAGAAGTACTTCATTAGATGAACTGCCACAATTGATTAATGTATTAAAAGGAGATATGAGCCTAATAGGACCTCGTCCCTTATTAATTAAATATTTACCTTTGTATTCAGAAACCCAAAAACGCAGACATGAAGTAAAACCTGGAATAACAGGATGGGCACAAGTAAATGGAAGAAACGCCATTTCATGGAACAAAAAATTTGAATATGATGTATGGTATGTAGACCATTTAAGTTTTTTATTGGATTGCAAAATCGTATGGAGAACGATAAAAAAAGTCATCATAAGAGAGGGAATCTCAAGTGATACAAGCGTAACAATGGAACCTTTTAAAGGAAATAACTAAATAAAACATAAAATTATGGAAGCAGAATTTTTAGAAATGATAACAGAAGTATTAGAAATTGAAGACAGAGAGATTCAATTATCAGATGCTTTCAGAGACTATGATGAGTGGGACTCATTAGCTAGATTAACTTTAATCGCCGAAATAGACGATAAGTATAACATGGTAATCGAAGAAGAAGCATTTAAAAATGCAATCACTTTAGGAGATTTACTTAACGAAATTATAAAAAGAACGCAGGCTTAATCCATTTTTATGGCAGATTTATCTTTTAAAAACGTTGGGATTACGGGTTTAGCAGCAGCAGTACCAAAGAATACTATTGATAATTACAATTACACCCAATTTTTTAATAAAGAAGATGTAAAAGATATAGTAGACAAAGTAGGGATTAAAGAACGCAGATTTGCCCCAGAAGGAATGTGCGCATCAGACTTATGCTTCGCAGCTGCAGAGAAATTAATTTCGGATATGAATATAGACAAATCAGAAATTGATTTGCTAATCTTTATCTCTCAAACTCCTGACTACAGAATGCCCGCAACATCTATTCTCTTACAGAACCGTTTGGGGCTTGGAAAACATACAGCAGCATTTGACATCAGTTTAGGTTGTTCAGCTTTTGTGTATGGACTATCAGTTGTCTATGGCTTAATGCAATCGGGAGGCTTTAGAAAAGCACTTTTATTAGATGGTGAGACCCGTTCTAGAATATATTCTCCTAAAGATAGAAAAACAGCCTTTTTATTCGGAGATGGAGGAATTGCAGCCATCATAGAAAGAGATGAAAAATTTGGAGAAAGTTTTTTCTCACTCAATTCTAATGGTGCTCTTTCAGACTTAATTAAAATGGATGCAGGGGGCTATAGAAATCCTAGTTCACCAGACACATTAACAGAAAAAGTGGTAGATGAGTATGGCAACATAAGAACAGATGAACATGGGTACATGAATGGAGCTGAGGTGTTTAATTTTGTATTGAGCGAAATTCCAAAAAATTTCAAATCGGTACTCGAGAAATCAGGAAATACCAATGATACAATAGACTTTAATTTGTTTCATCAAGCCAATGACTATATGAATGCTTATTTAGCCAAAAAATTAAAGTTAGAGAAAGAAAAAGTGCCTTCATGTATTGAAAGTTTCGGAAATACATCTTCTGTTTCTATACCTTTAACTATAGCATCTCAATTGCAGAATAAGCTTCAAGGCAATAAAAAATTAATGTTATGCGGTTTTGGAGTGGGGATGTCTTGGGCTACCGCTCAAATTAATGTGCAAGATTGTTTTATCAGTAACTTAGTAGAATTAGAATGAGTATAAACCCTTTTACCCTATTAAATAAAACCATCGTGGTTACGGGAGCATCTTCTGGGATTGGAAGACAATGCGCTATTACCCTAAACCAAATGGGAGCTTTTGTAATTTTATTGGGGCGATCAGAGGAAAGATTGTTAGAAACAGTAGGGAATTTCGAGAACGAAAATTACCAAATCCTAGTGGCGGATGTTACAGATTATGAGCAAACTGCTGAAAAGTTAGAAGATGCTCTTAAAACGGTAGGGAAAGTAGACGGAATTGTTCATGCAGCGGGAATTTCTACTACATTGCCACTTCGTAACATTACGCCAGAAAAATTACAACCTTTTTTTGAAACCAATGTTTTTGCTCCTATTGCCATCACTAAGCTTCTTACTAAATTAAAATATGCCAATCCAGATGGGATGAGCATTGTGTTTTTAGCCTCAGTAATGGGAATGGTAGGGGAATTAGGGAAAACAACTTATAGTTTAACGAAAGGGGCTCTCGTTTCAGGAACAAAATCTTTAGCTTTAGAATTAGCATCAAAAAAAATAAGAGTAAATTGCGTAGCTCCAGGAGTTGTAGTAACTCCTATGAGTTCTAATGCTGTCTATGCTCAAGATTCTTCAGCTTATGAAAAAATAAAAAGTTATCATCCGTTAGGACTTGGTAAGCCAGAAGATGTAGCCAACGCTTGCGCTTTCTTGTTATCAGACGGGGCATGTTGGATTACAGGGACTACATTAGTGATAGACGGAGGATATACAGCAAGATAATTTAATATGAAAAAAGTAATAATCATTGGAGCAGGCGGACATTCCGCTGAAATCACAGACTATATCACCCATTATAATAATTCGGTAGCACCAGAACTCTGTTTTGATGTAGTAGGATATATTGATGATAACAAAGAAAGTTATAATAACTACAGTTTCTTAGGTCCTTACATAGGAACCATAAAAGACCATGAGGTATCCCAAGATGCAGAATACATTATGGGAATAGCCAATATACAATTTAGAAGAACAATTATTCAAAATTTCCTAGAGAAAGGTGCGAGATTTGCTACCCTCATTCATCCTACAGCAATAATTTCACCCTCTGCTACAGTAGGAGAAGGATGCTTGGTAGCTCACAACGCTTCGATTGGTGCAAAAGCAAGGGTTGGTAATTTCAATATGTTGAACTCTCGTTGTACTATAGGGCATGACTCTATTCTTGGAGAATTTAATTTTATTGGGCCTCAAGTGGTATTAAGTGGTTTTACAAAAGTAGGAAATAACAATATGTTTGGGGTGAATAGTGCTACAATTCCCACCATTGAAATCGGAGATAATAATACCATTGCAGCAGGGATGATTATCACAAAAACAGTAAAAGATAATGAAACTCACTTTTATCGTTTCAAAGAAAAAGTAGTGATAACTTAGCAAATAAATAGAGAATATAATTTATAAAATTAAAATGATAATTGATTGAAAAATCAAAAAATAAAAACAATAAAATGAAAATAACAGTTGTTGGTACAGGATATGTAGGTTTGTCTAATGCGATGCTATTAGCGCAAAATCATCAAGTGGTAGCATTGGATATAGTTCCAGAGAAAGTAGAACTTCTAAACAATAAAAAATCGCCCATTGAAGATAAAGAAATAACGGAATTTCTATCTACAAAAAATTTGAATTTTAAAGCAACTTTGGATAAAGAAGAAGCTTATAAAGATGCAGATTTTGTAATTATTGCTACTCCTACAGATTATGACCCACAAACCAATTATTTTAATACAAAAAGTGTAGAGAGCGTTCTTATAGAAATGAATCAATACAATCCAGACGCAGTAGGGGTAATAAAGTCTACGGTTCCAGTAGGATTTACGAAAAAGATAAAAGAAGATTTAGGAATAGAGAATGTAATGTTTTCTCCAGAATTTTTAAGAGAAGGTAGAGCGTTGTATGACAATTTATATCCTTCTCGCATTATTGTGGGAGAGAGAAGTGAGCGTGCAGAAGTTTTTGCAGGTTTATTGAAAGAAGGAGCCATCAAGAAAGATATTCCAGTGCTTTTTGCCGATTCTACAGAAGCAGAAGCGATAAAACTATTTTCAAATACCTATTTAGCATTACGTGTGGCTTATTTTAATGAATTAGACAGTTATGCTCAAGTTCATCATTTAGATAGCAAACAGATCATAGAAGGGGTAAGTTTAGACCCTCGTATCGGTTCGCATTACAATAATCCATCATTTGGATATGGAGGCTATTGCTTGCCTAAAGACACGAAACAACTATTGGCCAATTATGATGCAGTGCCTAATAATATTATCAAAGCCATTGTAGATGCCAATAGAACGCGTAAAGATTTTATAGCAGATTCTATCATAGAAAGAGCACCGAAAAAAGTAGGAGTATATCGCTTAATAATGAAGGCAGGTTCAGATAATTTCCGAGCATCTGCAATCCAAGGGGTGATGAAGAGAATAAAAGCTAAAGGAATTGAGGTAGTAGTATATGAACCCGTTCTCAAAGAAGAAACATTTTTTGGTTCAAAAGTCATGCACGATGTAGAAGCTTTTAAAAAAGAATGTGATGTTATCATCTCTAATAGAATGACATCAGAATTAGAAGACGTAGCGGCCAAAGTCTACACCCGCGATTTATTTGGTAATGATTAAAATTTATGTGCCAAGTAGATTAATATTTAAAATATATAGAACATTTTTTTGTAATCATTTTTTATTGCAAATAGTCAATTAAAACTCATTGTTAATAATGAGTAGAGTTAAATAAATAGATTTAATCCATGAAAACAATATTAATCACTGGAGGAGCCGGATTTATTGGTTCTCATGTCGTTCGCGAATTCGTTTTAAAATATCCAGCATATAAAATTATCAATCTAGATGCTTTAACCTACGCAGGAAATCTAGAAAATTTAAAAGATATCGAAGATTTACCCAACTATCATTTCATAAAAGCAGATATTGTAGATGCAAAACAAGTATTAGATATTTTCGAAAAACATCAGCCAGAGGGAGTAATTCATCTTGCTGCAGAATCACATGTAGACCGTTCTATTACCAATCCCTTAGAATTTGTAATGACTAATGTAATCGGGACGGTTAATTTATTAAATGCAGCAAAACACATCTGGAAAGACAATTACGAAGGAAAACGTTTCCATCATGTGTCTACAGATGAGGTATTTGGTGCGCTAGGAGATGAAGGTTTTTTTACAGAGACCACTAAGTATGACCCACATTCTCCTTACTCTGCTTCCAAAGCATCATCAGACCATTTTGTAAGAGCTTATCATGATACGTATGGCTTACCTATAGTCTTAACCAATTGCTCTAACAATTATGGACCCAACCATTTTCCAGAAAAATTGATTCCACTATGCATTCATAATATTCTAAATAATAAACCATTACCTATATATGGAGATGGTAAGTATACTCGAGATTGGTTATTTGTTATAGACCACGCCAAAGCTATTGATTTGGTTTTCCACGAAGGTAAAAATGGAGACTCGTATAATGTAGGAGGATTTAATGAATGGAAAAACATAGATTTAGTAAAAGAGTTGTGTAAACAAATGGATGAAAAATTGGGAAGACCCACAGGTACGTCAGAACAGTTAGTTACATTTGTAAAAGATCGTCCAGGTCATGATTTGCGTTATGCTATTGATGCCACTAAAATGAATAAAGAATTAGGCTGGAAACCTTCTGTAACTTTCGAAGAAGGTTTATCAATAACCATAGACTGGTTTTTAGCCAATCAGAAATGGTTAGATAACGTAACTTCTGGAGATTATCAAAACTATTACAATAATCAATACAGTCACTAATATGAATGCTATAGAAACAAAACTGAAAGGATGTTTTATTTTAGAGCCAGTGATAATTACGGATGAAAGAGGTTATTTTTCGAAGCATTTAATGATAAAAAACTTGATGAGATTTTAGGCTTTGACCCTGAATTTGTTCAAGACAATCAGTCGAAATCTTCTTATGGAGTTATTCGTGGTCTGCATCTACAAAAAGGAGAATTTGCACAGGCGAAGTTAGTAAGAGTATTAGAAGGCACTGTTCTTGATGTAGCAGTAGATGTTCGTCCAGAAGCTGAGACTTTCGGACAATTGTAATGGTAGAATTATCTGCAGAAAATAAACGTCAGTTGTATGTGCCTCGCGGATTTTTGCATGGTTTCTCCGTAATTTCAGAATCAGCTACTTTTTTTTATAAATGTGATAATTACTATCATAAATTATCAGAAGAGGGGGTTCATCCATTAGATAAAACTATTGGAATAAATTGGCAAATTCCGGAAGAAAAAATGATACTCTCGCAAAAAGATAAAGAATTGCAATCTTTTGAAAATTTTAAAAGTAAACTGATATAAATATTCAAAAGATAAAAAAAATATAGTTTACACAGGCAAAATGGACAGTTAGGACAAGCCTTTTACGAAATTGGAGATGGGAAAAAGTTTAGAAAAAAACTAAAAATCATATTGAAAAATTAAAAAAAAATGAAAGGAATTATTTTAGCCGGAGGTTCTGGTACACGTTTGCATCCATTAACTTTAGCAGTGAGTAAACAATTAATGCCAGTTTATGATAAACCGATGATTTATTATCCATTATCAACACTAATGTTGGCTGGAATTAATGAGATTTTAATCATTTCTACTCCTCATGATCTGCCCCATTTCGAAAAATTACTCGGAGATGGCGCTCAGATAGGATGTAAGTTTTCTTATAAAGAACAGCCAAGTCCTGATGGATTGGCACAGGCATTTATTCTAGGAGAAGAATTTATTGGAGATGATAAAGTTGCCCTAATCCTAGGAGATAACATTTTTTATGGCTCTGGAATGTCTCAGCTATTACAAAATGCGGCACAGACTGAAGGAGGCGTAATATTTGCCTATCAAGTGGCAGACCCAGAAAGATATGGCGTGGTAGAATTTGATGAACAGAATAATGCAATTTCAATTGAAGAAAAACCACAAAACCCTAAATCTAATTTTGCTGTTCCAGGGCTATATTTCTATGATAATTCTGTAGTAGAAATTGCAAAAAATATCAAACCTTCTCCCCGTGGAGAATTAGAAATTACGGACATTAATGCAGAATATCTGAAACAAGGAAAACTGAAAGTAGGTGTCTTTGATAGAGGAACGGCATGGCTAGATACTGGTACCATTCAATCTCTTATGCAGGCAGCACAGTTTGTACAAGTGATTGAGGAGAGACAAGGTCTTAAAATAGGGGCAATAGAAGAAGTAGCTTATCGTATGGGCTACATCTCAAAAGAAGAATTAAAACAAATAGCAGCACCTTTACGTAAAAGCGGATATGGAGAATATTTGTTAAATTTATTTAAATAAATGATGAAAAAAATATAAATTAACTAATTCATTCTGAGGACGAAAAGAACTCAAAAAGCAAAAAAAGTAATTTTTTTCAATAAGAGTAAAAGCAGTAAGAATTTTCATTCACTTATTATGAGCTCTGTTTAATCTAAAATGTTTGTATACAGTTATATATAGGTTTTTCCTTGCTTTTAGCTCGATTTTAATGTGGATAAACACTTTTGATATTGAGTTATAGAATAGTTTAATGAATATTTTAAAAATAAGAACGGCTTAAACTAAAGAGAAGAATAATAGTGGGAGCCATTTTTTGGACAATTAAAATTTTAATAGAAATTAAATAGGATTTAGAGATTTAAATAAATGGAATTTAAAATAAAAAAAATTATATTGAAATCTTCTAACTCAAACACCTACTTAATACAAAGTGAGGTGGATGAAAAGAGATGCTATTTAATAGACGCGGGAAACGGTATAGAAGCGATAAATTCTTTACATCCTAATCAGAATATTGACGCCGTATTTTTAACACATGCACATTATGACCACATTGCGCATATTGGAGATGTAATAGAAAAATTTCCCAGTTGTAAAATATACTGTTCAGAGTATACTAGAATTGCGCTCTCAGATTATAAACTCAATTTATCTTTTTATCATGGTACTCCAGTCATCTTTACGGGTGAACAAATTAATATAGTAAAAGAGAATGATAACATTCCTCTTTTTAATCAGGAGAAAATGGTAATCTTAGAAACACCAGGCCATAATGAAGGTTGCCTTACTTTCCAATTAGGGAACTACTTTTTTACAGGAGATGCTTTAATTCCTAATATTCCCATTGTTACCAAATTAAAATCTGGAAACAAACAAAAAGCGAAAGAGTCTGCCTTAAAAATTAAAATGGCTACTGATGAAAACTCTATCATTTGCCCGGGACATCTCGATATAATAAAATCTACCGATATAAATTGGGAGGGTTATATCAATGGATAAAACTTAATTATTTGATAATTTCATAGATATGATTTATTCATTTAAATCGGTAATTACATTATAAATAAAATGAAAGATTGGCTTTTAACCGTATTTACCATTCATAATTTTTTTTTGTTATCAGGAGCATTATTGGTATATCAATATAGCAGAATTCGTAAAATATATTGGGGAATAACCTCGGTATTAGGAATACTTTGGTTAGCTACTTCTACATATTATTTACCTGCAAAATGGATGAAATATGAAGAAAATCGTCAAAAGAGAGTTTTGCCAGTCAATAATAAAGAAAAGGTTTATATTCATGTTTTCGGGGCAGGATATATTTTAGATAAACGCTTAAGTCCATCTCAGCAATTGTCTCCCACATCTCTTATTCGTTTGGTTGAAGCGGTTAGATTAATGAAGTGTTATCCCAATTCTATTTTAGTAACTTCGGGACACTCTAGTTATAGTATAAAATCTCAAGCAGAAGTGGCTAGAGATGCGGCTATTTCATTAGGAGTTCCTTCCAGTAAAATAAAAGTATTGACCACTCCAGATAATACTTTTACAGAAATTCAATCTTTTACTCAGAAAATAGGAAATAATGTTTCTGTAATTGCGGTTTCAGATGCTTTACATCTACCGAGGATTCATTTTTTATACAATCAATATCCTCAACTAAAAACGTATTATGCTCCTACTAATTACCAAATAAAAGAAGGTCAAAATGGGAATGTAAGATTAGGTTTTCCCAGTGTAAATTCCATAGAGATGGTAAACGAAATTATGAAAGAGAGATTGAAATTTGCAAAAGATAAAACAAAGGTGTATTTTCTGAAATAGACTTCTTATTAACTGCACCATCTGAAAAGATATTCCTATAATTCCAAGCATTTACATCCTTCCTCTATTCTCCGTTCTAAAATTTCCCCTTTCTTACTTTTAAGATTTTACAGTTTTATAACTTTCCAACTTTACCTTATATCCTTATATCTACAATCTCAAGTTTCCATTCTTAATTCTCTATTCTTGGTTCTTGGTTCTTGATTCTTGGCTCTTGATTCTTGGCTCTTGGCTCTCGCTTCTATATTCTCCATTTAGCATTCAATTTACAATTCGTTAATACAAATAACTATAAAACAAATTTGAAAATTATTTAGATTCAATAGCGTCCTAAATAAAAAAATAAGAAGGAATTAAAGTAACTCAAAGTATCTTTGAGGTTGTACAACAAAAA
>NZ_JASMRM010000021.1:0-28637 GCF_041431305.1 Cloacibacterium sp. Arc13
ATGTAAAGCTAAATGTAAAATAGGTATTTAGGCTGTTTCTATTTTTAATAATTTTTATTTAGGACAGTATTGAAATCAATTGATTAATTCGTCACATTGAATCTCAGAAAACTAATCACTAATGCTTATATTTGCGCAAAATTAAAAGTAAAAATGTCTGAAATTAAACTCAATACTATTCCTGAAGCAATAGAAGACCTTAAAAATGGTAAAGTGATCATCGTAGTAGATGATGAAAACCGTGAAAATGAAGGCGATTTTCTTTCTGCTGCCGAACTTACTACTCCAGAAATCATCAATTTTATGACCATTCATGGTCGTGGTCTTATTTGTACTCCACTTCCTGAAAAAAGATGTGATGAACTAGGTCTTGAAGCCATGGTTTCTAGAAGTACAGACCCGAAAGAAACTGCTTTTACGGTTTCTATCGATTTACTAGGAGACGGCGTTTCTACAGGAATTTCGGCTAGTGATAGAGCAAAAACAATTTTGGCTTTGATGGACGAAAAAACCAAGCCGACGGATTTTATGAGACCTGGTCACATTTTTCCGCTTCGTGCAAAAACGGGTGGCGTTCTAAAAAGAGCTGGTCATACAGAAGCTGCGATTGATTTAACCAAATTAGCTGGATTGAAAGAAGGTGGTGTCATCTGCGAAATTATGAACGAAGATGGAACCATGGCTAGATTACCAGAATTGGTGGTTTTAGCTCAAAAATTAGACCTCAAAATTATTTCTATCGAAGATTTAATCAATTACCAATTGAAAAAAGGTGATTTGGTAAACGAAATAGAATCTAGAAAAGTAAAAACCGCTTTCGGGGAGTTTGATTTCCATGCTTTCCAAGAAAAACATACAGACCAAATTCACTTTGCTTTAACCAAAGGAAATTGGGAAATAGATGAGCCTGTTTTAGTAAGAGTTCAGTCTTCTAGCGCTTATTTTGATGTTTTAAGCAGATTGATTAACGGTGAAAATCCTCAACTGGAAAAAGTAACCAATATGATTAATGCGGAAGGAAAAGGAGCACTTATTTTCATCAATAATGTATCTAATGCAGAACTCACGATGAGAAAATTACAACAATTCCTGAATTATCAAGACGGACAAGTTGCAAGACCTACGCTTACTGCTAATTTCATAGAATACGGAATTGGAACTCAAATTCTTAAAAAATTAGGCATCACCAATTTCAGAGTGATTACTCAAAACCCTAATCAGAAACCACTTGTTGCTGGTTATGGTGTAGAAATTACCGAAATGGTACAGATGTAAAATCTTAAAAATATTAATCGAAAATAGCGTAGAAAATTCTACGCTATTTTTATATCATCAAAACTGTGAAATCCGTTTAAGAAATCTTTCACATTCATTCGTTTTTTTCCTTCTAACTGAACTTCTGTAGGCTGATAAAAGCCATCTTTGGTATAAATTCTAAAAATATTTTTAGAAATTTCTAAAGTTCCAGCCGTTTTCTGATGTTCTGAAACTTCAAAAGTTCCTGCATAAATCTTCAAACCTTTAGTTTCTTCACCGATGTTTAAAGTGGTAAAAGCGCAAGGATAAGGCGACATTCCTCTGATGAAATTATGAACCTTAACCGTTTCTTGATTCCAAAGAATTCTCGTGTCTTCTTTGAAAATTTTGAAAGCATTTTTGGGTTCTGCAACTTGTGGTTGGGGTTGTTCTGTGATTGAATTTACGGCTAAACCATCTAATGTTTTCACTACCAGTTTCGCACCCATTTCCATCAATCTGTCGTGTAAACTTCCTGCATTTTCATCTGGTGAAATCGGTAATTCTTCTTGCAAAAGAATATTTCCTTCATCTATTTTTTCGTTGATAAAAAATGTAGTTGCTCCCGTTTTTTCTTCGCCGTTAATAATCGCAAAATTGATTGGAGCCGCACCTCTGTAATCTGGTAATAAACTTGCGTGAAGATTGAAAGTTCCCAATTTTGGCATTTCAAATAATACTTTTGGCATCATTCTAAAGGCAACCACCACGAAAACATCTGCCTCTAGTTTTCTCATTTCTTCCAAAAATTCTGGATTTCTGAGTTTCTCTGGCTGAAAAACAGGCAAATTATTTTCTACAGCGTATTTTTTAACAGGAGATTCGGTTAATTTTTGTCCACGACCAGAAGGTTTATCTGCAACGGTAACTACTCCCACGATTTCGTGTTGAGACTGATGAATCGCTTCTAAAGATTTAGCCGCAAAATCTGGCGTCCCGAAAAAAACAACTTTTAAATTTTTCATATTTTGTATCGCTACTACGGAGCTTTTCTCTTTTTTTAAAAAATTTCTACAAACCTTTCGCTCCTATGGAGCGAAACTTTTTATCGTATAGTATACGTTCTAAAATCTAACATTCTAATTTTTCCTAAATCAAGCAAAAAGATAAGCACTTCTTGAATTTTCTCTCTGGAAAATTCTAACAAAATCGCATTTAGATCATCTAAAGTAGCTGGTTTTTGCTGTAGAATATCTAGAATCCGTCTTTCTGCACTAATAGGATTGGTTTTAGGATTTTTGGCGGTGCAAACATAGCAATTTCCACAGTTTTTCGTCTCTTTTTCGCCGAAATAAGTAAGAATAAGTTTCATTTTACAGCAATCATGATTTCTGGTGTAAAATTTCATTTCTTCCCATTTCTGCAATTTATTTTTCTGAATTTGCTCAAAAAGATTCCACCATTTCCCAGAAAAAGTTCGGTCTTCTCTAGGTTTCAAAAATTTGATAGAATCTAAACTTCCGTCTAGATAATCTATATATCCTTTTTGGTGAATTTCTTTCAGTCTTTCTTTAAGTTCTTGAGCGGCAACTCCTAATTTTTTGCAAGTATTGGCTTCGCTAAATTGTACTCTGTGCGTAGATAAACCATCAACACATCTGAGCAATAATTCTATGAAATAACTGTCCTTTTTCTGCAAATTTTCTAAATCACTTACCTCGAATTTCAGTTCTAAAGTAGATAAATTTTTAGAGGTATTGAGATAAATTAACTCTTGATTATGCAGAAAATTAAGTACATTTCTAATCTTGGCTTGAGAGATTTTAGTAAAGTTCAGAATTTTAGAAATATTCAGTTCAAAAATATTTTCCGGCAATTCATTTTCTGCAATCATGAAAGTAGAATACAGATAAGAAATAACCTTAAGAAATTCTAATTTAGAAGGAGTTTGATTATAAAAAACATCATCTAAATTCAGTAATTCTTGCTCATTCCAAAGTAAAAAAGCATAACTTTTCTCGCCATCTCTACCTGCTCTTCCGATTTCCTGATAGTAGTTTTCTAAGGATGGTGCTGGTGAAAGATGTATCACAAATCTCACGTTTTCTTTATCAATTCCCATCCCAAAAGCGTTGGTAGAAATCAAAACATTCTGGTTACTTTTGAGCCATTTTTCTTGCTTCTGATGTTTTTCTTTCACAGAGAGTCCTGCGTGAAAAAAATCTACATTTTTGAGTTTATTTTTTTGTAAAAATTCCGTTAAATTTTCGGCTTCTTTTCTGGTTCTGGTATAAATAATCCCTGAATTTTGGTTGTGTTTTAACAAATCTAAAACTCTCTGGTATTTATCTGCTACCTCATCATTAAAAATGCTGATATTCTCTCTTTTAAAACTTTTTCTAAAAATTTGATATTGAGTAAATCCTAATTTTAGTTTAATGTCTTCTAGAACTTTTGGAGTTGCGGTAGCAGTGAGCGCAAGACAAGGAACGTTTTTAAAAAGTGTTCTAAAATTTTTAATATTTTGATAACTCGGTCTGAAATCTTGTCCCCATTCAGAAATACAGTGTGCTTCGTCTACTGCAATAAATGAAATCTGAATTTCTTCTATTCTTTCTAAAAACTGACGATTCTGAAGTCTTTCTGGTGAAATATAAAGCAATTTGGTAATTCCTTCTATGCATCTGCCGTAAATTTCTTCTTGTTGTAATTCATCTAATTCCGAACTTAAATACTCTGCTTCTATTCCTCTTAACTTCAACTGCTGAACTTGGTCTTTCATTAAAGCCAAAAGTGGAGAAATCACCAAACAGGTACCTTCTAAAACCAACGCTGGAAGCTGATAACAAAGAGATTTACCACCACCAGTAGGTAACAGTGCAATGGTATCTTTACCCGCAATAACCGCATGAATGATGTCTTGTTGTGAATCCCTGAAATCTTGATACCCCCAAAAATGAGTAAGGGTTTTCTGTGTGAGTTCAGCTAAATGATGAGAAGATTGCATTTGGTAAATTTAAGAATTTAGTTTAAAATTTTGTATAAAAAAAGCTGCGATAAACGCAGCTTTTAGTATTGATATTAAAAATTATTTAACTGGTGGTGTTATTGGACTAACTGGACAACCTTGATTTTCTACTGGCCCTGGAACTGTTACACATTTATCATGTAAATCTATTACTCCATCTAAATCTGTATCTAAAGCTACACCCGCTCCATCTACTCTTGCTCCAACAGGCGTGTCTAGTTGTCTATCCCAATCATCACAAATTCCATCATTATCTGCATCTCCTTTTTTACAAACTTCTACATCCACATTTTTATTATCTAGAACATCTAACTTATAATAAATCTCTTGAAGGGGGTCATACCACATCAAATGAGATTGATTTTTTCCTAATTTTAAAGAAATTCCTAATGTAGCATTGAAATAATTATCAGACGTCTGGTTATCTCTAGAATTTATAGGACTATCATAACCGTTGTATCCTAAATCTACATTCCCCAAATAATTACCTCCGCCATCAAAAGAATCATCTCCAGTAATTATATACATTACTCTTCCTTCAATATCTATTCTTCTATTAACTTTAAATTTAAGACCTGCTCCAGCTTGTCCAAATAATGATTTCATTGAAAAATCCTTATCAGTGATTAATGGTGCAGAAGTAGAACCTTCGTCCTGTCTGTATGTTTTATAAGCAAGAGTTCCAAATCCTGCATAACCGTGTAATGCCCATCTAAATGGTAAATCACTGTCAATTTTTCTTAATAAATTTGATAAATTAATATCTCCAATTAAACTGATGGTTTGATATTTTGTTTTTGCTCCAACAGAATTAGCAGTTGAGCCTTCATTAATCTTTGATAGACCTTGGTTAGTTTCTCCCAAATCATATTGCAAATTAAGACCAAATGCGTGTGTAATCGCTTTATCTATGCTTAAATATGCAGAATAACCAAATAAATTTTTTCCTTTATTAAAAGAATTTAAATCTGCTGAATGCATTACTGGAACTCCAAATCCTGCGGATATTCCCCACTCATTAAATTTCTTTTCTCTATTTTCTATAGGCTGCTTAGAACTCTCTTCCTTCTGCTGTCCAAAAAAAGCAATGGGAAGAACTCCAATTAGAGCTATAAAGACTAATTTTAATTTCATAAATGTTTTTTTAGAAAATTTAAAGTAAAGATTTCAACCCATAGAAAACTATTAAAAATAACTTGAGCTTTTCATTTTCTCTTTTTGAGAATAATATATCAAAATTATTATTTTTTTTGATGTAAATAATATTTTTTTTTGCTTTTTTTTATTTTATTTCTCCACATTTAAGCTTTCTAATATTTTTCTAGAAAACTCTCTTTCTAATAAATGCTTTGTATGAGGAATTTTCAACTTCTTAGAATCATAAATTATACCATTAAAAGTTACAATATCTATATCTATAATTCTATCTTCGTATTTCCCTAAAACCATAGAATCATAATTGCGTCCCATATCTTTTTCAATTATTTTTATCTTCTTTAACAATTCGCATGGAGAATGTGAAGTAACTAAAACTAATGCCATATTCCTAAAAACATTAGAACTTTCAAACTCTACTGGTTGAGTTTCTATCATTTCTGATGATTTTATGATATTTCCCAAGCAATTTTCTATTTTTGCAATCGCTCGGTTTAAATTAGACTTGGTATTTCCTAAATTGCTACCGAGTAACAAAACCACATAATGTAACGACATATTATTTAATAATTAAGTTCTCAAGATTATTATGAAAGATTTTATAAAAAATGTATTTGCAAATATAGTAGCCATTCTTTTAATAGGAATAGTTTTATTAGGATTTATGATATTGTTTTTTGTAGCAAGTGCAATGAGCAGCGATCAAAAACCTTACATAGAAAATAATTCTGTCCTTACCATTAATTTTAACGGAAATGTTATAGACTCTTACACCGAACAAGAGGAAAGCATTTTCGATTTTGGGCAAAACAAAGACGTACTCCTTTTAGACGTAGTAAATGCTATTAACAATGCTAAAAAAGATGAAAAAATCAAAGGAATTAGCATAGAAGTTGACAATTTACCTGCAGGAATCACTCAAGTTGATGATATAAGAGCTGCCATCGAAGATTTTAAAAAATCAGGAAAGTTTGTGTATGCTTATGGTAATAATATGTCTCAAGGTTCATATTATCTTGCTTCTGTTGCGGATAAACTATATCTAAATCCTGTGGGAATGGTGGAATTAAAAGGATTGTCTACAGAAGTAACTTTCTTAAAAGATTTTGCAGCAAAATATGGAATTGGCGTAGATGTCATCAGACACGGAAAATTCAAAGCTGCAGTAGAACCATTTATCAGAAATGATATTTCACCAGAAAACAAAGAGCAACTTTCTACTCTTCTTAATGACATTTGGGGAAATATATCTACTAAAATTAAAGCTTCTAGAAAATTAGATGATGCTACTTTCAAAACCGCAGTAGACAGTTTATACGGTTTTATGCCAGAATTAGTCGTGAAAAATAAATTGGCAGACCAACTCTTACAGAAATCAGAATATGAAAACTTAATAAAAAAACAACTGAAGTTAAAGTCTGACGAAAAAATCAACAGAATTTCTGTAAATAAATACATTAATGCCTTAGATGAAGAGGAAAGTAGTGACAACAAAATTGCTGTTCTATATGCCGCTGGAGAAATTTTCAATGGTGATGAATATCAGAACATTCACTCTGAAAAATATGTAGAATACATCAAAGATTTAGCAGAAGATGATGACATAAAAGCAGTAGTTTTGCGCGTAAATTCACCTGGTGGAAGCGGAAATGCTTCAGACGAAATCCTATTTGAATTACAACAACTTAAACTCAAAAAACCTCTAGTAGTTTCTTTTGGTGATTATGCAGCTTCTGGTGGTTATTATATCTCTATGGCTGCTGATAAAATCTATTCTTCACCTAATACTTTAACGGGTTCTATCGGTGTTTTTGGCATGATTATGAATTTTAAAGATTTAGCCAATAGAAACGGTATTCGTTCAGACATTGTCTCTACTAACGCGAACTCACAAGTTTATTCGACACTTTCTGGAGCAGCTCCAGGAACAATCCCTATTTTAACCAGAAGCGTGGAAAGCACCTATAAAAGATTTGTATATTTTGTAACTCAAAACAGAAAAAAATCTTTTGAACAGATTGATGCAATTGGCGGTGGTAGAGTTTGGAGCGGAACCAGAGCAAAGCAATTAGGCTTGGTAGACGAATTAGGCTCGCTTCAACAAGCAATTAATTACGCTGCTACCAAAGCAAAATTGAAAGACTATTCACTAGACAGTTATCCTAGAAAATCTAGTCCACTAGAAGAATTCTTCAAACAAACAGAAGAAGATGAAATCGCTGCAAGAGTAATTTCTAAAAAAGTAGGAAAAGAAAACTATGAGCTCTTCCAGAAAATAACCAATCCTAAACTGAATAACGGAGTACAAATGGCACTACCTTATCAGATTACGATTAAATAGCAAAACATTTCCATCCATATTAAAACGAAATCGCCGTTTCAAAATTTTTGAAACGGCGATTTTAATTTTATAAAGTATATTTCTTATCTCTTTTTAAAGAAAGAATCTACAAATTCCTCACCATTAAATAATTGCAAATCTTCCATTTTTTCGCCTACCCCAATGTATTTTACAGGAATCTGAAACTGGTCTGAAATTCCAATGACCACACCTCCTTTCGCAGTTCCATCTAGCTTTGTCACCGCAAGAGCGGTAACTTCTGTAGCTGCAGTAAATTGTTTTGCCTGCTCAAAAGCGTTTTGACCAGTAGAACCATCTAAAACCAATAAAACTTCGTGTGGCGCTTCTGGCAAAACCTTCTGCATAACACGTTTAATTTTAGAAAGCTCATTCATTAAATTGATTTTATTATGCAATCTTCCTGCAGTATCAATAATGACTACATCTGCATTTTGTGCTACAGCACTTTGAACCGTGTCAAAAGCTACGGAAGCAGGATCAGAACCCATATTTTGCTTTACAATAGGAACGCCTACTCTTTCACTCCAAATCACCAATTGGTCTACAGCTGCAGCTCTAAATGTATCTCCAGCTCCCAAAACTACGTTTAAACCTTGAGATTTAAATTGATTAGCTAGTTTACCAATTGTAGTTGTTTTTCCTACTCCATTTACTCCAACTACCATAATTACGTATGGCTTTTTGGTTTCGTCTATATTTTTGGTTTGAGAATGTGGATTTTCTAAAAGCAAAGCAGAAATTTCTTCACGAAGAATTTTATCCAATTCAGACGTGTTTACATATTTATCTCTTTCTACTCGCGCTTCTATTCTTTCGATGATTTTTACAGTAGTATTTACACCTACGTCAGAAGCAATAAGCACTTCTTCTAGCTCATCTAGAACCTCATCATCTACTTTAGATTTTCCGATTACAGCTCTAGAAATTTTATCAAAAAAACCTTGACTTGATTTTTCTAAACCTTTGTCTAAAGATTCTTTTTCCTCTTTTTTGAATATATTTTTAAACCAACTCATATATTAGATTTGAGATTTGAGATTTACTCACGAATTTTTTTATAATTTTGGAGTTCGTGAATGCTCCGCATTTGAGATTTGAGATTTGTAAACCAAATCGTTAAAATTGTTTTTAAAACTTTAGGTTCACAAAGATAACAAAAAAACTACCCAAAAAATTGAGTAGTTTTATATGTTTATACAAGACGTAGAATTATTTTTTTAAATAAGCTTCTACATCGTCTGCATTCATTACTTTTTCTTCGAAAACGTAAGCTCCAGTCTTAGGAGACTTTACCATTTTCACAACTTTGGTCATTTTTTTAGACTGACCTGATTGAAGCGTTGCAACAACTTTCTTTGCCATCTTTTAATATTTTTAAAGATTACTTGATTTCTTTGTGAACTGTATATTTCTTAAGAACCGGATTGTACTTTTTAAGCTCTAATCTTTCCGTAGTGTTCTTTTTATTTTTTGTGGTGATGTATCTAGACATTCCAGCCACACCTGTTTCTTTGTGCTCTGTGCACTCAAGAATTACTTGAACTCTATTTCCTTTCTTAGCCATTTCTTATTATTTTAAAAATCCGTTTCTTGTTGCTCTTTCAATCGCCTCTTCGATACCAATTTTATTGATAACTCTCAAACCATGAGCAGAAACTCTTAATGTTACGCTTTTTTCTTGCTCTGGAAGATAAAATGTCTTCTCTAATAAATTAATTTCAAAACGTCTTTTCGTTTTGTTATTTGCGTGAGAAACGTTGTTTCCTACCATTGCACGCTTACCTGTTATTTGGCAAATTCTTGACATATCTCGATGTTCTTTTTTACTACTATGTATTTTGAGTGTGCAAAATTATAGATATTTTTTTGAACTCACAAATTTTCAAACAAATAAATTTGTAATTTTTTTTTCAAAAAAACTTAATCTAAATTTTGATAAATTATTTTTTAGAAGCTATTCTTTCTCCGAAGTGGTAAATAATTAAAAATCCGAGCACAAATATAGCAATTCTTGAGATTAAATCACCTATTTTTGTGTAAATAGATTTTTCTTCGAGCAAATTAGCCTTTACCAATAGTGCTGTTCTATCGTCATAAAAGGTGTCTTGCAAAATGTCTCCTCTTGCATTGATATGCGCAGAAATTCCGCTATTGGCAGCACGTACAATCTCTCTTCTGGTTTCTATAGCTCTTAATCTAGCATAAGAAAGCAATTGTTTGTGACCTTCAGTATTATCCCACCAAGAATCATTAGTCATAATCGCTAAAAGGTTTGCACCATTTTTGACATAATCAGTTACATATTCTCCATAAATACTTTCATAACAGATAATAGGAGCCATTTTAGCTTTATTAAACCTATTGCTGAAAACTTTTCTTTCCTTATCAATTCCAAGAGATGAATTAGCTCCACCGAAATCCAGCATCGCATCTCCCAAAATAGGCTTTAGATATCTAATGTAAGGGAAAATTTCAACTCCTGGAACCAATTTCGCTTTGTGATAAACCTCCACTTCTTGATTTGGAATAATTTGCAATGCAGAATTATAAGAATTTACCCAAACTCCTTTTTGAATTTCTGTAGAATAATCCTCAGTATCCGCTTCGTCAAACAAAAATTTATGCGTGGAAGCTCCTGTTAAAAATATAGATTGCGGGTGTTTTCCCAAAAATTCTTTGGCAATTGCGATAGAAGTACTTTTATTAAAACCATTTTCGCTCAAACTTCCGTTCCCGGGAAATGCAGTTTCGGGCGCAATGAAAAAATCTACTTTTGTTTTAGAATTTTCTTCGGCTAAATTTAAAAGTTCTCCTAATATTTGTAAAGAATCTTTACTGTATTTTTCGGTATAAGGATCTAATTTTGGCTGAAGCAAAAGCGTAGTTACTTCTCTTACTGGTTTTTCTTGATAAGAATTGTATTTATAAATAGAAATCATAAGAGGCAGAACTATAATCGCTGTTAAAATAGAAATATTCTTCACCAAATCTTTTCTTATTCTTCCTGCTTGCCAAATTCTCAAAGTATAAAAAGCAAATACATTAATCAGCAAAATCCAAAAACTACCGCCAGTTGCGCCAATCGTGTCGTACCATTGAATCAATTGAGGATATTCTGAAAAGGCATTTCCTAGATTAAGCCAAGGCCAAGTAAATTCCCAATTGAGATGAAATCTTTCGAAACTTAACCAAATTGCTACAAAAAATACTAGCCCAAAATAAGTTCCTCTTACTTTCTTATACCAATAATACAGTTGAAAAACCAAACTCATCAATAAAGAATTGACAACAACAGGAATTGCAACTGCCAAAAGAGAGTTATTCCCGTCTGGATTTTTAGCGTGATATAACCAACCAGTAGTTACTACATTCCAAATGAAAAAAGCAAGATAAGTCAAACCAAAAACCACCCATCCTTTTTTATTGATTTTTGAAAATTTAGAAATTTCTTGCTCCATTAATAACAATGGAACGAAAGCAAAAAATATAAAAAACGGAATTCCGTAAGTAGGCCAAGAAATAGATAATAATAGCGCTGATATTAATGATAGAAAAATATATTTCATAAGTAAAACCTATTGGTGAAGGGCAAATTTAAGGTTTTTACATGGGGTAAAAAAGAAAAACATGACAAAAGTCATATTTTATAAATAACTGAAAATCAATACCAAGTAAAATATTTTTATTCTTATTTAAAATTATTCTAAATTAATTTTGTGATTTAAACTTACATTTTTATTTTTGCGGAGTTATTTTTAATCATTCTAAATAAAGTTAAATGAGAAATCAAATACTTACCCTTTTATTAGTCGCAGCATCAATTACAGCAAATGCTCAACAAAAAAAAGACAGTTTATATACCAGAACCATAGAAGATGTAAAGCTTCACAAAACAGGAAATCCTAATAACGCTAGAGTTTCTACTATAAAATCTCAACTAGATGTAATGGAAACTCCACAAGCGATTGCCATCGTAACTCATGAAGTTATAGAACAGCAACAAGCACAACAACTTTCTGATGTAGTAAAAAATGTAAACGGTGTTTATATTACATCTGCGAGAGGTGCTTCTCAAGACAGTTTTGGAGCGAGAGGTTACACTTTTGGCAATGAAAATATTTACAAAAACGGAAGCAGAGTAAACTTTGGAATTTTCCCAGAAGTTTCTGGTCTAGAACGTGTAGAAGTTCTGAAAGGGAGCGCTGCAATTCTTTATGGAAACGTAGCTCCTGGCGGAATTGTAAACATGGTGACTAAAAAACCTTTATTTAACTTCGGTGGAAGTGTCGCTTTAAATTACGGAAGCTGGAACAATGTAAAACCTACCATCGATATTTATGGCGGATTGACCAAAAATTCAGCTTTTAGAGTAAACGGAAGCTATGAAAATAAAGAAAGTTTCAGAGATATTGTACAATCAGAAAAGCATTATTTCAATCCAAGTTTCCTTTACAACATTTCAGATAAAACACAAATCATCATAGAAGCAGATTATCTTAAACATCACTTCACTCCAGATTTTGGTTTAGGCGGGTTAGTATTAAACACAACCACTAATGAATCAAAACTCAACACACTTCTTGGAATCAATAAATTTCCTGGTGCAACTTGGCAATATCAAACCAATGAAATGCTTACTTCTACGGTAACATTAAACCACGAAATTAATTCTAATTGGAATTTTAATACGATTGCATTTTTTCAAGATTATACCAGGGATTTTTACGGAACCGAAAGAATTCAATGGAATTTGCAAAACAATGGAGATTATGTTTGGAAGAGAACTTTAAACAAACAACTTCAAGAACAAAAATATGGAAGCCTTCAGTTTAATTTAAATGGTCAGTTCAATACTGGAAAATTAAACCATAAACTTTTAGTAGGTGCAGACGCTGATTATTTACAAGCAGACACTTATTCTTATCAATTGCAAAAACAAGATGGTACTTTCGCAGATGCAGGAAATAACTTTGTTTATGGAACCAATGGAAATACCAGCAATGGAAACATCCTTTTATCAGACGAAAACACTTGGAAATCTGGAGAAATGCTTAATTCAAGACAAAAAGACCTTAACAGAATTCCTACAAGAAGAGTTGGTATTTATGCTCAAGATTTAATTGCTATTACAGATAAATTCAAAGTTCTAGCAGGTTTAAGATGGTCGTATTTAGAAAACAAAAACACTATCGTAGAAAATTATTTAAACAATACTAAAACATATAAAGCAAGTTCAGGTAATCCTAAAGAAAGCGCATTTTCTCCAAGAGTAGGATTAGTTTATCAGATTGATGATAGCTTCAGCACATTTGCAAGTTATAGCAACTCTTTCAATCCTAACTCTGGTAGAGATATTAACAATTTACCATTGCCTTCTTCTTTGATTGACCAATATGAAATTGGTTTAAAGAAAAATTTATGGAAAAACACTTTAGCGTTTAATATTACTGCTTATCAAATTGAAAACAGCAATTTAGCACAAACAGCTGCTTTTGATAAAAACGGAAACATAAATGGTGATACTAACATAAAAGAAATGACGGGAGCTACCAGAAGCCGCGGTATAGAACTAGACGTTACAGGAAATCCTACCCCAAATCTTTCAATCAATGCTGGTTATGCATACAACAACATGGTTTACACAGATACACCAGACTCTGAAGGAAGTTTCGTAGAAGGAGAAAGATTGGTAAGAACACCTGCAAATACTGCGAATGCTTCTATCTTCTACACCTTACCAAAATATGTAAAAGGATTAAAATTAGGATTCACCGCATTCTACACTGGAGACAGATTAGCCGGTTGGAATAATCTAAAAGACAAAAACGGAAACCCAAAAACCAACAGAATGTATGAAATTGGAGATTTTACCACTGTAGATTTCACTATTGGATACCAATTTAAAAAATTCAATGTTCAAGGAAGATTAGGAAACATTTTCGATGTGGTAGATTACAATGTACACGAAAATTACTCTGTAAACCCTATCAATCCTAGAAACTTTTACTTAACATTTAATTATAAGTTTTAACCTATCATATCAAATTTAATCAAAAAGTGGAGAACTCGTTTTCCACTTTTACCTTTTAAACTAACTTAATAAACTATACTTTTAGAACATGAAGAGCACAAGAACTACAATGAGACTTTTACACCGCTACATCGGTTATTTTATGGCAGGAATTATGGCCGTTTATGCGATTAGTGGGGTATTATTAATCTACAGAGACACAGATTTCCTCAAAAAAGAAAAGAAAATCGAAAAAAAAATAGAAACCAATATTCCTACTGATAAATTGGGAAAAGAACTTAAAATCAAAGGTTTCGAAGTAAAGGAGCAAAAAGGAGATCTTATCATCTTCAAAGAAGGAACTTATAATGCGAAAACAGGAGAAGCGAAATATACTAAAAAAGAGCTTCCTTACGTTTTAAAGAAAATGACAGAATTGCATAAATCAGATTCTAAACATAAATTTTATTTATTGAATACGATTTTTGGAATTTCATTATTCTTTTTTGTGATTTCATCATTTTGGATGTTTAATCCAAAATCTCAGATTTTCAGAAAAGGAATGATTGCCACTGTAATAGGTTTAGTTTTGGCATTATTTTTGACACTAGCATAATTATAGAAAAAAACTATTTCAACAAATTTTATTGATTATTAAATAATAATTCGTAAATTTGCAAAATAATTAATCAGAAATCACAAATAGCTGATTTACAGGACGTTGCAAATCGGCAAATTGTTAAAAAATCAACTTAACGTTCGTTAGGCAATTATTAAATAATTAGATATAATCTAAATAAATTAACATTTTTTCATTTGTGTTTTTAGGCGGGATAAAATATTTTATATTTTGTCTCGCCGTTTTTTTTATTTTTGAACTATGAAAAATATAGAGGTTATCCAAGAGAAACTTTCCACTTGGTGGAATATTATCGTAAGCTTAGTTCCGAATATTGTTTTGTTAATCGTATTCGTTATTGCATTTTCTTTTTTAAGCACATACCTCATCAGAATTATCACGAAAATTCTGTACCGCATTTTTCCTGAAAACGCTAACAAAAACACACCTCTTCTTTTGGCCAAATTTGCCAAATATATTCTCTATGCTTTAGGAATTTACATCGCCTTAGAAATTATGCATCTAGGCAGTTTCATGGTGAAATTCATCGGTAGTTTAGGAATTGCCGGTGTAATTGCTGGAGTTGCGTTAAAAGATGTGGTTTCTGGAATTTTCGCAGGAGCAGCTGTAAATTTTGAAAAAACTTTTCAAATTGGTGATTTAGTAACCATCAGTAATATCAAAGGAACGGTAGAAGACATCAGTATGCTTACTACCAAACTGAGAACAGAAAACGGCGAAACCGTCTATGTTCCCAATCAGTTAATTTTCAACACTCCTTTTATCAATCACAGTAAAAAATCTTAGCCCAATTTCTCTGCAATATCTTCCCATTCCTGCATGGTAGCAGCTAATTCGTCTTGCAAATCTTGATATTTTTTCAGTTCTGCTTCAGAAGGATTAGACTTGGCGAAGATACTTTCTAACTGAGCGATTTCTTTTTCGTAGTCTGCAATTTTTTCTTCAATTTTTTTGAGTTTATTTTGAAGATTCTTTTGTTCTTTGCTTACGAAAGCATTAGCATTTTGCTGAGATTTCGCTTCATTAGTAGCGGCTTCTTTCTTTTCTTCTGCTTTAGCTTCAGCTTCCTGACTTAATTTAGATTTTTCGGCAGAAATTTCTCTTAGAGATTCTTTTTGACGGTATTCTAGATATTCATTAATATTTCCTAAAAACTCTTTCATACTGCCATCTCTGAACTCGAAAATTTTATCACACAATCCTTGTAAAAATTCTCTGTCGTGGGAAATCACAATAATGGTTCCTTCAAATTTCTGTAGCGCTAACTTGATAATTTCCTTCGACTGAATATCTAAGTGATTCGTAGGTTCGTCCATAATCAACGTATTGAAAGGACGAAGCAATAATTTACAAAGCGCCAATCTGTTTCTTTCGCCTCCAGAAAGCACTTTCGTTTTTTTTGTTACATCTTCACCAGAAAAAAGGAAACTTCCTAGTAAATCACGAACTTTGGTTCTGGTTTCTTCTGTAGCGGCATCTTCTGCTTCTTGTAAAACCGTTTTTTCGGGACTTAGAACTTCTTCTTGGTTCTGTGCAAAATATCCTATGTTTACATTATGCCCAAGATTCCATTCACCAGAATAATCTTTGATTTCACCTGCTAAAATTTTAGCTAAAGTGGTTTTTCCTTGTCCGTTTTGTCCGAGAAGCGCAATTCTATCACCACGCTGAACAAAGAAATCTACATGATCAAAAACCTGATGATTCCCGTATTTTTTGCCTAAGTTTTGCGCTTCGAAAATCACTTTTCCTGGCACTACACTTTGTACAAAACGAATATTAAACTTAGAAACGTCTTCATTCTCTACTTCAATTCTCTCAATTTTTTCTAATTTTTTAATAAGAGATTGTGCAAAAGAAGCCTTAGAAGCAGAAGCACGGAAGCGATTGATATTATCTTCCATTTGTTTAATTTCTGTATCTTGGTTTTTCTTCGCTTGAATCAGTTTTTCTTTTCTGTCTTTTCTAAGTTCTAGATATTTGGTGTAATTGGCTTTATAATCGTCAACTTTCTTATTATTAATATCAAAAGTTCTGTTGCAAACCGAAGTCATAAACTGCTTATCGTGACTTACCAAAACAATAGCACCATTATAATCTTTCAAGAAATTTTCTAGCCAGATGATGGATTCCATATCTAAGTGATTGGTAGGTTCATCTAGAAGCAAAAGGTCATTATTCTGAAGTAATAATTTAGCCAATTCTATTCTCATTCTCCAACCTCCAGAAAACTCATCGGTAAGTCTATGAAAATCTGCAGCTTTGAAGCCAAGACCTAACAAAACTTTTTCTATATCTCCTTCCAGATTATACGCATCATGATGATGAAGATAATCATTAAGATCTGTCATTTTATGGATTAAATCATGATAAGCATCTGATTCATAATCAGTTCTAGCTACTAATTGATGATTTACCTCTTCCAATTCTTTTTTCCAAGCATTAATTTGCTCGAAAGCTTGAAGTGTCTCATTCCAAACGGTTCTTCCCTTTACGAAATCTAAATCCTGTTTTAAGAAACCGATGGTAATATTTCCATCCGGAACAATGTTTCCTTCGTAGAAGTTAATTTCACCGGAAATCATTTTGAGAAGTGTAGATTTTCCTGCACCATTTTTCCCTACCAAACCTATCTTATCATCTTTTTTGATGGTAAAATTTACATCTCTAAAAAGATAATTTCCCGAATGATGAAGACCAAGACCTTGAACTGAAAGCATAATGAATTGTTATTTTTTGAGACTGCAAAAATAACGCTTTAAAAATAAAAAAAACTGCACCTTATAAAAAGATACAGTTTTTTTTGGTTAAAAAGAGAAATATAAATGATGATTAAAAAATTATTTACTATTTCCTCCTCTTGCAACTAATGCAATTAGAATGATGAGAACTAGAGCGCCAATTACCCAAATTAATGGATTCTGCATCCAGTTTCCAGACATATCCGTACCTTTATTCATGTCTACGTCTACGTCTAATTGTGCTGCTTTTTCTTGTGCCCAAACTAATCCTCCGATTAGAGTAGCCATTACAGCCATTGCAAAAGTTTGCAATCTTCTAGCGATATTAGATCTTTCCATAATTTTATGTTTTTATGTTTATTTTGGTGTTTTTAAATTATAGTTCTACTGGGATATTCATATGAACTACAGAAGCCATATTTTTTCCTTTGTATTTAGCAGGAACAAATCCTTGGTTGAGGTCATAAATCGCTAAAATAGTTGCTAAGTTCAGAGATTCATTATTTCCTGAAGCTTTCACGTCTGAAATTTTACCGGTTTCTGTTACCAAGAAACTTACGTGTGTGTATTGAGTACCAGAACCTGTAACTGCGTTCTTATCAATTTTAGCATTTACAGCATTGATGAAATCTTGTTTGCTTTGTCCGAAACTTGGTCTTTCTGTTCCTGGTAAAAGTGGAACTTGTGAATACGGAGCTACATTTTCTTTAGCTTTAATTGCTTTGATTTTCGCTTGCATTTTAGAAGGCTCGTCATCTGGAGCTTTTACTAAAAATGCTACATTATTTTCGTCTTGAGCGATATAAGCCCTGTGAAATTTTGAAATATTTACTCCCTGTGAAAACACGAGTGAGAATGCACCAATAGATAGTGCGGTTGCTAACTTTTTCATAATTTATTGTTTTTGGTGTTTATGTGTGATGTGTGTGTGGTTTATGCCCTTCTAGAAAGTGCATTATAAGCGTAGAGTACGATAATGGCTCCTACTACAGACATGGCTAAGCTATAAAAGCTAAAAACATCATTTGTTACGTCTGCTCCGAAGAAAATTCTTCCTAAAAAGCCTCCTAATACGCTACCTACAATACCAATGATAATGGTAGTAATCCAGCCAGCTGCGTCATTTCCTGGTTTTAAAAATCTTGCGATTGCTCCAGCGATTAAGCCGAAAATAATCCATGCGATAATATTGATCATAATTTTGTGATTTAGTGTTAATATTTATTTGGTGTGTGTGTTTATGTGTTTATCTAAGAGCATCTAGTTCTGTTTCTACTTCCTTAGTCATGCTCTTTGCTGAAGATAAAATCTGCTCTTTGTTTGCTTTTACTTTTTCTGAAATTTGGTTTGAAATAGTATTGTATTTGCTTTTTGCCTTTTCAGAAAGTTGATTCATCGTTTCTTTAGTTTTAGATTGAGCATTTTTTGCTTGTGTTCTCAGTTTTGCTCTGGTGTCTTTTCCTTTTGCTGGTGCAAATAAAATTCCTGCTACTGCGCCTACTGCTGTTGCGCCTAACACTCCTAATGTTATTTTTGCTGTGGTGTTCATAATTTTACTGTTTATTGTTAATATCGTCTTTTATAATTTCATAAATCATAATACAAAGCGCCAAGACAAATAATATATTAATCAATATACTTGTTTCGAAGAAGAAAAATCCAATTGCCCATATTATTATTAACAATGTAACCGTGAAATAGGTAAATTTATTCATAACTCATAATAATTTATATCATCTCTTTAATCTGCAAATTTTTAAAAATTACCTATTTTTCTCGTTACATAATTTTAATGCTTTGTTATATAATTGCTACTTCTCCGTTTCAATGAAGATTAAAATCTGTTGTTACATTTTAACAATACAAAGATTTAAATTTTTGATTTACAATTTATTACATCATTTTAATTAAAATTTTTAGAATTTTAAGATGTTATAAAATTTCAATTTTTTAATCCTTATTTAAAAAAGCAGAAGTAAAAATATTGTAGAATAAAATGAACAACTTTTCTGAAAATTTTTTTTCGCTTTCTACATGACAAAGATGTGACAATTGCGAAGCAATCTCATTACAAAAAATTGAGTTATTGTTATAGAATTTGCATAAAAAAAACACGCTCAAAAAGCGTGTTTTAATATTTAATGATTTTTATTTAAACTTCTGGCAAATAGACGGTAAATGTAGCACCATCATTTGGTTTTCCTTCGGCGAAGATGAAGCCTTTATGATTGTCTACAATTTTTTTACAAATGGCTAAACCAATTCCGGTTCCTGCAATTTCGTCTTTATTGTGTAATCTGCTGAAAAGTTCGAATATTCTATCCGAATATTCTGGTGAAAAACCAATTCCGTTATCTGTAAAAGTAAACTTGTGGAAAATTCTCTTCGCAGTGAAAGTTACATTTCCTACTTTTTCAAAAGATGCTTTTTCGTAATCTATTTTGATTTCTGGAACTACATTTGACTTAGAATATTTAATAGAATTCCCCAATAAATTGATAAACAACTGCTGAATCTGGAAAGGAATCACTTTCATTTTCGGAAGATGAGCGGTATGAATCACTGCTTTTTTCTCTTCTATAGGTTCTGCAATTTCGTGTTTTGCATTTTCCAGCAAATCATTAAGGTCTGCTTTTTCGAAAACCTGTTCAGATTTATTGGTTCTAGAGAATTGCAGTAAATCTTTGATCAGCAATCTCATTCTTCCAGCCGCAACTTTTATCCTATCGAAGTACTGTTGACCAGTTTCCGTGAGATTTTGGTAATCTTTAGCTTCCAACCTAGAGATGAAAGTTTCGATTTTTCTTAACGGCTCTTGCAAATCATGACTCGCAACATAGTTGAATGCCTGTAATTCTTTGTTAGACGCTTCTAGTTCTCTGTTTTTTTGATTGGTTTCTATATTTTTATTGACTTCTTCGGTAATATCTTGCGTAATCATCAGATAATAAAACCCTCCATCTGAATCTTCAATCGGCTTATTAGAAACTCTAATGTATCTTATTTCACCAGTATCTTTTTTTACAATTCTATGTTCGTAAGGTTGAGCATTTTTATCTTTATTCTGTAATTTCTGAAGATTTTCTAAAACATACTCTAAATCTTCTGGATATACATACGGAATAAAATTATCTACTTTAGGATCAAAATTTTCTTTTTCCACTCCAAAAAGTCTGAAAATATTATCCGAAAACTCAAATTCAGTTTTGTCTACATTCCATTTCCAGAAACCATATTTCCCGATAATTTCTGCCTCTTTACTACTTTCATTGTAATATTTAAGTTCTTCGAAAGCTTTTTGAAGAGTATGACTTCTTTTAACTTCTTCTGAAATATTAACTACAACTCCTGCCAAAAATTTATTTCCATTAGCATCAAAAGTTGGGCTTCCTACTCCTTTTACATGAATAATTTCTCCTGAAGGTCTCAGAATTCTATAAGTAAAGGCTGGAAGATTTTCTTCTTCTTCCATTTTTGCCATTACACTTTTAAAATATTCTACATCTTCTGGATGTACATAGTTATAATAGTTATCTAGGTTAGACTCAAAAGATTTTGGTTCGGCTCCCAATAATTTGTATAAATTGTCTGAAAAATACCAAGTGTTTTCTTTGATGTTCCAACTCCAGTTGCCATAACCACCAATTTTTTCGCCAAATTTCAATGCATTATTCGAGAGCAACATTTCGTTATTGATTTTTTCGAGTTCTTTATTTCTCTCTAAAATGGTGTTTTGTGCTTTGAAAATTTCGGTAACATCTAGAGAAATAATGAGTACATATTCTTCATTATTGTCATCTCTTATGTGCTTATTGTTAATTGACAGATATTTTATTTCTTGATTATCTGCTCTAATAATTCTGATGATATATGGATAAAATGATTTGTTTTCTGCCATTTCATCTAGCTTAGCATCTACCATTGCTTTATCATCTGGATGCACTTGTTTAAATAATTCTGAAAATTCTGGCTTATCTTTAGGATCTAGACCAAATAAGCGGTAATTATTATCAGAAAATATAAATCTATTATCTTTTACAAACCATTGTGCAGTACCGTAATTACCAGCAATTTCTGCTTCTTTATTGGTTTCATTAGCCAAGAAAAGAGTTCTGTTTTTCTTTTCTAATTCAATATTTTTTTCTGAAATATTTTTTTGATTTTCTATCTCTTCTGTTACATCGCTGGTAATTCCTAATAAGATTTTTTCGTTTCTAAGATTTTTTATCATTTTACCAGAAGCACGTAAATATCTTACCTCGCCATCGTTTCTAATGATTCTGTAAGTGAATGGTGATAAAGTTTCATGATTAATCATCTCGGAGACAATTCCTTGTACGTAATACAAATCATCAGGATGAATTCTATTCATAAATCCCTCATAATTATCTTCTAAAGAATTAGGCTCATAACCTAAGAGACGATATTCATTTTCTGAAAAAGTATATTTTTTGGTTTCTACATTAAGTTGCCATGTTCCGTAATTACCGATTTGTTCGGCAAGATTTGCGGTTTCATTTGCAAGAATTAATTTTTCATTATTAATATTAGCTTCTTTTAGGTCTCTATTGATTTTTATAATGGCAAGAATTAATAGAACAATTGTAACAAAGAAGGTCAATAAATTCACGAGTGGTGTGTATTTATTGACTTGATCACTTTTTAAGGACCTCGTTTCTAGAAGATGAGTCTCAGATTGTCTTAGATTTCTAATAATGGCAGAAATTTCATCCATCACCGCTTTTCCTCTGTAGATATTATCTGTAACTTTCTGGTTATCATTTAAATCAAAGTTAGGATCTAAAACTTCGTTTACTACTTTCAGTTTTTTTTCTATTAAAGATTCTAATTTTTTAGTCTTTTGAAATTGGTAAGGATTATCCGAAGTTATTTCTCTGAGTTGTTCTAGATTTTGTTTAATTTCTACTTTATCAAACTCAATTTGACGGAGTAATTTTTTGTCATGAGTCAATAAGTAATTTCTTCTGTCTATTTCTACATTTTTAATTTTAGTAAATAAATGCTCTATTTTTATCAGTACACGATAGGTGTGTTCTACAATTTCATTAGTATCATGCAATGCTCTAATATGTTTGTAAGAAACCGAAGAAATAAAAAGTATAATTGCTATGGTTATAGCAAAAATAATTTTAAGAAAAAGAGGTCTGTTCGTAAATTTCATATAAAATTACATTCTCAGTAAAAAATTATCTTTATTAAGACCAGAAGTATGGTATTGCCAATTAATAGCCACTACATCTGATAAAACTTTTTTAAGTGTATCAAAATCATTTGGCTTTTTGATGTAAATATTCGCGCCACTTACGAAAGTTTCTTCTATATGCTCTTCTGAAGATGAGGTAGAATAAATGGCAATGGCAATATCATCAAATTTTTTATTGGATTTTATTTCGTGGAGACATTCTATCCCATTTTTTTTAGGCATATTCAAGTCTAAAAATAGAACCTGTGGTAAAACCGCTTCGTCTGAATTAAGATAATTCATGAGTTCTACTCCATCATTGTAAGTGTGAACTTTGGTATTGATTTTCAGTTCAGAAAAAGCATCGGTGAAGAATAATCTGTCATCTTCGTCGTCATCTGCCAAGATGATGTGAATGTAATCTGTTTGCATAGTTTTCTTATTTAGATTTATTTTTTGTTTGCAATTTCTCTTCTTTTGGTAATAATTCTCTGGAACTGAGATGGTGTAATTCCTGTAATATTTTTGAACTGTGTACTTAAATGTGCTACACTGCTGTAATTTAATCGATAGGCGACTTCGGTTAAAGTAAGATTGTCTTTAATGATTAAATTTTTGGCGCGTTCTATTTTCTGCATCATAATGTAGTTCTCTATTGAACTAAACGTAACTTCTGAAAATAAATTGGACAGATAACCATAACTGTGATTAAGTTTATCGGTAAGATAAACAGAAGCTTTTACATTAATAGGCTCTTCAGAATGAACCATTTCTAAGATGGCTTCTTTAATTTTTTCAATCAAAACAGTCTTTTGATTTTCGATGATGGTAATGCCGTACTCTTCTAATTCTGCACGGAATTCTTTCATCTTTTCGGCAGGAATTTTTTCTAAAAATTCTACTTCACCAAAAGCGACTACTCTATATTTAGCACCTAATTGGTCTAATTTTTCTTCTAATACTTTTTTACAAACTGCGTTATAGTCGAATTTTGTAAATATTTTCATTGTGTTATTATTTAGTTTATAAAGTTAGTAAAAAAAGTAAGCTCTCATTGTTTTTGTCTAAAATCTTAAAAAACTCTCACAAATAACAAATAAATCCGTACTTGTGAGAGTTTACTAAATAATAAACTATATGAAGAGAAAACTACTTTTTTAACTGTTAGTTTTTGTAGATGAAATTATTCACCTAAAGGAATGTTGTATGCAACACCTAAACCTAGAGAGGCTGCATTAAAATCTTGTCCTGGTAAGTCTCCTTTAGAACCTGTGAAAACTTTGGTGTATTGTAATGCTACATTCCAATGTCTGTTATGCCATCCTAATTCTGGCTTGATATAGAAACCACCATCAGGTCTTGCAACAGGTACATTAGCTGCTACGTTTTCATCACCAGTGATAAAAGCATATCCTAAATCTGTTCCGAAATAAAATCCTATTTGTTTTGGATAAACTCTGATTAAACCAGCAACTGGAACTACACCGAAATCATTATTTTCGATTCCATCATTATCTTTTCCGAAGAAGTGATTATAACCTGTAGCAATCCCTAGTCCAAATCCTGGAGTTACCAAATGTTGATAAGCAACATCTAAACCTAAATTTGCAGAAGCATTGGTAGATGGAGCAGCTATTCCTACATTTCCTCCAATTTTTAGCATGTTATTCATTTCGGCACTTTGTGCGCTTAATAAACCTGCTGATAAAATTCCTATTCCTAAAATAGCTCTTTTTACGTTTTTCATAATTTTAAATTTTTTGTGTTAAGCTTTATGTTGTTTTTATGTTGTTGCAAAGTTGCAAAGAATTGCTGTTGGTTGTTTTATATTATTTTCTAAATCTGTTACAGAATTTTTATTTTATTCACTTACGATAGATTTTAAAAAATAAGTTGTAATTATAGAAGTTACAATTCCGCTGAAGAGAAGTGTTCCATCAAATAAATCTGTAAATAGATTTTTATCTAAAACATAAGCGCTTATTCCACTAGCAAGAAATGCTACTAAAAAAGAGAATAAGATTACTTTTACAATATTCAGTTTAGTTCTACTTTCATGGAAGGTTTCTATAGAATATCCAATAAAAATGGCTGCGAGTATTAATAATAAAATGTTCATGACTTTCTAATTTTTTAAATTACGTTAACTAAATAATTATTGTTTACATCTTTTCTTATTCTTAAAGAAAAGCCCTTTTGTAATTCATCATAAATCATGGAGCAATGATCTACGAGATTTTCAAATTCCTCATCAAAAGCTTCAGAAGCGAAAACCAATTGTTTCATATTGCTTTCGTCTAATTCTAATCTTCTGTTCTGGTAAGACAATTCAGAAATACCAAAATTCCTGTGAAGCTTTATAAAATAATCCTCTATGTGTTTTAAATTATTCATAGTTTCGTTTTTTGGTGTTAGATAATTTTATGTAGGATTTTTTTAGATTCTATAATTAATGCCATAATCACAAAATCTGCGGTAAGATATTGAGCAGATAATTGCACATATTCATTTTGTAAAATAGTTTGTACTATTTTGTATCCAAAAGTGGTAGTGTTTTGTATTATCGTTGTCATTTTCTTAATCTTTGATGTTTACATTGCAAAGATTCAACAATAACATTAACAGAGCATTATAGAATTTTTTTGGAATTTTATAGAATTTTTAGAAACAAAAAAACCTTCTGAAAAATCAGAAGGTTTCTTTATAAGTGTAGACTCACAGGGATTCGAACCCCGACAGACGGTACCAAAAACCGTAGTGCTACCGTTACACCATGAGTCTATACCGTTTTTGGTGGTGCAAATTTAATACAAATTTTTCTATTTGCAATAGCTAAAACAAAAAAATTTACAAAAAATCTCTATTTACTTGAATTTCAAACTGTTTTTTTTATCACTTTTTCTCATAGTATATTTGTAAAAACACTACTCTGGTCTTCTTCTTCAAATTTTGTATCTTTGAAAAGTAAAAAAACAATTCTATGAATCATAAACCAATTGAAGGCTTTTCTAAACTTTCGAAACAACACAAAATTGATTGGTTAATAAACGAATATTTACAAGGAAACCAAGAATACCAAAAGATTCTTCAGCAATATTGGAACGATAACCCAGACTTACAAAAACTTCACGAAGAATTCTCAGAAAATACCATTACCAATTTTTACATGCCTTACGGAATTGCGCCCAATTTCCTCATTGATGGAAAATTGATGGCTTTACCAATGGCTGTAGAAGAAAGTTCTGTAGTTGCGGCAGCGTCTAAATCTGCAAAATTCTGGTTAGAAAGAGGCGGTTTCAAAACCACGATTATTAACACCGAGAAATTAGGACACACACACTTTATCTTCAAAGTAGAAGCGCATAAATTATTGCATTTTTTCAATTTTACTTTAAAGAAAAAACTCTTTGAAGCTACAGAAGACATTACCGCAAACATGAGAAAACGTGGCGGTGGAATTTTAGATATTAAACTCATAGATAAAACTTCGGAATTAGCAAATTATTATCAACTCAAAGCTAGTTTCAATACGGTAGATTCTATGGGAGCTAATTTTATCAATTCTTGTCTGGAACAGTTCGGGAAAACTTTAAAAGAAGAAGTAGCTCAATCTGATGCTTTCTCAGAAGACGAGAAGAACTCTCTTCAGATTGTGATGAATATTCTGTCTAACTTCACTCCGGATTGTATTGTAAGAGCCGAAGTTTCTTGTAAAATAGATGATTTAAAAGATGATAGCGGAATTTCTAACGAAGAATTCGCTTGGAAATTTAAACAAGCCGTTACCATTGCAGAAATAGAACCATATAGAGCAACTACTCATAACAAAGGTGTTATGAACGGTATAGATGCTGTGGTAATCGCTACAGGAAACGATTTCCGTGCTACTGAAGCTTGTGCGCATGCTTATGCAAGCAAAGATGGCAAATACAAATCTCTTACGCATTGTACTACAGACAACGGAATTTTCAGATTTTGGATAGATTTACCGATTTCTGTTGGTGTAGTTGGTGGTTTAACCAATCTTCATCCTTTAGTGAAGTTTTCTTTAGCATTACTTGGAAAACCATCTGCTCAAGAATTAATGAGTATTTTGGCAGTTTCTGGTTTGGCACAAAATTTTGCTGCACTCCGTTCATTGGTGACTACAGGAATCCAAAAAGGACACATGAAAATGCATTTATTCAATATTTTAAATCAATTTGGCGCTACAGAAGAAGAAAAACAATATTTTGTCAACTATTTTAAAGACAAAACCGTAAGTCACCACGAAGTAATTTCAGAATTAAATAAACTTAGAAATAAATAATGAAAACCATTACCTTAATCATCGGCGCAGTGTACGGATTAACTTCTGTAATTTTAGGAGCATTCGGTGCGCATGCTTTAAAGAAAGTTCTTTCTGTAGAAAGATTAACTAGTTTTGAAACCGGTGTAAAATACCAAATGTATCATGCTTTACTCCTTCTCCTCATAGGATTTTTCTTAAAATTTGAAACAGGAATAGAAAAAACTACCGCTTGGTTCATTATTTTGGGAACGTTTCTATTCTCAGTGAGCATTTATTTCTTGAGTTTTCAAGACATTTTAAAGACGAATCTTAAATTTTTAGGGCCTATCACTCCAATTGGTGGTTTGTTTATGATTTTAGGTTGGGCTTTATTAATCTATGTTTTCGCCAAGACTAAGTTTTAAAATAAATTATCATTAAAAATTAGGCAAAAAACTTGATGGGTTTTCCTTTCTACTTGCCTCTTTTTTTATATTTTTGTGAAAACTAACTTTTAAATAAAAATTTTAGAAATATTATGAATCTTCACGAGTATCAATCAAAAGAGATTTTAGCTTCTTACGGCGTTAGAATCCAACGTGGTTTTGTAGCAAACAACGTAGAGGAAGCTGTAGAAGCAGCTGATAAATTAAAAGAATTAACTGGAAGCGAAGGTTGGGTAGTAAAAGCTCAAGTTCACGCTGGTGGTAGAGGTAAAGGTGGCGGTGTAAAATTTTCACCAAATTATGATAAACTAAAAGAAAATGCTCAGAACATCATCGGGATGAAATTAGTTACGCCTCAAACTTCAGCAGAAGGTAAATTGGTAAACTCTGTTTTGGTTGCAGAAGATGTATATTATCCTGGAGAAACCGAAACTAAAGAATTCTACGTTTCTATACTTTTAGATAGAGCTTTAGGTAAAAATACTGTAGTTTATTCTACCGAAGGTGGTATGGATATTGAGCACGTAGCAGAGGTTACTCCTCATTTAATTCACAAAGAAGTAATAGACCCAACTTTAGGATTACAAGGTTTCCAAGCTAGAAAAATCGCTTTCAACTTAGGTTTATCAGGTGAATCTTTCAAAGAATTCGTAAAATTCATTGATGCACTTTACAAAGCTTATGTAGGAATTGACGCTTCTTTATTTGAAATCAACCCAGTTCTTAAAACTTCAGACAATAAAATTGTAGCTGTAGATGCTAAAGTAACTTTAGATGACAACTCACTTTTCCGTCACAAAGATTTAGCTTCATTAAGAGATACTAGAGAAGAAGATCCTATGGATGTAGAAGCTGGCGAAGCTGGTCTTAATTTCGTGAAATTAGACGGTAACGTAGCTTGTATGGTAAACGGTGCTGGTCTTGCAATGGCTACCATGGATATCATCAAACTTTCTGGTGGTAATCCTGCAAACTTCTTAGATGTAGGTGGAACTGCAGATGCACAAAGGGTACAAACCGCTTTCGGAATTATCTTAAGAGATCCAAATGTAAAAGCAATTTTGATTAATATCTTCGGAGGAATTGTTCGTTGCGACAGAGTTGCACAAGGTGTAGTAGACGCTTACAAAGCTATGGGAAGCCTTCCAGTTCCTTTAATTGTACGTCTTCAAGGTACAAACGCTGTAGAAGCGAAGCAATTGATTGACGATGCTGGTTTACCAATTCACTCAGCAATCACACTAGAAGAAGCTGCTAACAAAGTGTCTGAAGTTTTAGCATAAAAAAACTTCACTTCAAATAATCAAATCCGTTCTATTTTAGGACGGATTTTTTCTTTTTAGGGCAATCCCTCATTCCAAAGCAATGCCAACGCTTATTCGAGTCGGGCTATCCGTTGCAATCTTTTTTTGCCAACGCTATACCGAGCAAAAAAAGGATTTCCACTACTATCCCTATTGCAATTCATTTGGATATCTGCAGGAATAGAAGTTGCAAATAATTCTCCTATTACAGATAAGTTTAATTTGGGAGTAATTCAAGTATA